>NZ_JBSHBJ010000009.1:69587-180393 GCF_053611945.1 Kribbella sp. NPDC054772 | reverse complement strand
CCCGCCGCGGCTCTTCCCACCCGCCCACCCCCAACCCACAAACCCACACCACGCCCCCCCCGCCCCCCCCGGGGCCCCCCCCCAAAACCCCGGGCCCCACCTTTCGCTGTCCTGTCCTCTATTGCTGGAGTTTTAGGACTGTCAGGGGGACCTGGACGGGAATGGGTTGGGCGCCAGGGCCGGTGGTCCAGGCTCGGCCCAGGCGGGGGGCGGCTCGGGTGATGTTGGCGCCGAGGCGGACGCCGATCAACTCGCCGTCGCTGAATGAACGGGCCTCCAGCAACAGTCCGCGTCGTGCGCGCCGGGCCGCGCCGGCCCAGCCGCTCATGCCGGACTGGAAGCCGTCGGTGGTGGCGCCGAACACCAACGCGAGCCCCTGGTCGCGCCCCGACACCACGATGTCCTTCAGCAGTTTGTCCGCGGCCGCCGTCATCACCAGATCGGCGTCGTCGATCACGACCACCTTCGGACCGTGCGGGAGTTGCTCCAGCGCGCCCCGCAGTACGTCCTCGGCCGGGTCCGCCTGCTCCATCAGCAGCACGTGCGGATGCCGCGCCAGCATCCGCAGCGGCGACTCGCGGGGCGTGATCACGGCCAGCGAGGAACCACCGGCCAGCAACGAGACAGCCAGACACGACAGCGCGTTGCTCCGACCCGACCCGGGCGACCCGAGGACGGCGTACGACGATCCGACGCCGCCCAGGTCGACGCCGACAGGACCGACTTCGTCCCCACCGATGCCGATCAGGCCCCACTGCGGTCGCCGGTCGGCCTCCGCCACCCGTTCGTACGCCTCGGCGAACTCGATCGACGACGGCAGCTCCGCCATCTGGAACGGCCGCCGCGCGGCCGGGACCTTCGCGTCCCGTTGCACGGCCTCGGCAGCGATCGCCTTGATCGCGTCCACCTGTTCAGCGCCACCGCCGGTCGCGAGTACGGCGACCTGCGTCTCGGTCCCGGTCAGCACGTGCCAGCCGCGGCCCGGGTTCACGATCGGCGGGATCTTCACCCGCAGACCGACCCCTTGGTAGTCGGTCCGGTCGGCCTGCCGGAGCAGCAGCTTGTGGTCGTTGTGCGACGCTAGGCGCCCACCGAGCAGGGACCTCTCGGACGTCGCGATCACGTGGATGCCGAGACCGGCGCCTTCACGGAGCAGCCGCGTGATGTCCTGCAGCAGGTGGCTGTGGTCACTGTCGTCCAACGTCGCCGACAGCGCGTCCCAACCGTCGACGAACACCAGCACGTGCGCGGGTCGCTCGTTCTTCGGCAACACCTTGCGCAGCTCGTTCAGCCCGGTCGCGTTGTGCTTCCCGGCCAGCTCCTGCCGCTCGCTCAGCTCCTGGTTCAGCCGCCGCAGCAGCCGCGTCATGCGCTCCATGTCGTGCCGCGAGACAACCGCACCGCAGTGCGGCAGCTTCTCGATCGGGGCGAGACCACCACCGGCGGCGTCGATCCCGTACATGTGCAGATCGGCGACACTCAGGTACTTCGCCGCCGAGCCGGCCATCGTGCGGAGCGTCTGCGTCCGGCCGGACCGCGGCGCTCCGATCACGTAGAGATGCCCGAAGGTTTCGAAGTCGAGGCCGGCGACTCGTTGCTGCTGCAGCGCCGGAATGTCCTCCAGCGCGTACGGCGCGAACATCGGTGTGTCGCTCGTGTCGGGCAGCTCGTCCAGCAGGATCTGCGGCCCGAGCGCCGGCTTCCAGGGCTGCGGCTGGGCGGCGAAGTCCGGCAACTCGCCGGCCGCCGCACGCAAGGCTTGGACCAGCGCCTGCAAGTCGGTCGGCGCCGGTGCGCGCCGGTCGGCCTCGGGCTCGGGGTCGTTGTCCCGGTCAACGGTCTTGCCGAGCTCCGTCCACGGCAGCTCGGTGACCTGGACGGCGGCCGGATCGACCGGACCGGCCGGTTCCTCCTGCTCCTCGGTCCGCTCGGCCCCGACCCAGGCGGTCTGGAACAGATCCGCCAGCCGCGGCCCACGCCGGATCAGCGCCCGCCCCGGGATCCCCGGGCTGATCGATGCCGCCTCGTTCACGTCGACCACGTCCTGGCTCTCGGACTGGTCGGTCACCCGCAGCGCGATCCGCAGGTTGGTGTTCGCCCGGATGTCCCCGGTGACCACACCGGCCGGCCGCTGCGTGGCCAGGATCAGGTGGATGCCGAGCGACCGGCCGCGCTGCGCGATCCCGATCAGCCCCGGCACGAAGTCCGGGATCTCGCGCACCATCGCGGCGAACTCGTCGATCACCAGCAGCAGCCGCGGCAACCGCGCCAGTTCCGGGTTCGCGACCCGCTTGGCCTGGTAGTCCGGCAGGTCCTTCGCGTCGGCCGCGGCAAGGATCCGCTCGCGCCGCCGCAGCTCCGCCTCCAGCGATTCCAGCACCCGCTCGACCAAGTGGGCGTCCAGGTCGGTCACCATGCCCAGGGTGTGCGGCAGGCCCGCGCACTCCTTGAACGCACTGCCGCCCTTGTAGTCGACGAGCACGAAGGTCAGTTCGTCCGGCCGGTTCGCGACCGCGAGCGACGCGACCATCGACTGCAACAGCTCCGACTTCCCGGATCCCGTCGTACCGGCGATCAGGCCGTGCGGGCCGTCGGTGACCAGGTCGACGGTGAACTTCCCGTCGAAGTCGCTGCCGAGCACGAATGACGTACTCGCCGGACGGCGTCCCCAGCGGGTCAGGATGTCCGCGGGCTCCGGCGGCTCGAGACCGAGCTCGTCGAGCAGCTTCACCATCTTCGGCAGGCCGGCGTCGTGGTCCGGGCTGACGTCGCGGACCGGCGCCAGCGAGCGAGCGATCTGCTCGCACCACTGCGGCGATACCAGGTCGGCACGCACGTTCTTCTGGTCCGGGATCCCCGGCCGCCGGACCAGCAACGTCTCGTCCTCAGCCAGCACGACCCCGCTGCACTCCTGGGGCAACAGCCGCTCGTCCTTGTCCAGACAGACGGCGTACACACCGACCGCGGGCCCTTCGTTGAGGACCTGCACGAACCCGGGTACGTCGCGCAGCCGCCGGGACCCGTCGGCGATCACCATCACCTCGTAGTCCACCACCGTCTCGCGCTCGCTGGAGGCCTCCGCCCGCCGATGACGTCCCTGGACCTGCGACACCAACTCGCCGATCCGGGCCGCCGTGGTCGCCTCGTCGTTCGCGATCAGGACCGCAGCCGGACCCTTGTCCGGACGCAGCTGCGGCAGCCACCGCACCCAGTCCCAGTCCTCGGCGTCGTCGGACTCGGCCAGTACGACGATCCGCAGCGACTGCGGCGAATGCAGCACGGCCGCCTGGATCGTCAGCCAGCGTGCCAGTCCCCGCACGGTCGGCGCCTCGCCGGCGATCCCGAGCACCCCATGACTGCGCAGCGGTACGGCAATCGGCGCGTCCGGGATCGTCCATCGGATGGTCCGGTGGTTCTCCTCACGGCCTTGGTCGTCGAGCTCCTTCAGCGACGCCTGGTCCGCGGTACCGACGCGCAGCAGCAGGTAGTCCGGATCGTGCCGGCGGCGTTCCCACAGCCGGCTGCCCGGCCGGGTCGCCAGCTGCGCGATCCGGACCGGATCCGGTGCGGTCAGGTTCCGGATCACCCGTTCGCGGGCGACCGCGACCGCGATCTCCTCGTCGAGCGCCGCCTGCCGGGCGAAGTACAGCTGCCGGGCCTTGATGTGGTCGAGCCGGTTGGACTTCCGGCTGGAGAAGAAGTTCATCCCCATCATCATTGGACTGACCAACGTGAAGACGAGGAAGTAGTAGGAGTTGAACAACCCGACCATGACCAGGCCAAGCACCAGCGGCATCAGCACCACCGGCCACGGGAACGGCCGGTTCTGCGGCGGCGGGGGCGGCGGGGGCAGCCGGAGCTTGTCCTCGTCGAGGTGCGGCGCGAGGCGCGGCGGCCGGTTGTAGTCCAGCCCGAACCCGTCGTCGGCGACCCGGATCGCGGCGATCGGCTCGATCTCGCCGCTGCACCGCAGCAGCATCGGGCCGACCACGAGATCCTCGTCGGCCGGCCAGGACCGCACCTCACCGACCGGCGCCGTCGCCGGATCGACGACCCGCCGTTGCGGCTGCGGGTCCGGCATCGGCTCGTCGTCCTGCGGCCGGATCGCGCTGGTCGCCGCGTCGTCCTCCGGCGGTCCGATCCGCCGACTCAGTACGTCGCCGCCGACGTCCTCGGTCCGGTGCCAGTACGCCTCGCCGCTCGCCCCGACCGTGACCCACAGGCCGCGGGCGGGAACGTCGTCCCCCTCGAGCCGGATCGCGCACTGCGGATCGGCCCCGATCTCGTGACTGCCCGGCCCGACCCGCCACACCCGCCCGGCCTGCGGACCGGACACGGCGTGCAGCTCGACGACGACCGGCGCATGCCCCTTCGGCGCACTCTGCAGCAGATCGGGTACGTCGACCGGCCCGCCGACTCCGATCACGCCACCTTCACGAACCCCGGACCTCGCCAGCGGCACACCCGGGTCGAGGCGTTTACGGCCGAGGAAGAGCGTCGTACCCGGTTTGCCGAGGCCGTCCGCGAGACCGGCGACCGACAGGCCGCGCGGAACCCGGACGATCTTGTCGGCCCGGGCGCCGGAGCGCGAGTCGACCGTGGTCAGGTTCAGCTCCACGAGGCGGCCTTCCGGTCAGTGGCGGTCTCGTCCGTGGTCAGCGCCGAGACGCCGACCGATCCGGCCGGCAGTTCGAGGTCGCCGAGGTCCTCGGTCGCGGTGGTCTCCGGGCCGAACGGCACGCCGCTCTCGAACTCGTGCGGTGGCAGCCGCCGGATCGAGCGCGCGACGGCCTTTGCCAACGGCAACGGATCGATCCGCAGCCAGGGCGCGCCGCCGTGCAGCCGCAGCGTCTGGTCGGGCAGCGCCTCCAGCAACCGGCTCGAACCGCGCGGGACCCCGAGGCTGACCATCCGCCGCCCGGCCGGCAGCGGCCCGGACAACGGGCCGGCACCGACCACGAACCACGCGCCGAGCCGGCGCGCGGCCTCCTCCAGCGGCAGTCCGTCGTGCCGCGGATGGATGCCGTCGGCAACCTCGATCGCGCCGACCGGCAGCCGTACGTCGAGTTGGGCGGCGATCGCCTGGACCACCGCGCGGGCGGTCCGATCGACGCCGTACACGGACAGGATGCGCGGGCCGGAGAGCAGGTCGAGCATGATCACGGTCGTGCCGCCGGTGTCGATTCCGGCACAGACCAGCAAGGGCAGCTCCCGCACCGACCCGGTCTCCGGTACGTCGGCGCGCGCGATCCACCACAGCCGCGGATCCTGTGGGTCGGCCTTCCAGGGCGCGGGCGGCTCGAGATCCGAGGCGCCGGCCAGCAGTACGCCGATCCGCTCCTTCGCCAGCGCGACGGCGTACGGCGCCATTCCCGGAGTGACCGCGGCGGCGGCCACGATCGCACGTTCCGCATCGGTCCAGCGCTCGCGATCCCGCAGTACCGAGGTCAGCAGCCGCAGGCGGCGCTTGTACCGCCGGCGGGCCGCGATCGGCTCCGTGAAGGCCCGCACGGTGCGCTTGGTCTCGCGTTTGATGAACCGGAACAGCTTCTTCCAGCCACCGAGCCGGCGTACGACGAGGTTGATGAGGATGATCACCAGCAGGGCGATGCCGATGTAGCCGAGCACGCCGCGGACACCGCCGCCGCCCCCGAACGCCGAGTTCATGCTGCGACTCCGGCCCAGTCCACGCGGCTGAGCTCCGCCCTGATCTGCCGGACGGCGTTGTGCGCCCTCGACTTGACGGTCCCGACCGGTACGCCGAGCACCGCGGCGACCTCCTCGCCTGCGTGCCCGAGCAGGTGCACCCGGGCGATGACCTCGCGATGCGCCGGCGACAAACCGCGCAGTACCTCGACCAGCACCCGCCGGTCGACCACCTGCTCGGACGGGTCCGGCTGACTGACGGAGCCCTGCAACTCACCCGCGCCGAGGCCGACCGGGACCGCGCGACCGGACCGGCGATGGTGATCGACGACCAGGTTGCGGGCCACCCGGAACAGCCACATCCGCACCGGCCGGTCCTGCCACTCGATCCGCTCCGCGAGCTGCCAGGCCCGCAGCAGCGTCTCCTGGACCACGTCCTCGACGGCATGGCTGTCCTGGCCGAGGATGCTGGTGACATACCGGCGAAGGCTTTCCCGTTCGGCCAGACACAGTTCGATGACGGTCGTCCGGCGGACTCGCTCGTCGATGATGGATCTCCCTCGTGGGCGACGCAAAGTGGAGAACCTGGCTGCGCTTCAAAATAGGTTGAGAACGCTCTCATGACAACGCTAATGAGTGAACTCTCAGCAACAATTCGATCTCATGCGGTGATCGGTGTCACCTTTTCGCGCAACGTTTGACGTCAGTGGGGTGGCCGGGTGATCCTCGGCCTCAGACACGCGCAACGCCCCTTCCGTCCCAGAGCACAGGAGCAGACGTGCGACGCCGATCCACCGGTTCGTCCCGTTTCGCGGACACCTTCGCCAGCCGCCCCGGAGTACCCCGGATCACCCGGATGCCCGATCGGCGGGCCTGGTCCACGACCGTGGTCGTCGCTGCTCTCGTGGGCGGGATCGCGATCGGTGCGACCGCCATCACGGGCGGCGGCTCCGGGCCGACGTACACGACCGATGTGGCCTATGTGCCGCAGAGCCGGCCGACGGTCACACCGACCGTCACGCTGACGCCGACCCCCGAGCGGGTGGCCGGTCCGACCAAGACGATGACGGTCAAGGGCGATCCCCAGCAGGTGGTGAAGACGGTCGTGATGCCGGGCGTCACGATCACGCTGCCGCCGACCACGGTCACCGCGAAGCCGCCGCTGGCCGGGAAGCCGCCGACCGCGACCGTCACCGCGACCACGACGGCAACCGCGACCACCACCGCGACCAGGACGGCTACGGCGACCACGACTGCACGGACGACGACCACCACGACCGTGACCACGAAGCCGCCGGTCAAGACCACGCAACCGCGCGGCGCGACGACGCAAGGGCCGCCGGCAGTGGCCGCGGCGCCCGCCGTTCTGAAGAGCGACAGCACCAACCGGTGCATCGACGTACAGAACTCGACCGACGGCGTCGGCCGGGACGGAACTCCCTTGCAGGTCTGGGATTGCAAGGGAGTCGCCAACCAGGAATGGGTCTTCCAGCCCGACAGCACGATCCGCTCGATGGGCCTGTGCATGGACCTCGCCTGGGCGTCGACCGCCGACGGCACTCAGGTCCAGCTGGTCAACTGCAACGGCGGCTGGGCGCAGAAGTTTGCCCTGAGCAACCAACACGAACTGGTCAACCCGAGCTCCGGCAAGTGCGTCACGGCCGATGCCCCGGGCAACGGTGGCAAGCTCACGCTACGAGGCTGCAGCGGTGGCGCCAACCAGAAGTGGCACAAGCCCTAGTGTCCTGAGTCGGAAGTTGGGCGAGTGATTTCGGTGGTCAGGTGCGTGCATCGCGGTGCGTGGTCAGTGGCCTCGATGCGGAGCATCGTGGGCGCTGGGCACGTGCCGTGAGGTGCGTGCCTGGGCGCCGAAAGCGCCGTCGAACTTCCGACTCAGGACACTTAGTAGGCGTAGGGGTACCCTGACCAGTCGGCTGGCCGCTTCTCCAGGAACGAGTCGCGGCCCTCGGCGGCTTCGTCGGTGCCGTAGGCGAGCCGGGTCGCCTCGCCGGCGAACAACTGCTGGCCCACCAGACCGTCGTCGATCTGGTTGAACGCGTACTTCAGCATCCGCTGCGCGGTCGGCGACTTGGCGCAGATCTTCTTGCCCCACTCCAGCGCGACCGCCTCGAGCTCGGCATGCGGGACGACCTTGTTCACCATGCCCATCCGGTACGCGTCCTCGGCGGAGTACTCGTCACCGAGGAAGAAGATCTCCCGCGCGAACTTCTGCCCGACCTGACGGGCCAGGTACGCCGATCCGAACCCGCCGTCGAACGACGCGACGTCCGCGTCGGTCTGCTTGAAGTGCGCGTGCTCCGCCGATGCCAGCGTGAGGTCCGCGACCACATGCAGGCTGTGCCCGCCGCCCGCGGCCCACCCGGGGACGACACAGATCACGACCTTCGGCATGAAGCGGATCAGTCGCTGTACCTCGAGGATGTGCAGCCGCCCCGCTTTCGCCGGGTCGATCGTGTCGGCCGTCGTACCCTCGGCGTACTTGTAACCGTCCTTGCCACGGATCCGCTGGTCACCACCCGAGCAGAACGCCCACCCACCGTCCTTCGGCGACGGGCCGTTGCCGGTGAGCAACACGCAGCCCACGTCACTCGACATCCGGGCGTGGTCCAGCACGCGGTACAGCTCGTCGACCGTCTGCGGCCGGAACGCGTTCCGCACCTCGGGACGGTTGAACGCGATCCGCACCACACCGGCGTCGACCGCGCGGTGGTAGGTGATGTCGGACAGCTCGAAGCCGTCCACCTGCTTCCAGGCCGAAGGGTCGAAGATCTCGGAGACAGTCACCCCGAGAGCATATTTCAGCGCTTGGCCGTGCTCTCCCGCAGTACTACTTCGGCCTTGAAGGTCTCGGTCGCGATGTCGCCGCCCTCGACGGCCAGCTCCAGCGCCCGGCGGCCCATCTGCTCCAGCGGCAGCCGCACGGTCGTCAGCCCCGGCCACACGTCCCGCAGCGTCGCGATGTCGTCGAACCCGGCCACGCCGAGCTGCCCCGGTACGTCGACACCGCGCGCCCGCAACGCCGACATCGCGCCGACCGCCATCACGTCGTTCACCGCGAACACACAGTCGACGTCGGTCTTCCGATCCAGCAGCTGCTCCGCCGCGGCGTACCCACCGTCACGGGTGAAGTCGCCGGTCTCGACCGCCACCGGCCGCAACCCGGCCTCGGCCAGTCCGGCGAGGAACCCGTCGCGCCGGTCCCGCGCCGTTGCGAGTCCTTCCGGACCACCCAGTACCGCGAACTTCCGCCACCCGAGCTTGACCAGCTCCCGCGCCAGGTCGGCCGACCCCGAACGGTTGTCGGGCTCGACGGTGTGGGCCGGCATGCCGGACTGGCTGACCAGCGCGAGACCCGCACCGGAGTTCAGGAAACTCTCCACCTCGGTGGCCGTCCGGGACAGGCTCTCGGTGTCGGTCCGCCGGCTACCGATCATCACCGCGGCCCGCGCGCGCTGCGCCCGCAACGACGACAGGTAAGCGATCTCGCGCTCGTTGTCGCGGAACGTGCTGGCCATCATCACCAGCAGGTTGCGCTCGTCGGCGGCGCGCATCACGCCGTTCGCGATCGCGGCGAAGTACGGGTCCTCGATGTCGTGCACCAGGATGCCGACCAGGTTGGTCGACGACTTGGCCAGCGCCTGGGCCTGCGCGTTCGGCGTGTAGCCGAGCTCGTCGGCGGCCGCCTTGACCCGTTCCTGCAGTTCTGGACGGGGCACGCGGTCCCCGCCGTTCAGCACGCGGGAGGCGGTCGCGACCGAGACCCCCGCTCGTTGTGCAACGTCCAGCAACGTCACTGGTGCTCGCAGATTCACTGGCCTACCCTTTCGTGCGTCCCCCCGTGGGCGGTGGCGGTCACCCTATCGAACCACCCGTCCTCACGCCGTCCTCACGCTGAGTATCGGGCAGGTCGCTGCCAATCTCGGCAGAACCTGGCGTTGCGGCGCGCGAGTGACTAGCCTTCCCAGCCATGACGACCGTCCGCGCCAGGGTGACGATCCTGGTCTCGTCCGCCGTGCTCAGCCTCGCGACCGTCACCGGTCCCGCCGTGGCTGCTCCGCTCCCGGACGGGCCCGGTGCAACCGCCCCGGCAGCTCCCAGTGTGCCGCAGCATGTCGACGCGCGCACCAAGAGCACGCAGCCGGTCTACGACTACGCAGGAGCGATCCGCGAATCGGTGTACGTCGACACCACGATGGACACCGACTCCGACGGCAAGAACGACGTGATCGCCGTCGACATCGTCCGGCCGAGCGAACCCGCGCTCACCGGGACGAAGATCCCGGTGATCATGGACGCCTCGCCGTACTACTCCTGCTGCGGACGCGGGAACGAGAACGAGAAGAAGACCTACGACGGCGACGGCGTGATCCGGAAGATGCCGCTGTTCTACGACAACTACTTCGTCCCCCGCGGGTACGCCATGGTCGGCGTCGACATCGTCGGCACCGGCCGCTCCACCGGCTGCGGTGACGTCGGCGGCCGCGACGAGATCCAGTCCGTCGTCGACGTGATCGACTGGCTGAACGGACGCAACACCGCACATACTGCCGACGGGCAGAAGGTGAGCGCGTCCTGGACCACCGGCGCCGTCGGCATGATCGGGAAGTCGTACGACGGAACGCTCGCGAACGGGGTCGCGGCGACCGGCGTGAAGGGCCTGAAGACGATCGTGCCGATCTCGGCGATCTCGTCCTGGTACGACTACACCCGCTCCGGCGGCGTCCCGTACTCAGACGACTACATGCCCTGGCTCGGCGGCTACGTCGGCCACGACAGCCCGGCATGCGACAACGTGCGCGGCGAGCTCGGTGACAACGACGACGACGAGACCGGCGACTACACGGCGTTCTGGGCCGAGCGCGACTACACGAAGAACGCGTCGAAGGTGAAGGCGTCGGTCTTCATGACGCACGGCCTCAGCGACTACAACGTGCAGACCAACCACTTCTCGCAGTGGTGGTCGGCGCTGTCCCGCAACAACGTGCCGCGCAAGCTGTGGCTCGGGCTCGAGGACCACGTGGACCCGTTCGAGTTCCGGCGCGACGAGTGGGTGGACGAACTGCACCAATGGTTCGACTACTGGCTGCAGGGCCTGCAGAACGGTGTGATGAAGGAGCCGGCGGTCTCGATCGAGACGTCGCCCGACGTGTGGCGCGACTACAAGACCTGGCCGGCCGTGAACCGTCCGGTGGCGGTCCCGCTGACCGCCGGCAAACTCGGTGCCGCGGGCAAGGGTTCGGTGCAGATCACCGACGACCCCGACCTCACCGAGGACGACATCGTCGCGGACCCGTCCCAGGTGATCGCCGGACGGCAGATGTTCCTGTCCGCCCCGTTGAGCGCCGCGATGCGGATCAGCGGTACGTCGTCGGTGACGCTGCGGCTGAAGTCCGACTCGGCGACGACGCCGGTGACCGCGCGATTGGTCGAGTACGGCGACGCGCAGCGGTACTCCGGAGTTCGGCGTACCGACGAGAGCACCTGTGAAGGCTCGAGCACGGACTACGACGACAGCTGCTACTACTCGGTCGAGAAGCAGACCACCCAGAGCGACCACGGCATCGTCAGCCGCGGCTGGATCGACGCCGCCCACAGCAAGTCGCTGTCCAAGCCGACGTCGCTCACCCCCGGCCAGTGGACCACGGTCAACGTCCCGCTGCGCGCCCAGGACCAGGTCATCCCGAAGGGCCGCGTCCTCGGCCTCGCGATCACCCTGTCCGACACCGAGTGGACCAGCCCCAACGACACCGGCGCCACCATCGACATCGACCTGGCCGGCAGCAAACTCAACATCCCCGTCACCGGCGGCAAGATCACCGCCCCCACCAAGATCCAGCCCATCGACGTGAACATCACCACCCCCACCCAACGCCCCGACCTCCGAGACCCCAAGAACTAACCCCTCCCGCCGAGTCGTGAAAATCGGCTCTGAACATCTGCCGCGATCCACGACTCGGGGTTTGGGGCAGAAGCCAATCGCCACGACTCGGCGGGTTGTGGATAACGGAAGTCACGCGGTCGGAGAAATCTGGACAATGGTGGGGTGTTGGTCACGGCAGCGGAGGCTCGAGCCGCGGGAATGTCTCGGGGTGTGCTGCGCGGAGTGCATTACCGGCGCGTGTTGGGGTCGGTGTACGTCGGCGCGGACCTCGCGGTGACGTCCCGGGTGCAGGCCGAGGCCGCGCTGTTGCTGACGCCCGGCGCCGTCGCGAGCCACCAGACCGCACTGAGTTTGTGGACAGGTGACGACCGCGCCGGCGCCGTCGTACATGTGACTGTCGAGCGCCATCCGCGGGTGAGCCTTCCGCGAGTGCGCGGCCTGCGCGTTCACGAAGTACAGCACCTCGAGCGGGTACTGCGAGATGGATTGCTGACGACTCCGCCAGGGCGAACGTTCCTCGACCTCGCGCCGTACTGCGATCTCGTCGAGCTGGTCTCAGCGGCAGACTCCCTTGTACGGCGGTCCGATCTCCGGCCGGAGCACCTGATCGAGTTGGCGGCCGCGACGATCGGCGTTCGGGGCATCCGGCTCGCTCGCGAAGCGGCTGCGCTCGTCCGGTCGGGCGTCGACTCGCCGATGGAATCCCGGCTGCGGCTCATCATCGTTCTCAACGGTCTGCCCGAGCCGCGGATCGGTCACGTCGTCACTGACTCCGCGGGCGGCTGGATTGCGCGGCCGGATCTGAGCTACCCGGAGCTCAAGGTCGCGATCGAGTACGACGGTCAGCACCATCTCGGCGACGCCCGTCAATGGCGGCAGGACATCCGCCGGCGGGAGAACCTGGAACGCGAAGGCTGGCTGGTCCGCGTCATCACGGCGTACGAACTCCTGCAGACCCCCGGCACCGTCGTCGCCCGCATCTCCGAGGACCTCCGCACCCGCCGCCATCCCCGTCTCGCCGCATGATCGTTCCGCCGAGTCGTGGCGTTTGGCTCCCGGCCCCCAGGCCGAGTCGTGAGAATCGGCTGACGATCCTGGCCAAATTCCACGACTCGGGGGGTTAGTTGCTTTCGGCTACGAAGTTCATGGGGTCGCCGAAGGCCAGGTCGGTGATGCCGGCGGTGTGGAAGGCGCCGACGAGGAGGGAGCGGCGGTGGGCGGCGAAGGTGAGGACGTGCGCGACCATGCCGCCGTACGTGAAGACTCGTGGGGGTTCGCAGGTGGTGTCGACGAAGCTTTCGTCGAAGCGGCCGTCCTCGTTCAACTGGTTGACCAGGGCCACGAAGCGGGCGCCGGCTTCGGCGTGCCGGACCCGGAGTTCGGGGATCGGCGTGACGACCTGCCGGCCGCATTCGGGGACCTGGAAGGGGCGGTCCTCGACCGAGGCCAGCCACATCTCCTCCTGCCAGACCAGCCGGTCGAGCAGGTACCTGATCGAGATGTCGTCGTCGATACCTTCGACGGACAGTTCGATCGGGCGGTCCAGGGTGGCGGCGTCCAGGCGGGCGCCGCGTTCGATCAGCTCACCGGTCAGCCAGACGTGATGCTCGACCATCCTGACAAGTACGTCCATCCCTCTCACCTTTCGTCGGGCCGGCAGCCGTAACCCGGCCGGCGGCTGGAAATGCACTCCACTCGGCGCCTCGAGGAAGAACACCCGCGACGCCTCCCGCCGCCACTCCCGTGGCGGCATTCCATAAGCCCTGGCGAACGCCCGCGTGAACGCCTCGTTCGACCCGTACCCGGCCTCGACGGCAACATCGAGTACGGCGACCTGCTCGGCCAGCAACCGGTACGCGGCCCGCTCCAGCAGCACCCGGCGCCGGAACGCGAACGGCGACTCGCCCGCCACCGCACCGATCACCCGGTCGAAGTGGAACCGCGACAGATGCGCCCGCCCGGCGAGATCGGTGCCGTTCACCGACTCGCACGGCCCGGCCAGTCCCGTCGCCACCGCTCCCACGAACTCCTCGAACACATCCGCCATGCCCACCACTGTGCCCCCAGTCGCGACGTTCCGACTTGATCGAAATTGCGGAACCTCTGACTGGTTAGCGGAGTACTCCGCAATATGTAGTAGTGTTCTCCGCGGAACACCGGGAGCGTGACCGGTGCCGGAGGAGGTCTGATGGACACGAGCCAGCTGCTCAAGGGCGTACTGGATCTCGCGGTGCTGGCCGTGCTGCGGGACGCCGACGGCTACGGGTACGACGTCCTGCGCCGCCTGCGCGCCGCGGGCCTGGAGGACGTCGCGGACGCATCCGTGTACGGCACCCTCCGGCGACTGTTCCAGGCCGGCGCGCTGACGTCGTACGTGCAACCGAGCGAGGAAGGCCCGCACCGGAAGTACTACGGGCTGAACAAGACCGGCCAGGAACTGCTGGCCCGATCGACCAAGACCTGGAACCACTTCGCCGACACGATGTCGGTCCTGCTGGAGGAGGAGGCCGCGTGAACAGCACCCTGACCGGAGCGGTCGCGATCTACCTGGCCCAGGTGCGGGCCGAGCTCAGCGACCTGCCGCCGGGTGAACTCGAGGACGTGCTGGAGGACGTGAGCGGTCACCTCACCGAGGTGGCGGCCGAGTTCGGCACCGAGCCGACCGTCACCGACCTGCAGGAGCGCCTCGGCACTCCGCGGCAGTACGCCGACCAGTTGCGCACCGCCGCGGGCTATCCGGCCCGTCCCGCGCCCGTCAGCCAGGGTCACGCCGACGCGGGCCGGAAGGCGCTGGGCTGGGGACTGATCGCCGCCACCGTCGGACCGTTCTTCATCGCGATCGGGATCTTCGCCTGGTCGCGGGACGAGACCGCGTTCTTCGGGATGCTCGGGTTCGGCGTGCTGTTCGTGGCGGCGTTCCTCGGCATCCGGGCGTTGCGCGGGAACGACCCGCGGATCGTCCTGGACACCCCGCGCGGGGAGCGCGGCGCGGAGGCGATCCGCGGCTGGATCGACCAGATCCCGCCGCACATCCGGCGCGAGCTGCTGACGATCGGCCAGCCGGTCTGGTGGGTCGCGCGCGGCGTGATCGGCGCGGGCGGGTTCTTCGCGCTGTTCGGCGCGGCGTCGGTGACCGTGGTCGGGGCGGTCGCGGGCGCGGCGGTGTCGATCTGGATCGGCCGGCGGACCCAGCAGGACCGGCGCTGGCTGTGGTACGTCGTACCGCTGAACGTCGTCGCGGCGATCGCGGTCCCGTCGTTCCTGGCGGCGGCGTACGCCGGCCAGTCGTTCGGGTTCCTCAACAACTACAACGACTACCGCGGCCGGACCTCGCACTACAACCCGCCGTCGAACGGCCTGACGCTGAACGGGACCGAGGTCACGAACATCTACCCGTTCGATGCCCAGGGCAAGCAGGTCCCGGTCCGGCTGTACGACCAGGAAGGGAACCCGATCAGCCTCGACCTGCAGGACTGCTCGGCCAACTTCGCGAACACTCGGCGGGACACCACCACCAACCTGTTCCCGCTCGCCGTGGTCACCCCGGACGAGAACGGCACCGTCGATCAGGAAAGCTGCAAGGACACCACCAAGGCCCCGTTCGTCCCACCGCCGGCGCCGGCGACCATCACCACGTCACCCATCCCGAGCGCGACCCCGACGGGCAAGCCCAGCTCCGGACCGACGACGAGCAGGCCTCCGACCGCGGCCACCTCCAAGCCCGGCGTCACGCTCACCGTCGAACCCACCCGGTGAACGGCTACAGGTGCGCCGCCGCCACCCGGCGGTACCTGTAGCCCAACCGTTCGTACACCGCGATCGCGGCCGCGTTGTCACCGTTCACCATCAACGCGACCCGCCCGTGCCGCTTGACCAGCTCGGCCGTCACGAACGCGCACACCTGCCGCGACAATCCCTTGCCGCGAGCAACAGGATGCGTCGCCACCCCGGCCAGGAACCCGACCCCGGGCGCACTCCACGCATCCGCCGCGATACTCAGCAGCTCACCACGATCGCCCGTCACCGCGGCCCACCGCCGTACGCCGGGATGCCCGGGCCACGCGTACGACGACGGCGACGCCTCGGTGAGCAACGCCTCGACGCCGGCGTCCCCGTCCAGCCAGGCGGCCGTCGTGGTGACCTCCGGGATCTCGGACGCATCCATCCACCCGAACGCCGCCGCGAACTCCAGCCCCGGCACACGCTCGGCCAGCCCGCGGATCAACTCTTCGTCGCCGAACGGTCGGTACGACGGCCCGACCTCGGCCAGCACGCTCGTCGTCAACCGCGCCGCGTCGTCGATCGAGCCGACCACAGCCAGCCGATCGTGTTTCGACACCTCCGGCGAGGCCACCGCCACCGAGGACCCTTCGCACCAAACGCGCACGCCAGCCGCGAATCCCTGAGCCGCCCAAGCGATCAGCGGATCGCCCCCACTCACCAACTCCAGCTGAGCCGGCGCATCGATCTCACGCACACGCTCAACCTTAGGCCAGCCCCCTGACACGGCAGCGATCGGCCGGGCCTTGCTGAGTGGTGCAGGTCCGATGCGGATCTGCAGGCCATCACAATCCGCGAGTCACCGCGGTGCTGAGCGTGCGTGCCGCGCCCGCAGCGCGATTGTGATGGCCTGGCGGTCCGCCACCTACCCGTCGGCGCGCTGCACTGCGTACGGCGTGAGGTGGCGGTAGCCGCGGACGGAGACTCGGCGGAGGCGGTGCAGGGCGTAGGCGGGGTGGCCGTCGAGGGCGGCGGCGAGTTCGCGGTCAGCGAGCACGCGGCCGGGTTTGCACTCGGTGGTCAGGCGAGCGGCGAGGTTGACGACCTCGCCGTACACGTCACCGAGGCGGATCAGGATGGTCCCGTACGCGAGACCGATCCGCAGCTCGGGGAGTTCCCCGTCCGCGCTCACCGCATCCTGGAGCGCGAGCGCGACCGCGGCACCCTGCGCCGCGGTGTCGGTGACGAACAGCACCTCGTCACCGATCGACTTGATTACCCGCCCGCCGTTCAGCGCGACGACGTCGGCGGCCATGCCCTCGAACCGCTCGATCAGTTCACCGAGCTCGGCCTCGGTCAACCGCCGCGTCAGTCGCGTGTAGCTGACGATGTCCGCGAACCCGACGGCACGCACACCGCGCGCGAGCTCGTCCGACCCCGCCACCGCGCGCCCGGCGGCCGCGGCGAGGTGCCGGCGCCACACGTAGGTCTGCAACCGCTCCATCGCGGGCAACAGCAGGCCCGCGACCTCGACCGCCTCGTCCGCCGACAGCTCGGTCCCGCCGAGGAAGTCCAGGAACATCGCGGACTGCCACGACGCCAGCCGGGACTGGGTCTGCCCGAGCTTGCGCGCCAGCGAGGACTCCATCTCGGGCTCGATGAACCCGTCGTCCTCGAGCGCCGCGACCAGCCGCAGCGCCTCGACGTCGTCCTCGGTGAACGCCACCTCGTCGTCCGGCACCGTCGCGAACCCGAGCGCGTGCCACATCCGCTCGGCCCGTTGGATCGAGATCCCGGCCCGCTCGGACACCTGCACCCGGGTGAACTTCCGCTCGCCGCCCAGCAGCGTCTGCTCGAACTCCCGCGACAGCGCGCCCAGGTCCACCTGTCCCGCGGCAACCTGCTCGCCGGCAGGCTCATCGGACGCGCTCACGCCCACGTGTCCCCCAGCCGCCTGCGCCGTCGTCCGCGGACCGCAGGGTCAGGACGTCCCACGACGCTCGGCGATGGTGGCGTCGATCGCATCCCGGAACGCGGGCAGCCGACGCGTCAGGTCGTCGAACTTCTCCCGGGTGAAGTGCAGCAGCTGCAGCCGCGACTTCGCCGTCACGGTTGCCGTCCGCAACGTGTTCTTCCGGACCGCGACCTCACCGGCGATGTCACCGGGTCCGAGCTCGGCGATCTCCTGGCCCTTCTCGCGAACCGCCGCCGTACCGCTGAGGATCAGGTACGCCGCGTCCGGTGGGGTCTGCTCCAGAATCAGCGACCACCCGGCCGGTACCGAGACTTCCTCGCCGGCGCGGAAGATGTCCCGGATGTCTCGTCCGGACAGATCCGCGAACAGCGGCAGGTCCCGTGGGGACGTCCTACCCAGTGCCACGTCGATCCTCCTCGTCGGCACGGTGCCCGCCGGGCCACCCCGGCGATCCGCCGATGTTTCCAGTCGGTAACTCTAGCGGCTCGTGCCCGCCGCGGTCACCCGGAGGTCGCAAACACCAGAAATCGGCGGTACTTCGTCCGTTGCCCACTGCACATACCCGTCCGGGCGCACCACGATCCTCGCCGCGGGGATGTGCGCCGCATTGCCGGCCACGCGGTGAAGGGTTACTCAGGTGGCTAAATTTCTGTCAAGCGCGGGCCGAGACGAGCAGGATCGGTGGGCGGCGGCGGTGGATGGCGAGGTGCGGGTGGGCGGCGACCTGGGCCGGGGTGGGGACGGGTTCGTCGATCAGGTCGAGGTGGAAGCCGTGCCGGCGGAGGGTGGCGACGATCGAGCCGATGGTGCGGTGGTACTTCACGACGCCGTCCACGAACCAGGTCCGCTCGCGGCGGCCCTCGTCGGCGTAGTCGTCAACCACACAGTCGGCGCCCACTCGCGGAGCCGTCATCACCGGATGTTCGATCGTGAACACGAACGCGCCTGGCCAACTCGAACCACGGCCACACGAACCACGCCGACTCGAGCCGCGCCCACTCGAACCAGGCCCACTCGAGGCACGCCCAGGCGAGCCGCGGAGCCAGCGGGCCGCGCGGGCGACCAGGCCGTCGAAATCCTCGACGTAGTGCAGCGCCATGCTGCTGACCACGAGGTCCACGGAAGCCGGCGGGAGGTCGAACGTGGCGAGATCGGCCCGCTGATACCGCACCCGAGGATGCCGAGCCGCCGCCGCCAACATCTGCTCCGACCCATCAACCCCCAGCACCTCACCAACCCCCGCCTCCACAAGCCGAACCCCCAACCCCCCTTCCCCACACCCCAAATCCACCACCCGAACCCCAGCCAACGCTGGAACGTCGCCCGCACCGAGCGCACCGTCCGCGGCGGCCGCGGCCCCCGCGACTGAGAGTTGGCGTAAGGCCGCGTTCATTGCGGGAATTTCCAAAGCGTCGTTGATGCCTTGGCTTGTTCGGCGCAGTTCGCGGTAGCCGCGCAGGAAAGCAGGGTCGTCGTACAGCTCCGCGCCGTTCACAGCGACCGCTCCAGGTCGTGGATGTCGATCATCGGCAGCTCCCAGCGGAGGGCGAACTGTTCCAGGTCGGCAGCGCCAGCCATCACCCCGTCGGCACGCATCACCTCGCAGCAGACGCCCACCGGAGCGAGTCCGGCCGCCTTACACAAAGCAACGGTCGCCTCGGTGTGACCTTGCCGCTCCGCCAGCAACCCAGGCCGAGCCGCCAGCGGAAACACATGCCCAGGCCGCAAGAAGTCACCAGCCACCGCCTCAGGCGAAGCCAACCGCCGAACGGTCGCAGCCCGCTCAATCGCAGACACCCCAGTCCCCCCAGAAGCCGCCAGGTCGACAGGAACATGCATGGCGGTGCCTTGACGGTCCCCGCCGCCCGGGATCGGGCCGATCGCCAACCGCCGGAGTACGTCGGCATCGCACGGAACCGTGGTGTGACCGCAAACCTGGGTGAGCAGGAAACGCATCGCCTCCGGCCGGAAACGCTCACCGGCGAACACGACATCCCCCTCGCCCTCAGCCGTCGGATCCCACACGACGACCCCACCACCGGCCGCGATCTGCGCGACCACCTTCTGTACGCCGGCCTGCCCGCTCAACTGCCCCGCCCACGGCAACTGCGCCACCGCGCGCATCAGCTCGGCCCCCTGCCCGTCCCGCGCCATCCGAACCAACAGGTCGCTCTCGAGATTCACCCGGTCGCCGGCAACGAGCCCACCGAGCTTCGTCTTGGACAACGTGTTCGGCACCAGCACCACGGTGAACCGATCCTTCAACACCTCCGCGACAGTGATGCTCACCCCGTCGACAGCAACCGAGGTCTTGGCCACCAACCGCGCCAGCAACCGCTCCGGCGGCTTGATCCAGACCCGATGCCCGCCGGGCTCAACGTCGACTCGCAACACCTTGCCGACACCCTCGACATGGCCCTGGATCAGATGCCCGTCGATCCGGTCGCCGATCGCCACCGGCAGTTCGACATGCACCGCCATCCCGCCAGCGACCCGATCCAGCGTCGTACGCCGTCGGGTCTCGTCGGTGACCACGACCCGGATCTCGCCGGGGTCACCGGGCTCGGCAGTGAACCTGATCCCGTCCAGGCACACCGCGCCACCGGGCGCGACCGGCACCTCCGACGTCACCCGGAGCAGGTCGCCGGCGACCTCGGCGACGGTGCCTACGTGCTCGATTCGTCCTGTGAACATGCTTCGCTCTCCGCCACTCGATCATGGCCAGGGACCGCCCGGGTGCCCGACGGGGCACCGGAGTCCGAGCTGAAGCGGGGTATCACCGCATGGCCCCGGTAGCACCGGGTCACTCCGCCTTCCGGCAGAGCCGACGGGCCCGGAAGCAGTTCGCTTCCCACCGTCACACCGTGGAATCGCACCACCCGGCAGTAAACCACACGCCACCCGTTGACCCTGCCGACAGCCGCGGTTACGGTGGCGAGCAATCGATTTCTCGACCGGCTCTCTGACCACCGCCCTAGGAGACCCTGATGCGGAAACGATGGTTGCTAGTCCTGCCTGCCCTGATCACAGCGGCCGTGGTGCCCGCCGACCGGTCAACTCCCGCCCAGGCAGCGCCCACTCCCTCGCCGGTGCAACGCGTCGCGAAACTCACCGGCCCGCAGTCGATCAACGACACCGAGGCCCGGTTCGCACTGAAGGCGACCGACCTCGGCATCCTCTGGGACAACGGCTCCGGCGAGATCCTCACCGCGTTCGGCGACAGTTACGGCAGCGGCTGGACCGGCCCGGGCGGCGGCGCCGGCGACCAGGCGACCATCGACTGGCGCTGCAACCTGCTGTTCCGCAGCAAGGACGACACCCTGGCCGACGGGATGACCCTGGACTCGGCCGCCGAGGACAAGCCCGGTCACGCCAAGGAGTTCCTGCCCTGCAAGAAGGTCGACCGCGACGAGCACACCGTGATCCCGACCGCGGGGATCTCGGTCGGGAAACGCCAGTACGTGCAGTACATGTCGGTCAACTACTGGGGCCCGGCCGGCAGCTGGTTCACGAACTACTCCGGTTTCGCCTACTCCGACGACAACGGCGAGAACTGGACCAAGGATCCAGACGCCCGCTGGCAGAACACCAAGGCCTGGGACGACAACTTCCAGATGACCGCGCTGGCCAAGGACAAGGGCTACGTCTACATGGTCGGTACGCCGAACGGCCGGTTCGGCAGCGCGCACCTCGCCAGAGTCCCGCAACAGCAGGTCCTGCAGAAGAAGGCCTGGCGCTACTGGGACGGCCGCACCTGGTCGCCGCAGGAGACCGCCGCCGTACCGATCGCGGCCGGTCCGGTCGGCGAGGTCTCGGTGCAGTGGAACGCCTACACCGGCAAGTGGCTGATGATGTACCTCGACGAGCACCGCGCCGCGATCGTCCTGCGCTCGGCCAAGGACCTCACCGGCCCGTGGAGCGGTGAGCAGGTCGTTGTCAAAGGCACCGACTATCCAGGCCTCTACGGATCCTTCATGCACCCGTGGTCGACGGGGCCCGACCTCTATTTCACGATGGCGCAGTGGGACCCGTACAACGTGTTCCTGATGCACACGAAGCTCACCGACGACGCCCAGCCGGCCAACCTGATCAGCGACCCCGGCTTCGAGGCCCAGACCAGCGGTACGCCGTCCGCGCCCTGGCAACTGAGTGGGACCGGCGGCATCGACCGCACCAACCTCGGACACAGCGGCACGAACAACGCGTTCGTCCGGGACTCGATCGGCACTCACCAACTGCAGCAGACCGTCGCCGTGCGCCCCGGTCACCGCTATCGGCTGTCCGCCTGGATCCGCACCGCGGACAACACGTCCGAAACCATGCTCGGCGTCCGAACGCTGCGTGGACAAACGATTGCGCAACAGTCCGGCGGCGCGCATCCGCAGTACACGCAGGTGAGCGTCGACTTCGACTCCGGCAAGGAATCGCTGGTCCAGGTGTACGCAGGCTTCTTCGGGCACGGTCAGGATGTCTGGCTGCAACTCGATGACGTGGTGCTGGAGGAGGTCCGATGAAGCGACTACTGCTGGCCCTGCTGATCATCGTCAGCGCCCTGACAGCTCCAACCACAGCCCAAGCGGCCACCGGCCAACTGCTCCGCGACGAGACCGGCCTCTACCCGCGCGCGATCCGCCTCGAGCACAGCGGTACGGCGAACGGGCGGGTACTCGCGAGCGTCGTGACGTTCAGCGGCAACAACGGTCTCGGCGCGATCTACGAGAGCACCACCAACGGCACCAGCTTCACCCAGATCGGAACTGTCGCCGACCCACAAGCCTCAGCGGGCAAGGGCCTGTGCTGCGCGACCCTCTTCGAACTCCCTCAAACAGTCGGCGCCCTACCGGCCGGCACGCTCCTGTGGGCCGCATCGGTCGGCGCCGACGCGCGCCCGATGTCGCTCCGGATCTGGAAGAGCAACGACGTCGGCCGCACCTGGAGCTACCTCTCCAGCTGCGCGACCACAACCACCACCAAGGGACTCTGGGAGCCTGAGTTCTCCGTGTCGGCCGACGGCCATCTCGTCTGCCACTACTCCGACGAGACCGACTCGGCCCACAGCCAGAAGCTGATGGAAGTGCGCAGTACCGACGGTGTCACCTGGACCGACCCGTCGCCCACCGTGTCCAGTCCGACGTTCGGGCACCGTCCCGGCATGCCCGTCGTACGGCGACTGCCGAGCGGGACGTACGTGATGTCGTACGAGATCTGCGGTCTCGGTGGGCAGTACGACTGCGCGGCGCACACCCGCCAATCGACCGACGGCTGGAACTGGGGTTCGCCGTCCGATCTCGGCTTCCGCGCGCAGACGGTCGACGGCAAGTACTTCACCCATGCCCCGACGATCGCCCTGGCGCCGAACGGCAAGCTGCTGCTGATCGGCCAGATCCTGCAGAACGCCGACGGATCCGTCGCCGCCGACAACGGCCGCACCATCCTCACCAACACCGAAGGCGGGAACGGCAACTGGTACGAACTGCCCGCGCCGGTCGCGGTCAACAACCCCTACAACAACTACTGCCCGAACTACAGTTCGCCGATGCTCGTCTCACCCGATGGCACCAGCGTCCTGGAACTCGCCTCCGACTACGACGGCACGGTCTGCAAGACGTACTTCGCCACCGGGTCCACGATCGGCACCCAGGACGCGGGCGGTCTGACCGATGCGACGTACCGGCTGGTCAGTGCGCAGAGCGCGAACTGCCTCGACGTCTCCGCGGACTCCCGGGAGCCGGGCGGGAACATCCAGCAGTGGACCTGCAACAACCTCGGTCCGCAGAACTTCCAGCTCACGTCCGAGGGCAACGGGTACTTCCGGTTCCGCGGGCAGAACAGCCAGCTCTGCATGGAAGTCGCGAGCAACTCGTCCACACCCGGGGCGAACGTCCAGCAATGGACCTGCCAGGACGGCGGCTGGCAGCGGTGGAAGGCGGTGAACGTCGGGCGCGGGTACTACACGTTCGTCGGCCAGAACAGCAATCTCTGCCTCGACGTGGCCGGCGGCTCGACCGCACCCGGCGCGAACGTCCAGGTGTGGACGTGCAACAACCTCCAACCACAGATCTGGCGACTAGAACGCCGCTAGGCGGCACCCCGTCGGCGGCGGGTCCTTCGGGGCCCGCCGCTGCGGCGGCGAACCGGTCGGCGAGGTCCGACCAGACGGGGACCGGCCAGCCGGTCCTCGAGGCGGCGGGCCTCGCGGCGGATCGGCTGGGCGACGTACTCACCGAGGATCAGGCCGGACGCGATGGCGATCGCGATCGCCACGGCGGTGGCGAGGCTGACGATGCCGAAGATGTTGCCGCGGCTCATCAGTTCGTAGAGCCCGCGGTAGATCGTCAGTCCGGGCAGCAACGGGATCGAGCCGGAGACGACCACGATCAGCGGCGGGATCCCGGTCCGGCGGCCGAGCGAGTAGCTGCCGATACCGACCACGAAGGCCGCCGCCGCGGTGGACCAGGCCGGCCCGAACGCCGCGCGACTCATCATCGTGAACACCAGCGAACCCAGCGCCCCCAGGATCGCGACCGGCAGCAGCGCCCGCAGCGGCGCGTACGACGCGTACGCGAAGGCCACCGCCATCACCGCGCCGGAGCTGACCATGACCGGGAGATTCGACAACTGCACCATCTGCGCCTCGATGCCGACGTTCAGCCCGAGCTTCAGGCCGATCGCGAGACCGAGCGAGACGCCGGCGATGATGCCACCGGTGAGCAGCATCGCCTCGAGACTTCGGGCCGCCGCCGTCACGTAGTACCCGGTGATGGCGTCCTGGACGGCACCGGTGAGGGCGATCCCGGCCAGCAACATGATGATGCCGGCGGCAACGACGAGGGACGGTTTCACCGGCGCGTGCACGGCGTACAGGACGAGCGCGACGGCGGTCGCCACAAAGGCGCCCGCGACCTGCTGGTAGAACGCGGGCAGTCGCTGCCGGTTGAACCAGCGGTTGTTCAGGTCGATCACGACCGCGGTGAGGATCGCCACCGCCGTGATCAGCCAGCCGCCACCGAGCAGCAGCGTCGCGCCACCGGCCATCACGCCCCACGCGAGCACCGCACTCCACCGCGGGTACGGCGGACCCGCGGACGTCAGCCGGGCCAGCTCGCGGGAAGCCTCCTCGCGCGTCACGTCGCCGCGGGCGAACCGGCGTACCAGCCGGTCGACGTCGGTCAGCCGGGAGAAGTCCTGCGAGCGGTACCGGACCAGGCGGATGTGTGTCTCGGGGGCGACGTCGGGCGCCTCCTGGTACGAGACGGCCATCGAGGTGAACGTGATGTCGACCTCGCAGCCGCGCAGTCCGCCGGCCGCGGTGACACCGAGGATCGTCGCGGTCGCGTCCGCCGTACCGGCGCCGCTCGACAGCAGCACCTCACCGACCCGCAAGGCCAGGTCGATGGTGGCGTAGACCTCCCGCTGCTCTTCAGGTTCCATCTACTCTTCGAGCAACCGGTGTGCCATGGCCAGGTCGGTGATCAGGATGTTCACCCAGCCACCGAGCAGGGCAGCGCGGATCGCCGAGTGCTTGCGGTCGCCACCCGCCACCCCGATCCGCCGCGGTACCGCCAGCAACTCCTTCGCGGTCACCCCGATGACCCGCTGGTCGAACGTCGAGCGCACTAGCTTTCCCTCTTCGTCGAAGAACCGGAAACACACGTCCCCGACGGCACCGAGTCGGCGCAGTTCGTCCTGGTCCGCCTCCGCGACCGCGTTGCCACTGCGCTGCAGCAGCGGTGAAGGCTCCAGGCTGCCGATCCCGACCAGGGCGTCGGTGAGTTGTCCCCAGGTGCCCAGAACGTCCCGAACGGACACATCGTTCATCATCGCCCGCCGGACGCCCGGCGTCCCGACCAGGCCGGGCGCGGGCAGGTAGACCGGCATCCCGCCGGTCAGCTCGGCGAACCGCGCGGTCAGCCGGGTGGCCTGCATCTGCACCGCGGCGTCGCCCAGACCGCCGACGATCTGGACCACCTTGTCGACCACCGGCACGCTCTTGCGCGGCATCCGGTCGACGGCGCTGATCAGCGTTTCGCTCCAGGACGAGATCCCGACTACGTGCCCGCCGGTGAGCGTCATGTCCAGGTACGCCGCCGCGCCCGAACCGAGCGCGGGCAGCACCTCGTCGCCGATCCCGGCGGTGTCGACGACCACTGCGTCGCGCAGCCCGTACTTGCCCTGCAGTTCGTCCTCGAGGTCGCTGTGCACGCCGCTCGGCATGGTCACCACGGTGTGCACGATGCCGACCTCGACGGCCTGCTTGAGCATCCGGGACACCCGCGCCTGGGACAGGTTCAGCTCGGCGGCGATCTGCGGCTGCCGGATGCCCTTCTCGTGGTACATCCGGGCCACCTTCGCGAGCAGCCGCAGCTCGTCCAGCCCGGGCTGGCGCACCGCGCGGTTGCTGTTCACCGGCTCCCCCTTCACGAGAACGATCAGACTGGACTATAGGCAGATGTAGACCCGCGGCGCGCCACCCGCGTCAGGCAGCGGACTTCCCGGCGTGTCCCGTACGCCGCTCGCGACCACCGAACCGTCCCGTGGGTCGACGATCGTGTAGCCCAGCGGGACGCTGTCGTCGAACACCATCACGGGCCCGCCGGTGTCGCGGTACACGATCAGCATCCCGTTCGCTCCGCGCAGCGCCCGGCCGGAGATCACCCGGGTCCAGTCCGGGACCATGTCCGTCGTCGGCAGGCCGGCGAGGATCTTCCCGAGCAGTCCGACGTACGCCGATCCCTCGAAGCCGACCGCCTCGCGCCAGCCCGCGCCCGGGGCGAGGAAGAACTCCGAGTGGCCCGGCTCCTCGGGGTGCAGGCGCCACTGCCACAGGCTGCCCGCCCCGTAGACGACGCCCATCGTGCCGCCCGCGCACAGGTTGCTCCACGCCTCGTGCCCCTGCCACCAGCCCTCCGCGACCCCGGTCCGGCCGGTGTGCTCGTACGTCGGTTCGCCGTTCGCGACTGCCTTCACGGGCTGGTTGCGCCACATGTCCGCGACCCGCTCGGGCACGTGCTCGCCGGTGTGTCCGGTCTGGCACCACTGGAAGTCCAGCCAGTCGGCGTCCTGATGCGCCGCCGGCCGGATGTGCGGCCGGTAGTGGATGCCTGTCGGTTGCTCGTAGCAGTCCACGGCCTGGACCTCTGCGCCGCCCGCTGCGGTCTGCGGCTCGGTGCCCGCGCCATCCGCTCCGACCAGGTAGATCGCCGGCTGAGCGCCGTACCGCGCGACGAGATAGCGGCAGTAGGCGGCGTACTCCTCGGGTGGGACTACCGTGCCGGCGACGTCGAGGCCCTTCCAGCCGAAGCCGTGGAAGACCGGCTGGAGGACCGGGACGATGCCGTGGTCGACGAGGATCCGGAGCAGTACGTCGAGGTACTGGAAGTACTCGGTGTTCGGCTGCAGCAGGTGCCCGTCGGCGAGGTCCTCGAAGCCCACGCCGAAGCCTTCGTCCTGCGTCCGGTCGCGGGGGCCGACGGCGCGCATGTCCGGCTGGACCGACATCAGCAGGACGGCGTTGAACCCCTTCGCCTGTCTGTCGGCGGCGTACTCACGCACTTGGTCGGGGGTGGCACGCCAGGGCAGCGCCCAGGCGGTGTCGGCCACCAGCACCGCGGGCGTGCCGTCCGCGTGCACGAGGCTGCGGCCGCCGGGCGACATCTTCCAGAACCCGTGCGCGTAGAACGGGTTGCTTTCGTCCTCGGCGACCGAAACCTCGAACTCACCGCCCGACCACGTCCACAGACCAGGAAGCGGCGGGGCGAAGCGGACCTTCCGGCCCGCGTCGCCGTCGAGGAAGGTCGGCCGCCGCAGGACGACGCCGGTCTCGTGCGCGAACTCGGCCCACTCGGTGGTGGCGGGCAGCTCGATCTCCCGCCAGACGGATGAGATGGACATGACACTCCCGGGACGCTGGTTGCCGTTAAGCTGAGGACGAGAAGAACACACGTGCTCTGGGGTCGGTGAAATTCCGAGCCGGCGGTGACAGTCCGCGACCCGTGACTTCGCAAGAAGAAGCGGTTGACCTGGTGGAACTCCGGGACCGACGGTGAAAGTCCGGATGGGAAGACGCACGTGGCAGCCGCACGTTCCCTGACGGGGGACGTGAGGCTTGTCGTTGCCCCGGAGTGCTGGTGATTTCACAGCCGAGAGGACAACGATCGTGAACACCATCACCAGCCTGGACACCATCGAACACGCCGTCGCCGAGCTCGCCGCCGGACGCCCGGTCGTGGTCGTCGACGACGAGGACCGGGAGAACGAAGGCGACCTGACCTTCGCCGCGAGCCTCGCCACACCGGAACTGATGGCGCTGCTCGTCCGCCACACCAGCGGCTACGTCTGCGCGCCCGCCGCACCGGAGGTCCTGGACCAGCTGCGGCTGCCGCTGATGGTCCCCGACAACCAGGACAGCCTGCGGACGGCGTACACCGTGTCGGTGGACGCGGCGACCGGCGTCGGGACCGGGATCTCCGCAGCGGACCGGGCGCGGACCGTCCGGGTGCTGGCCGATCCTTCGGCCCGCCCCACGGACCTGATCCGGCCCGGTCACATCCTGCCGCTGCGCGCCGTCGACGGCGGAGTCCGGCAGCGGCCCGGTCACACCGAGGCCACTGTCGAACTCGTCCGGCTGGCCGGATTGCCGCCGGTCGGCGTGATCGGCGAGCTCATGAACGACGACGGCACGCTGATGACCGGAAGCGACCTGCGCGCGTTCGCCGACGCTCATGGCTTCGCGATGATCTCGATCGCGGATCTCGTCAGCTACCTGACGTGACCAGCTTGCGGGCCGCGTCGGCGATGCCCTCGGGGGACAGGCCGTAGCGGTCCAGCAGGTAGCCGGCCGACCCCGTGGGCGCGAACTCGCCGAACCCGAGGATCGACACCCGCGCCGGATGCTGCTGTACGACGGTCTCGGCGACCGCCCCGCCGAGACCACCGCCCCGCACGGCCTCCTCCGCGGTCACGATGCCGGCCGTCTCCCGCGCGGCCGCGACCACGGCGTCGGTGTCGAGCGGCTGCACCGTCGGCATCGACAGCACGCGCGCCGAGATCCCTTCCTCGGCGAGCCGTTCGGCGGCGGCGAGCGCGCGCCACAGCACGGTCCCGTTGCTGATCACGGTCACGTCGTTGCCCTCGCGGACCGTGACCGCCTTGCCCAGCTGGAACTCGTAGTCCTCCGGATACACCTTCGGCACGCTCATCCGGCTGACCCGGATGAACACCGGCCCCTCCGTCGCGGCCGCCCAGCGCAGCGCCGCCGCGGTCTCGATCGGGTCGGCCGGCACGATGATCCGGATCCCCGCGATCGCCCGCAGCCAGGCGACGTCCTCGATCGAGTGGTGCGTCGGCCCGAGTTCGCCGTACGCGACACCGGGGCTCATGCCGCAGAGCTTCACGTTGGTGTTCGAGTACGCGACGTCGGCCTTGATCTGCTCGAGCGCGCGCCCGGTGAGGAAGCAGGACGCCGCAGACACGAACGGGATCCGGCCGCCGTTCGCCAGCCCGGACGCGACGCCGACCATGTCCTGCTCGGCGATCCCGACGTTGATCAGCCGGTCCGGGAACGCCTTGCGGAAGCTGTTCAGCTTGCTCGACCCGACCGAGTCGTTGACGACACCAACGATCCGGTGATCGGCCTCGGCGAGCTGCGCGAGCGTCTCGACGTACGCGTCCCGGCAGTCGTACCGCGGCTGGTCCGCGATCGAGCGGGTCTCCACCACTGTCATGCCAACTCCTTCAGGGCCTGCTGGTACTCGGACGCGTCCGGCACCCGGTGGTGCCACGCGACGTTGTTGCTCATGAACGAGATCGGGTGGCCCTTGTGCGTGTGCGCGATCACGAACGTCGGCTTCCCGGGCCGGAACGGTACGGCGGACAGCACGTCGAGCAGCTCGCCGTGGTCGTGACCGTTCACCTCGACCACCGCGAACCCGAACGCCGCCGCCTTCTCCGGCAGCGGGTCGAGATCGTTGGTCTCCTTGGTGGTCGCACCCTGCTGCAGCCGGTTCCGGTCGACGATTACGGTCAGCCGGTCCAGCTGGTACTGCGAGGCAGCCATCATCGCCTCCCAGTTCGACCCCTCCTGCAGCTCGCCGTCCCCGACCAGCACGTACGTGCGGCGCAGCGAGACGTCGAGCTTGGCCGACAGGGCGTGCCCGACCGCGACCGGCAGCCCGTGACCGAGCGGGCCGGTGTTGGCCTCGACGCCGGCCACCTTGTTCCGGTTCGGGTGCCCGTTCAGCGCGGACAGCGGTTTGAGGAACGTGGCGAGCTCCTCGACCGGCAGGAACCCGAACGCGGCCAGCGTCGTGTACAGCGCTCCGGCGACGTGCCCCTTGCTGAGGATGAACCGGTCCCGCTCGGGGTCGTTCACCGTCTCCGGCGTGATGTCGAGCACCGCGCCGTACAAGGTTGCCAGGATGTCGATCGCGGAGAAGTCGCCACCGATGTGCCCGGCGCCGGCGTGGTGCACCAGCTTGAGGTCCTGGATCCGGATCTGCTTGGCGGCCTCGGCGATGTGCGCGATCTGCTCGGATCGTCCCGCATGCACGGGCAGCCGGCCGAGCACCGGCATCGTCGCATGATCAATGGTCAGCGTCATGCGATCTCTGCCATCGAGCTCAGCAGGACTTTCTGGACCAGCTTCTGGGCGGCCAGCGCGTCGTGCGACGCCTGTGCCGCGGCCAGGGCCTCTTCGTCCAGTACGTCGAGCGCGTGGTGGACCGCCTTCAGGAAGGTGATCGCCTGCTTCGCGGCCTGCACGCTGTCCTCGCGGAACGGGAACTGGTCGAGCTGCCAGACGCCCTCCCAGTTGTTCTTCCGCAGCGTGTGGAAGAACTCGAACGTCTCCACCAGGTGCACCGAGCCGACCACCATGTCGTCGTCCCAGCCGCGCAGGTTGTCGTTGACGTCGATCGCGAACAAACGCCCGTAGTCGATCGCCAGCTGCGCCGCGTCGGCCGGCGTCTCCTGGCCGTACAGCGAGTGCCCGAAGTCGAGCAGGATGCCCAGGTTCGGCAGCCCGATCTTCTCGATCCCGAGCAGCGTCCGGGCGACGTTCGGGAAGATGATCTTCACCCGCGGCTCGCGCGGCTTGTACTCGATCACGAAGTTGATGTCCGGGTGCGCGGACACCAGCTCCTTCAACCCGTCCAGCGCCAGGTTCCAGATGTCGTGGTAGTTCACCTGGAACGGGTAGTCCCAGCCGTCCTGCCCCGGCCACAGCTTCACGTACGAACAGCCCAGGTCCTTGGCGAGCTCGGTTGCCTGGTGCAACAGTTCGAGGGCCTGCTTGCGTTTCGCCGGGTTCGGGTTGGTGAGCGACCCCTTGACGAAGTCGCGGGTGTAGATCTCCGGCGTGATCGCGATCGCCTTGAGGTTGTTCCGCTGCAGCGCGGCCTTCACCTCGTCGAGCGTCCCGTCGTACCCGGCGAACGGCCAGTTCAGGTCGACCACCGAGAGGTCGCCGACCGCACCGGCGCGGTCGATCTGCTCGAGCAGGCCGACGGGTTCGCCGTACCCGTCGGTCGCATAGCGGTCCTTGTAGGTGGCGAAGTGCCAGATGCCTGCGCCGAAGACCGGTAGGTCAGTCATGGTTTCCTATCTCCTTGGTGTGGGGCGGTGAGGTCAGCCCTTGAGAGAGCCGGCGGTCAGGCCACCGACAATCCAGCGCTGAAGCAGGGTGTAGGCAATGAGGATCGGCACCACCGCGATCAGGATGCCCGCCGCGAGGCCGGTGTTGTTGTTCGCGAACTGGCCCTGGAAGTTCAGCAGTCCCACCGGGATCGTCTTGTGCGCGTCGGAGTTCAGCAGGATCAGCGCGAACAGGAACTCGTTCCAGGTCGCGACCGCGTCCAGGATCGCCACCGTGACCAGGGCGGGCACGGACAGCGGCAGGATGATCGTGAAGAACACCCGCCAGTCACCGGCGCCGTCCACCTTGGCCGCCTCGATGATCTCGTCCGGGATCTGCCGGAAGAACGACTGCAGCACCAGCACCTCGAACGGGATGCCGAACGCCAGGTACGGCCCGATCAACCCGAAGATGCTGTCGGTCGCACCGGCCGAGCGCATCATGATGAAGACCGGGACGATCGTGATGTAGATCGGGATCGTCAGCCCGAGGAACACCGAGAACATCACCGTCCGGCGGAACTTCATCCGCAGCTTGGCCAGCGCGAACCCGAGCATCGCCGAGACCAGGACGCCGAGCGGCACCTTGATGATCGCCAGCACGGCACTGTTCTTGTACGTCGTGGCGAAGTTGCCGATGTCCCACGCGTCCTTGAAGTTCGACCAGGTCAGCTGAGCGGGCCAGGACAACGGGCCGTTCCCGATGAAGTCGGCGAGCGGACGGACGGCAGTGATCACCAGGAGGGCAAGAGGTGAGATCCAGAAGAGGGCTATGACGGCCAGAACGAGTGTTGTTACCAGGCCTCGACGTCCTTTGGGCCCAGAACTGGTGGAGTTGATGGTTTCCACAGGCAGCTCGACCGGGGCTTGGGCTGTGAGGGTCATGACGCCTCCCTCGTCTGGGAGCGGACGTACGGGATGCCGACGGCGATGGCCACCAGCGTGATCACGACGGCGATCGCGGTGCCGTAGCCGGCCTGGTAGTACTGGAAGACGTTGAAGTACATCCATGTCCCCATCACCTGCGTCGACGTACCGGGGCCGCCGTACGTCATCGCGTAGATCATGTCGAAGACCTTGAACGAGTCGATCAGGGACAGCGCGAGCACGATGTAGTGCGCGGGCCGCAGGCTCGGCATCGTCACGTGCCAGAACTGCTGCCACTTGGTCGCGCCGTCGACCGTCGCGGCTTCGTAGAGCTCCCGAGGGATGCCCTGCAGCGCGGCCAGGTACAGCAGCATCGGGAAGCCGGTCCGCAACCAGATCGCCGGCACCATCACGGCCCACAACGCGGTCGAGTCCTGCCCGAGCCACGCCTGCGCCAGCCCGTCGAGCCCGATCATCCGCAGGAACGAGTTGATCGCGCCGTACTGCGGGTTGTAGAGCCAGCCCCAGATACTCGCGATGGACACCAGCGGCAGCACCGCGGGCGTGTAGAAGACCAGCCGGAGGATCGGTTTGCCGTGCACCTTGCCGTTCAGCGCGATCGCCAGCAGCAGACCGATCACGGTCGGGACGGCGATCGTCACCACGGTCCAGATCAGGTTGTTCCGGACCGCGGTCACCACGACCGGGTCACTGGGCAGCTTGAAGTAGTTGTCCAGCCCGACGAACTTGTACGTCGCGCTCAGGCCGTCCCAGTTGGTCAGGCTGAACCACAGTGACGACAACGCCGGGTACACCAGGAACGCGACGTACACCGCCAGTGCGGGGATGGCGAACAACCAGGGGGACCAACGGCCTCCACGTTTCGGCTTGGCTACTGCGACTGTCGTGGCCATGCGCTCAGCTCTTCGCCCAGGCGGAGACGATCTCCTGCATCTTCTTCGCCGCCGCGTCTGGGGCGACCTTGCTCTGCAGCAGGTCGCTCTGCACGCTGAAGTACTGGTCGGCCTGCTTCTTCGGGAACGCCTGGTCCTGGATCGTGTAGAACGGGTTGCTGCCGTACTTCTGCGACCACTCCGCCGACAGCGGCAGCGCCTTCGGGTCCGGCTCGGCGCCCTTCACGGTCGAGGCGGTGATGTTCATCGCCTTCTGACTCGCGGGCTGGACGATGAAGTCGATCAGCGCGGCCGCCTTGTCGGCGTTCCCGGTCTTGGCGTTGATCATGTACCCCTCGACGAAGCCCGAGTGCCGCGCGGGGGACTTGTCGGTCGGCAGCTCGAAGTTCCCGAAGCCGGACGGGCTCTTCTTCGCCGACAGGATCGCGCCGGCCTCGGTCCACTGCCCGGCGATCGTGTACGCCGTCTTGCCCTGCACGTACCACGGCTCGACGTCGGACGGGTCCAGACCGAGAGCACCCTGCGGCAGCCACTTCTTGTCCTGCCATTTCTTGAACCGCGTGAACGCCTCGACCACCTCGGGCCGGTCCCAGCTCTCGTCACCGGTCAGCAGCTTGTCGTGCAGGTCCGGCCCGGCGGTGTGCTCGAGCAGGTACTCGAACAGCCGCATGATGTCCCAGCCGTACTTGCCTCCGAGTCCACACGGCGTGACACCGACAGCCACCAGTTTGTCGTTCACGGCCTCGAGCTCGGCGTACGTCGTGGGCGGCGCGCTGACCCCCGCCTTGGCGAACAGCGACTTGTTGTACCAGGCCCCCAACCCGAGCTGCACGAACGGTACGCCGGACTTCACGTCGTCGAACGTCATCCCGGCGATCGCCGTGGTGTTGAGCTTCGACTCCCAGCCGTACTTGGAGTAGTACGGCGAGAGGTCGAGCGCCTGCTTCGCCTTCGCGAACGGGCTGCCGATCTGCCCGCCCCAGATCCGCCAGACGTCCGGGCCCTTGCCACCGAGCAGCTCGGTGCGCAGCTTGTCCGGGTACACGGCGGCCCCCGAACCGGGCAGGCTGTCGACCGTGGTCGTCGTACCGTTGGCCTCGTCGAACTTCTTCACCTGCGCCTTCAGCAGGCCGATCGTCGAGTCGTCCTCGTAGGTGAACAGGCGCAGATTGTTCGATGCCGCCTGAGTGGCTCCCCCGCCGGTCGAAGTACCACCGCCGGTGCAGGCGGACAGACCGGCGCCGAGCGCGGCGGCGGACGTGAGGCCGAGGAATCCCCGGCGGCTGAACGAACTCATGTGTTGCTCCTTTGGCGGGCGAAGCGGCGGATCTTGGCGAACATGTCCTCCAGCAGGAAGCGCACGTCGACCTGCTCGCAGACCTGGATGGGGTTGTCGGTGCCGGGCAGGTACCACCCGTCGACACCGAAACGCGGCGCCGGACGGGTCCGGAAGTTGCCGCTGTGCGGGTAGAGCATCAAGGAGATGGCCGGCGAGTCCCCGAGGGAGCGGGACTCGATGGGCTCGCCGTGGTACGTCGCGTTCCACTCGATCAACTGCTCGATCAGGTACTTGCCGAGTGGACCGGCGTCGCCGATCTTCTCCTCGAGCTCGGCGTAACTGACCGAAACCTTGGTGTAGACGTCACTGGGGACCTGCCAGACGGTGATCCCGGAGCCGAACACGACATTGGCGGCGTGGACGTCGTTGGACAGGTTGAACTCCATCCGGTGGTCGGCCGCGTAGCCGTTGTAGCCGCGACCGCCGATCCAGACCACAATCACGTTCCGGTGCGCCAGCTCGGGGTCCAGCAGGATCGCGGACGCCATGTCGGTGAGCGGGCCGAGGAAGGACACGAACAGTGGGTCGTTCTCGCCGGCCAGCTTGGACTCGTCGATGATCAGCTGCGCGCCGGGTGAGTCCAGCGGGGTCTGCTCGTCCGGGATGCCGGTGGCGGCGCCGTTCGCGACGGTCACCTTCCCGGTCAGGTCGAGCAGGTCCAGGAGCAGATCGATCTCCTCGCGGGACTCCTCCATGCTCCGGTTCGACCGGTGGGTGCCGAAGTGCGCGGGGATCAGGCCGCGGACGTCGAAGGTCGGCGACAACAGCCCGTGGACGATCGCGAACTGATCGTCCGCCTCGTTCTTGGCATCGGTGTTGATGATCACCCGGCGTCTGCTCGGCTTCACGCGGCTCTCCTCCGGTCCTTCGGACGAATAGATATTCAGTACTGCATAGCCTGTCGCCTTGAGTGTCGCCACGGCGCTACAGTCCCGTCAAGAGTTCGGTTGAAACTTGGAGGGCGAATGGTCCAGGCGGTACTGGCGATCGACCAAGGCACGACGAACTCCAAGGCGGTGCTGGTGGGCGCCGACGGGAGCGTGCTGGCGACCGGCTCGGCGCCGGTCGGGTTGTCCACACCGCGGCCCGGCTGGGTCGAACAGGACGCCGAAGATCTGTGGCAGAGCGTGTTGCGGGCCATCTCGGCCTGCCGCGCCCCTGACATCGATGTCGTGGGCATTGCGCTGTCCACGCAACGTGAGTCCGTCGTCGGGTGGGACCGCAGCGGTCAACCGGTCGGACCGGTGCTCGGCTGGCAGGACGTCCGGACGAGCGAGTGGTGCGACCAGCTCCCACCGAGTGTCGACGACCTAGCACGCCGCCGAACCGGACTGCGAGTCGATGCGATGTTCTCGGCGCCGAAGATGCGCTGGCTCCTGGACCACTCCTCCGACGCACTGGTCGGGACGGTCGATGCCTGGCTGATCCATCGCCTGACTGGTTGCCGTGAGCACCTGACCGAGGCGGGCAACGCCTCTCGCACCTTGCTCTACGACACGGTCGAGCTGGGCTGGTCAGACGAGCTGCTGGACGCGTTCGGCGTACCGCGGTCCGCCTTGGCCGACGTGCGTGCCTCCAACGCCGGATTCGGTGTCACACAAGGCGTTCCGGGGCTGCGCGACGGGCTTCCGATCGTCGCCGTACTCGCGGATTCGCATGCGGCGATGTACGGGCAAGGATGTACCCAGGCGGGGATGGTGAAGGCGACGTACGGGACCGGGTCGTCGGTGATGACGCCGGTGGACGGGTTCGTCGCGAGCGGCTGCACCCTTGCCTGGTTGACGGATCGGCCGGTCTACGCACTCGAGGGGAACATCGTTTCGTCGGGCGCGGCACTGGTATGGACGGCGACGATGCTCGGACTGCCCGATGTCGGCGCCTTGGTCGAACTGGCCGCGAGCGTGCCGTCGGCGGACGGCGTCGTACTCGTGCCGGCGTTCGCGGGGCTGGGCGCACCGCATTGGGATCGCGAGGCGCGGGCGGCGCTCACCGGGATGAGCAGCTCGACGGCCCGGGCGCACATCGCACGGGCCGCGGTCGACGCGGTCGCGCATCAGATCTGCGACATCGCTGACACGATCCCGGGGTCGCTGGGCAGTCTGCGGGCCGATGGCGGCGCGACGGTGGCCGGGCTCTTGATGCAGACGCAGGCGGATCTGCTCGGCGCGCCGGTGCAGGCCGCTGAGGTCGCCGAGGTGTCGGCGCTCGGCGCGGCCGAATTGGCGTGGACGACGCTTGGCGAAACGACCGGCTGGGCCCAGAAACGGACGAGTCGCAGCTTCGATCCCAGCCTCGACGACACCGAGCGTGCTCGGCGCCGGGCCGAGTGGGCGACCGCCGTCGCAGGGGTGCGCGTCCGGCCGGCTTGATCCAGAACAGCGCGAGCTTGGCGCGGCGCGCCATCACCCGCTCGCGGTACCACGGTGGCCAGACCGTGCGGAGATCGCTTTCCGTTGCAGGTTGACTGGTTGTGATGCCGCACCTAAGCTTCCCGTCACAGGCTTGGAAAGCCCTTTCCCAGCCCGAACGAGGGGAGGCGACATGTGCGAGCTCGAGTCCGGCGCCGCGCTGGCGCTGCCCGGCGGGATCGGCATCTCGAAGCTCACGGTGTACGACGCCGAGGCTCCGGACGGCCGCACCGGCGGTACTCCCCACGTGCACCTGGCCTGCTCCGAGGGGTACGTCGTGGTCGCGGGGACCGGCTCGGTCCAGACCCTGACCACGAAGGGTTACACCGAGACGGCGCTCCGGACCGGCGCCGTCGTCTGGTTCGAACCCGGCACGATCCACCGGCTCGTCAACGACGGCGAGCTGCAGATCCTCACCCTGATGGCGAACTCCGGTCTCCCCGAGGCCGGCGACGCGGTGATGACGCTGCCACCGGAGCACCTGGCCGACCGAGCGACGTACCTGGCGGCGACCGCCCTCACCGGTACAGGCCCGGACCGGACGGCGTCCGCGATCGCCCGGCGCGACCTTGCCCTGCAGGGCTACGCCGTACTGCGGGAGCGGTACGAAGCCGACGGTCCGTCGGCGCTGGATGACTTCTTCGCAGCGGCGATCCGGATCGTCCGGCCACAACTCGCCGACTGGCGCGCACGCTGGGAGCAAGGGGCCCGGCGACTCGCGGACCAGACCGGCGCCGCCCTCGACGCACTGGAGGCCGGCACCGCGCCGCACCTGCAGAACGCCGAGCTGCACCACCTTCCGACACCCACCGAGGCCGGCCGCCACGGCATGTGCGGCCACCTCGACATCTACGACACCCAAGCGTGACCCGAGCGTGAGAGGCAAGACTGTGAACGAGCGACGCATCGGCATCGTGATGAACGGCGTCACCGGCCGGATGGGCCTGCGCCAGCACCTCGAGCGTTCCATCGTGGCGATCCGGGAGCAGGGCGGACTGCCCGCCGCTGACGGCACGATGATCATCCCGGAACCGATCCTGGTCGGCCGCAACGAGGCCAAGCTGCGCCGGATCGCCGAGCGGTACGGCCTGGAGCGGTGGACCACCGACCTCGCCGAGGCGCTCGCCCAGCCCGACGTCGAGATCTACTTCGACTCGCAGCTCACCCAGCTGCGGGAGAAGGGCGTCCGCGCCGCGGTCGAGGCCGGCAAGGCGATCTACTGCGAGAAGCCGATCGCCGAGAACCTGGACGCCGCCGTCGACCTGGCCAAGCTGGTCGTCGGCTCCGGCGTCAAGAACGGCGTCGTGATGGACAAGCTCTCGCTGCCTGGCCTTCGCAAGCTCAAACGATTGATCGACGGCGGGTTCTTCGGCCGGATCCTCTCGGTCCGCGGCGAATTCGGCTACTGGGTCTTCGAGGGCGACTGGCAGGAGGCGCAGCGGCCGTCGTGGAACTACAAGTCCGAAGAGGGCGGCGGCATCATCCTGGACATGTTCTGCCACTGGCGGTACGTGCTCGACCAGACGTTCGGCGAGGTCAAGTCCGTGTACTGCCAGGGCGCGACGCACATCCCGACCCGGGTCGACGAGAACGGTGACAAGTACACCGCCACCGCGGACGACGCGGCGTACGGCGTGTTCGAGCTGGAGGGCGGGATCGTCGCGCAGCTGAACTCGTCGTGGACGACGCGGGTGTTCCGCGACGAGCTGGTCGAGTTCCACGTCGACGGCACCGAGGGCTCCGCGGTCGCGGGCCTGCGGAACTGCCACGCGCAGCACCGCTCGGCGACGCCGAAGCCGGTATGGAACCCGGACCTGCCGGTCACCGAGAAGTTCCGCGACCAGTGGGCGACGGTGCCCGACAACGAGGACTTCGACAACGGGTTCAAGGTGCAGTGGGAGATGTTCCTGCGGCACGTCGTCGACGACGCGCCGTTCACCTGGGACTTCGTCGAGGCGGCGAAGGGCGTCCAGCTGGCCGAGCTCGGCCTGAAGTCCTGGCACGAGGGCCGCAAGCTCGAGGTCCCCGAGCTGAGCCTGAAGGACAACTGATGGACCTGAGACTTCCGGTCGGCGGCGGGCAGCTCGAGAACTATCGGCTGTCCGGTACGCCGGTTGCGTCGGGCAACTATGCGCCGGCGAACTCGCGGCTGGCCTTCGCGGCCGCGCACGTGGTCGCGGATCCGCTCGGCGACAACTCGCCGGGCGCGCCCGCGGTCATCGACTGGGAGCACACGCTGGAGTTCCGCCGGCACCTGTGGTCGCTGGGGCTGTCGGTCGCGGAGGCGATGGACACGGCCCAGCGCGGTATGGGCCTGGACTGGAAGTCCACGCAGGAACTGATCAGGCGCTCGGCGGCTGAAGCACCCGACGGTCGGATCGCCGTCGGAGTCGGCACCGACCAACTTGCCACCAGCAACTACACCTTGGACTCGACTGTTGCCGCGTACGAGGAGCAGCTGGCGGTCGCGGAAGACGCGAGTGCGCAGCCGATTCTGATGGCGAGCCGGGCGTTGTGCGCTGCGGCTGAGTCGCCGGACGACTACCGCAAGGTGTACGACCGTCTGCTCACCCAGTCCACGAGGCCCGTCGTACTCCACTGGCTCGGCCCCATGTTCGATCCCGCCCTGGAAGGCTACTGGGGGAGCGGATCGTTCGAGTCGGCCGTGGAGACGGTCGTTGGTCTGATCAACGACAACGTGGACAAGGTCGACGGGATCAAGATCTCGCTGCTCGACGCGTCCAAGGAAGTTGCACTGCGCAACCGTCTTCCCGAGGGGGTGCGGCTCTACACCGGCGACGACTTCAACTACCCCGAACTGATCCGGGGCGACGGCGACCAGCACAGCGACGCCCTGCTCGGCATCTTCGCGGCAATCGCCCCAGCGGCTGCGGCCGCTCTGCACGCACTGGACCGCGACGACCTGGCGGAGTACGAGCGGGTGTTCGCGCCGACGGTTCCGCTGGCGCGGCAGATCTTCTCGGCGCCGACGTACTACTACAAGACCGGAATCGCCTTCCTGGCTTGGCTGAACGGGCACCAGCCCGGGTTCACGATGGTCGGTGGACTGCAGACCGGACGGTCGCTGCCGCACCTGGCCGACACGTTCCGGTTGGCCGACCAGGCCGGCGTACTGACGAACCCCGACCTGGCGGTCGAGCGGTTCCGGCAGCTGCTCCGCGTGGGTGGGATCGACGCGTGAACCGGTACAGCTTGAACCAGGCGACCACGAAGTACTGGCCGCTCGAGGACGTCGTCGCGGCCAGCGCGAAGGCGGAGCTGGAGTGGATCGGCCTGTGGCGGGAGCCGATCCAGGAGTACGGCGTCGAGCGGTCCGCCAGGCTGGTCGCGGACGCCGGCCTGAAGGTGTCGTCGCTGTGCCGCAGCGGCTTCTTCACCGCGACGGACCCGGCCGAGCGAGCAGCGAAGATCGAGGACAACCGCCGCGCGATCGACGAGGCCGCAACCATCGGTACGTCGGTACTCGTACTGGTGAGCGGCGGCCTGCCGACCGGTTCGCGGGATCTCGACGGCGCCCGCGCGATGGTGCGGGACGGGCTCGCCGAGCTGGCGCCGTACGCGGCCGAACGGGGGGTGCGACTCGGGATCGAGCCGTTGCACCCGATGTTCTGCTCGGACCGATGCGTGGTGTCGTCGCTCGGCGGCGCACTCGACCTGGCCGAGCAGTTCCCGGTCGAGCAGGTCGGCGTGATCGTCGACGCCTACCACCTGTGGTGGGACGCCGACGTGTACGGCCAGATCGAGCGCGCCGGTGCGCGGATCCTGTCCTACCAGGTGAGCGACTGGGTGGTCCCGCTCCCGGAGGACACGCTGCTCGGGCGCGGCATGATGGGCGACGGCGCGATCGAGCTGCGCCGGCTGCGCGAGGCCTGCGACACGGCCGGGTACGACGGGCCGATCGAGGTCGAGATCTTCAACCAGAAGCTGTGGGACGCGCCGGGACAGGAGGTTTTCGACCTGGCGCTGGCGAGGTACCAGGAACACGTCATCTAAAGGAGCTGACTGAACCTATGACAGACCGAACCCTTCCCGCCGACGGTATCGGGATGCACCTCTACACGATGCGCGACGTACTGGCCGAGGACTACCCGGGCACGCTGAAGCGGCTCGCGGACATCGGCTACCGCACGGTGGGGGTGAGTGGACGGTTCGACCACAGTGCCGAGGAGATCCGCGGCTTCGCCGACGACGCCGGGCTCGCGATCGTGCTCGAGCACGTCGGGTACGCGCGGATGAGTGACGACTGGGCGGGTGCGCTCGCCGATGTGAAGACGTTGGGTGCGCAGTGGGCCGTCGTACCGTCGATCCCGGGTGATCTGCACTCCGTCGAGGGCTTCAAGACCGCGGCGGCCGCGTTCACCGAGGCCGGCAAGGCCGCGCGGGACGCCGGGCTGAAGCTGCTGTTCCACAACCACGGCCACGACTTCGACGAGATCGACGGACAGGTGCTGTACGACATCCTGCTCGGGGTGGATCCGGAACTCCTCGGGTTCGAGCTGGACCTGTACTGGGCGGTCGACGGCGGGCACGACCCGGCGAAGCTGTTCCAGGACCACCCGGGCCGGTTCCCCGCGCTGCACGTCAAGGACATGGCCGAGGACGGCTCGTGGGAGGACGTCGGCGCCGGGAAACTCGACTTCGGCGCGATGTTCGCGCACGCCGAGTCGGGTGGCGTCGAGCAGTACCTGGTCGAGCACGACAAGCCGACCGACGCCTGGACGTCGGCCGAACGCAGCTACCGCGGGCTGACCGAACTCCGGTACTGAAATCTCTCGAGGATGTGAGAACGCGCGCTTAACCGGGTCATTTTTTGTGATCTGGGGCTCACACCCGGTGAGACCGGCCTAAGCTCGATCCGTGCAGATCGATCCCACGGTCCGGCTGACCGCCGTCCGGCGCCTGTACGAGGTGAGCACCCGCATGGGTGCCGGGCGGAGCCTGGCCGAGACCCTCCAGGCGGTCGTCGACGGGGTCGTGAACGGCCTCGGCTTCGGGATCGCGGTCCTGAACCTGCGGCACCCGGACGGGAAGTTCGAGGTGATCGCGGTGGCCGGCTCACCGGAGGCCCGGTCGGCGTTGCTCGGCCGGATCAGCGCTCCGGACATCTTCGATACCGAGTTCGCGATCGCGGACGCGTGGGGCAAGCTCCGGTTCGTGCCCCACGAGCGGCTACCGGAAGGTGAGGTGACCGGCTGGGTGCCCGACGTACCGGTGTCCGACGACCCGGACGCCTGGCACCCGCTGGACGCCCTGTTCGCGCCGCTGTACTCCTCCGACGGTGAGCTGGTCGGGATGCTGGCGGTCGACCTGCCGGAGGACCAGCGGCGGCCGGGTCCGGTGCACCGCGAGCTGCTGGAGATCTTCGCCACCCAGGCCGGGCTGGCCATCGACCGGGCCCGGCTGACCGATCAGCTGCGCGCCGAGAAGACCCGGCTGGAGGCCAGCGAGGCGACCTTCCGGCTGGTCTTCGAGGGCGCCGGGAACGGGATGGCGACGATCGCCTTCGACGGTCCCGAGCTGGGGCGGATCCTGCGGGTCAACGACGCCTTCTGCCGGATCACCGGGTACGCCGCGGACCAGCTGCTCGGGGCGCGGATGGCGACGTTCCTCCGCGACCAGGAGCCCGACCAGACCCGGCACGAACTCGAGGACCTCGCCGCGAGCAGCGGCACGTACCGCTTCGAGCGGATCTTCACCCAGCCGAGCGGCAACGAGATCTGGCTCGGCGGCACGGCGGCCCTCGTCGAGCAAGGCAGCGGACAGCCGCGGATCCTGCTCGTCCAGATCGACGACGTCACCGCCCGCAAGGACGCCGAACGCGAGCTCCGCCACCACGCCGCGCACGACCCGCTCACCGGCCTCCCGAACCGCCGGCTCCTCGAGCACCGCTTTACCAAGGTGCTCGAGCGCACTCGCGTCACCGGTCGGCCCGGGGCGCTGCTGTTCTGCGACCTCAACCACTTCAAACTCGTCAACGACGGCTACGGCCACGAGTCCGGCGACCGCGCGCTCCGCGAGATCGCCAACCGCCTCAGCGCGACCGTCCGGCACGGGGACACCGTGGCCCGCCTCGGCGGCGACGAGTTCGCCGTTCTCGCGGAGGACATCGCCGGTGACGACCTCACGGCCCTCATCACCCGCCTCGAGTCCGCCGTCAGCCGCCCGCTCCCGAACATCGCGGTCAAGGTCACCACCAGCGTCGGCACCGTCGCCATCACCCCCACCACCCGCGACCTCGACGCCCTCCTCCACCAGGCCGACCAAGCAATGTACGCCGCCAAACACCGCCGGCCGTAGGAACACAGGCCTGGTGCTGTCCAGCTGAATGTGATTGAAAGGACGCAATCGAACGACCTGGGGGAACGTCTCAATGCGCACACTCATGACCGGGCCGGTCTGGCTCTCGTACGGACAGATCTACGTTGAGAGCGGCGGAGATTTCGCCGATCTCGGCGAGTGCTTCGGCGGACAGCAGAACGGACTGTGTGGTGCCGCGGTCGCCGGCAGGCTGACCCTGATGACTGGGCTGCACACCGGCGAGGTCGACTTCACCGCCGAGCTGCACGATCAGGAACCGGCGATCGACGACACGTGGGAGGACATCGTCGAGGCGTCGTACCGACCGGCTCAGCCACCGACCTTGTCGGGGCTGGACTCGAACGACTGGTGGACGCTTCCGCTCGACCTCGTGGATTACCGGGTCCGGTACTCCGGCTGGGGCATGGATGCGGGCCACCAGGCCGGACCGCCGATGGACGACGAGCCGTTGGTCGACCGCTACCTGCTACAGTTCTGGCCCGCGCAGCCGGCACCCGATCGAGTGGTGAAGCAGACCAGCCGGCAGGCGGCGTACTGGCACGGCTTCGCTCGGGAACAGCCCACCCCAGCGCAGCTCGCCGAACGCAAACAGCAGAAGGCTCGAGAGGCCGAACAGCAGCGGCTCGTCGAGCTGGCGGCGGCGTACGGCGGTGCACTGCCGACCCAGCGGATCGAGAACACCAGGCACGGCCTGGATCTGTCGGCTCTGGACCGAGCATTCGTGGATGCCCTGGAGCAGACCGAGCCGACGACCCTCCGCGACATGGCGCGCTGGGCGGCGCGCCGCGCGTGCGAGGAGGCCGGGTACGCCGCCGAGGAACGGATCGCGGGCGTCCTGGACCGGATGGACAGCGGCGCCGACTGGCTCGACACACTCAACGGACCGCAACCGCCGGTCGAACCCGGGGCCGAGATCCGTGCATCCTCCCAGTTCGTCGCCCGGATGCACGGGTGGTTCGGCGACCGCGACTCCTTCGAGAACACCTCGACGGTGGTCACCTCCACCTTCTCCGAGGACCCGTTCAAGTCCGCGGTCGAGACGATCTGGCTGGCCACCGGACCGTTCGCGGACAAGCAGCGGTTACTCGACGAGCTGCGTCGGGAGTTCTTCGCGAACCGTCGGTATCTCGACAGGTAGTGCACCAGCGAGACGCTGTACGCAGGAGAGCAATCACGCTCAGGTGCACTACCTCAGCACCTGACACCTCCTGTCGAGCTGCCGATCGCCTTACGAACCCAGCTTCGTCAGGGCTTCGTCGGTGAGGCGGTAGACGGTCCATTCGTCCTGGGGTTTGGCGCCGAGGGACTTGTAGAAGTCGATGGCGGGGGTGTTCCAGTTCAGGACGGACCACTCGAGGCGTTCGTAGTTGTTGCTGACGCACTCCTGGGCCAGTGCGGTGAGGAGGGCCTTGCCGAGGCCGGTACCGCGGATCTCGGGGCGGACGAAGAGGTCCTCGAGGTAGATGCCGTGGACGCCGCGCCAGGTGGAGAAGCTGAGGAACCAGATGGCGCAGCCGACCACCTGGCCCTCGTGCTCCGCGACGTGGCAGAAGGCAGCGGGGCTGTCGCCGAACAGGGCGGTCCGCAGCTGGTCCTCGGTCAGGTGGCACTCCTCCGGAGCCCGTTCGTACTCCGCCAGCGCGTACACCAGCTCCACGAGCGCCGGGATGTCCTCCAGCCGGGCACGGCGAATCCGTTCGTCGATCTGCATGCGCCCTATCCTGCCTTGCGGCTCACGGCTCCAGCCCCGGCGTGGGACAGGTAGACGTCACACGCCGCGGGTGACCTTCGACATCGTGCGGCGGATGTACTCCGCGGTGTCGATGCGGCCGAGTTCGCGGTCGACGAGGTCGACGACGTCGTCGCGTTCCGGCTCCCAGTTCTCCACCGGGTTGTTCGCCAACGCATCGCTGACGCGCTGCTTCTGGTCGTCGTCGAGCTGGTCGAACAGATCCGGCCAGCGTTGGGCGTAGCGGCACGGTTCGTAGGCCATGAGGTGACTCCCCGGTAGCGAGCAATTCGGACCACCCTAGCGAAGACCCCCTTCGTAACATCGCCATTCGTTAATTCACCGGCGTCGTCCGTTAACTTTCTCGCCACTCGACGACTGAACACTGACAGCGCTTTCCCCCACCTGACCGCCCTTCATCTGGAGGAACCATGTCCTTGTCACGCCGCCGCTTCCTCGGCTACGGGGGTGCGGGCTCGGCCGCCGTACTGCTCGGCACCGGGGTCTGGGACGCCTCGACCACGTACGCCGCTCCGGCCGGCGCCGGCAACCCGTTCACGCTCGGCGTCGCCTCGGGTGATCCGCAGTACGACGGGGTCGTGCTCTGGACCCGCCTCGCCACCGACCCGTACGCCGTCGACGGGAAGGGCGGGATGCCCGCGCGCCCGGTCCGCGTCGAGTACGAGGTCGCGTACGACGAGGCGTTCCGGCACGTCGTACGGCGGGGCAGCGTCATCGCGACCCCGGAGCTCGGGCATTCGGTGCACCCCGAGGTTCGCGGCCTGCTGCCCGACCACGTGTACTACTACCGCTTCCGCACCGGGCGTGAGGTGTCGCCGACCGGCCGGACCCGGACCACACCGCACCCGCTGACGTCGCCGCGCGAGCTGCGGTTCGCGTTCGCGTCGTGCAACGCGTGGCAGGACGGGTATTTCACGGCGTACGAGCACATGGCTCAGGAGGACCTCGATCTCGTCGTCCACCTCGGCGACTACATCTACGAGTCGGGCGTGAAGACGAACAAGCGTGGCGTCACGACCGACCCGCGGTTCCACACCGAGACGTTCGACCTCGCGCGGTACCGCCTGCAGTACTCGCTTTACAAGACCGAGGCGCCGCTGCAGGCCGCGCACGCGGCGCACCCGTGGATCCACACCTTCGACGACCACGAGGTGGAGAACAACTGGGCCGGCGATATCTCCCAGGTCGACACTGAGCCGGACCAGGACCCGGCGGTGTTCCGCCAGCGTCGCGCGCAGGCCTTCCAGGCGATGTACGAGAACCTGCCGGTGCGGCACGAGCAGATGCCGAACGGGCCGGAGATCCGTTACCACCGGCGGCTCCCGTACGGCCGGCTCGCGGACTTCACCATCCTGGACACCCGCCAGTACCGCACCGACCAGCCGTGCGGTGACGGCGACTCGTCCACCTGTGACGACCGCTTCAACCCGGACAACACCATGCTGGGCGGCAAGCAGCGCGCCTGGCTGCTGGACGGGTTCCGCCAGTCGAAGGCCCGCTGGCAGGTGATCGGCAACCAGACCCCGATGGGTCAGACCGACTGGACGCCCGGCCCGGAGACGCACGTCTGGCTGGACCCGTGGGACGGTTATGTTGCCGAGCGCAACAAGGTGCTCGCGGCCGCGCAGGACAGCGGCGTCCGGAACCTGGTCGTCATCACCGGCGACCGGCACCAGAACTACGCCCTCGAGCTGAAGCGCGACTTCGCGAACCCGGACTCCGCCACGGTCGGCACCGAGTTCGTCGGGACGTCGGTCACCAGCGGCGGCAACGGTGCCGACACGACCGACCAGGGGCAGCAGTTCCTGGCCGCGAACCCGCACCTGAAGTTCTTCAACTCGCAGCGCGGGTACGTCCGGGTCACGGTCGACCAGAAGCAGTGGCGCTCCGACTTCCGTGTGCTCCCGTATGTCGAGACGCCGAACGCCCCGATCAGCACGCGGGCGACGTACGTCGTGGAGGACCGCCGCGCCAACGTGCACCAGATGTGAGTCAGACGCCCAGGCCGCCGTCCACGCGCAGCACGGCACCGGTGACGAACGACGCCCGGTCGCTGAGCAGCCAGGCGGCGGCCTGGGCAACCTCGATCGGCTCGGCACCCCGGCCGAGCGGGGTCTGCGTGATCAGCCCGTCGATCACGCCGGGCGTCGCGCGGTCCCAGTCCTGCAGCATCTCGGTCAGCGTCGTGCCGGGCGCGATCGCGTTCACCCGGATGTTCTCCGGGGCGTAGGTGATCGCGGCCGACTCGGTGAGACTGTTCACCGCCCGCTTCAGCGCCCCGTACGCCGGGAGCGCGGGATTGCCGGCGAAGGCGCCGACGCTCGACGTGTTCACGATGCTGCCGTGCCCGGCGCCGGCCCGGATCGCGGCGATCTCGGCGACCATCGCGGTCCACAGGCCGCGGAAGTTCACGGCGTACACCTGGTCGAGTGCGTCCTGGCCGAGGCCGTCCATCGGGCCCGGCTGCTGACCGATGGCCCCGTTGTTGAAAGCGGCGTCCAGACGCCCGTACTCCGCCACGGTCCGGTCGACCGCGGCGCGGACCGAGTCCGGGTCGGCGAGGTCGCAGACGACGTACCGCGCGTCGAGTTCCTTGGCGACGGCCGCGATCTCGGATTCGGTGCGGGCGGCGAGCATCACCTGCGCGCCTTCGGCGGCGAACAGCCGGGCCGCCGCGGCGCCGATCCCGCGGCCGGCGCCGGTGACGAGGATGACCTTGTTGTCGAGAAGTTTGTCCATGCCTTCGAGCCTTCGCGTCCCGCGGACCGGTAACCAGGCATCGGTTGTACCTGGTTGAGCCGTCCCGACCGGGCACACTGGAAGGCGTGGACAAGTCGGGACTGGCGGCATTCCTCCGTAGCCGGCGGGAGCGGGTCACCCCTGGCGACGTCGGCCTGCCCGCCGGCCGCAGACGCCGTACGCCGGGACTGCGGCGCGAGGAGGTCGCGCAACTCGCGTACATCTCCACGGAGTACTACACCCGACTGGAACAGGCCCGCGCGCCGCATCCGTCCAGCGAGGTCCTCGCCGGACTGTCGCGGGCGCTCCGGCTGAACGATGCCGAGCGCGACCATCTGCACCAGCTGGCCGGTGCGCCGCCGGTACGCCCTGTCGGACCGCCGCGGGAGGTGCGGCAGTCCATCCTCGACCTCCTCGACCGGCTGCCGAACGCGGCCGCGATCGTGCTCTCGGCGTCCTACGAGGTGATCGCCTGGAACCACCTCGCAGCGGCACTGATGGAGGACTTCTCGACCCGCTCCCGCCCCGAGCGGAACCTGCTCCGCCGCTCATTCCTCAGCGGCGACAGGCACGTGTACTCCGTGGTGGACGGCGAGCGCTTCGCCCGGAGCGCGGTCAACCACCTGCGCGCGACCGCCGCGCGGTACCCCGACGATCCGGAGATCCGCGAACTGATCGCCGACCTGCTGGCCGGCAGCCCGGAGTTCGCCGAGCGGTGGGCGGCCCATGAGATCGCGGCCGAGCCGATGCTGTGCAAGTCCTTCCAGCACCCGTTGGTGGGGCTGGTCACGGTGAATTGCGACGCCCTGGCGATCCCCGACTGCGACCAGCAGCTGATCATCTACACCGCGACCCCGGGCTCCCCGTCCGAGGAGGCGCTCCGCCTGCTGTCCGTCGTCGGGACCCAGCGGCTCGACCTCCCCGGCTGACCCTCACCGTCTCGCGAAGATCCCCAGCGCGTCGTAGGCGATCCACGATCCCTGGTCCTTGAACAGTTCAAGCACGTTCTGACCGGCGCGGAACAGTGCCCTGGGCAACGGCACCTCGAGGTACGACGGCTTCAGCGGCGACCCCGGGTACGTGCTGTCCGCGATCGTGGACCCCTTCGTCGCGCCGTTCGCGAACGTCAGGCGGCCGAACTCCGTGCCGTTGACCGTGAGCAGCGCCGACGCCGCGAGACTGGCATGACTGTCGATCAGCCACAGCGCCAGGTCGAGATCCTGTTCCGGTACGGCGGGCAGGTCGAAGCGGAACGTCGCGCGGTGATTCTTCGTCCCGGCCCACTTGTCGGCCGGCCCGGGCAGCAGGTAGGACCAGTCGGCGGCGGGCGTCGACGTACCGACCGTGTAGTCGACGTCGGACGGGAAGACGGTCGGGTACTGCGCGTAGCCCTTCGGCGAGAGGGCCAGCTCCGAGCCCTTGCCGTCGAAGGTGCCGACGGTCGCGACCGGCGTACCGGAGACGGTGACCGAGGTCTGGTTGGCGACCGCGGCGGCGCGGGAGCGGGCGGATTTGTTGCCTGTGGCATCGACGGTGACGATCGCGTAGGACCTGGTGACGCCGGTGAAGCCGAGGCCGCGGTGGACGAAGTGTGGGTAGACGGTCTTGCCGATCAGCGCGCCGTCGGCGTACACCGCGTAGTGGTCGACGACGGTGGCCCAGGAGACGGGTTTCCAATCGAGGGTGACGATGCCGATGGAGCCGGTGCCGTGCAGGCCGGTGATCGCCGGCGGACGGGTGGTCACAGTGCCTCCAGGCTGGGAGCGTCAACGGCGGTCCGGAAACGCGCCAGCACGTTCGGCTGAGCGTTCGCATCGGCTTGGATATAAGGGAAGTTCACGAACTCGGTGGTCAGTTCGGAGCGCATCATCGTGCTGTGCACGTAGCCGCGGCGGGCGTTGTAGAGCTTCATGTACGGGTGCTGCAGCCAGTCCTTGGCGTACGTGTCCGTGTCGGTGCCGTCGCCATTGGAGCCGACGGACGAGCAGACGAGTTCCACGCCGACCGTGCGGTCGTTCAGCTGCAGCTCGGACGCGACATGACGGTGGATGTCGCCGGTGAGCATCACCGAGGTCCCGGCGCCGCTCATCGCCTCCAGCACGCGGCGGCGGTTGGCCGGGTAGCCGTCCCACTGCTCGGTGCGGTCGTCGGTGACGGCGCTCAGGACGACACCGCCCGCCACGATGTTCCACGGCGCCTGCGACGTGCGGAGTCCGTCGTACAGCCAGGCCTCTTGCTCGGCGCCCATGATCGTGCGCTGCTCCGAGACGCGGTCGGCTTCGTCGACGGGGAGCGGGTCGCGGTACTGGCGGGTGTCGAGCAGGTGGACCCGGGCCAGCGAGCCCACGTCGTACCGGCGGTAGATCCGGCCGTCGGGGCCGTTCGGGAGACTGTCGAGGGCGATCGGGACGTTCTCGTAGTACGCGCGGTACGCGACCGCGCGGCGGTGAACGAAGAGTTCGGGCGGGACGCCGTACAGCGAGTTGGCGGCGCCGTAGTTGTTCTGCACCTCGTGGTCGTCCCAGACCAGGAACCAGGGCGCGGCCGCGTGCGCCGCCTGGAGATCGGGGTCGGTCTTGAAGAGGCTGTAGCGCAGGCGGTACTGCTCGAGTGTCTCGATCTCGACGCCGTGCTCGGGCCCGACGGTGACACCCGCGCGCCACAAGTTGTCCCCGGCAACGATTCCGTACTCGTAGATGTAGTCGCCGAGGAAGAACACTGCGTCCGGCGCTCGGCGGGCGATGTCGCGGTGCGCCGCGAAGTACCCGTGGTACCAGGCCTGGCAGGACGCGGTCGCGAAGGTGAACTGATCGCCGCTCGTCGGCAGGGTCTTCGTGCGGCCGACCGGGCTGAGTTGGCTGCCGACACGGAACCGGTAGAAGTACTCGCGGCCCGGGCGGAGGCCACGCACCTCGGGATGGACGGCGTGCGCCAGGTCAGGCGTCGCGATCGCGAGCCCACGCCGTACGACGTGCTGGAAACGATCGTCCTCGGCCACCTCGTACTGCACCGGGACGTTGGCGGCCGGCATGCCGCCGTGGCCGTCGGTGGCGAGTGGGTTCGGGGCGAGCCGGGTCCACAGGACGAAGCCGTCCGGTCGTGGATCGCCGGACGCGACACCGAGGGCGAAGGCGCCGTCGGGGATCGGGCGGGCCGGCGTGGCGTCGGCACTGGCCGGCGCGGCGACGCCGAGCGCGACCGAGGCGGCACTCAGGCCGGTCAACTGGAGGAAGGTACGACGGGACGGCACGGGCGGCTCCGTTCCTCAGGCGAGTTTCGCCATATTCTTACGTAACCACCCTGCGATTTGTAAGCCCTTGACTTATCGAGCCGGCCCGCCATTCTGGGTCCCCAGCTGTACCTGCTCGATCGTGTACTTCATCCTGCCCCGCACCTGCGCGACAACCTCCGGATCAGGCGCCACGTCCAGTCGACCGTCCGCTCGGTCGGCGGCCTCGGCGATCAGGTTTGCGGCGCGATCCAACGTCTCGTCGACGGGGCCCGTGGCCAGTGTGGTCATGAGTCGGCCGTGGTCGATCTGATCCTGGATCGGCGCCCAGTGCTCGTAGCTGTCCCGAGAGAGTCCCTCCGCGAAACCGCGAGACACCTCGCTGACCGCGTGGGCAGGTAGAGCAGTTCGTCAGGCCCGGTACCGGCTCGCTGGGCGGCGCTGGCGTTCAGCACCGCGTCCGGATACCAGGAAATCCCTCCGGTCTGATCCGGTCCACGGTCGGCGACCTTGGCAGCCGCATCGCGAAGCATGGACCGCCACCACTTGACGGTTGGCCGGTCGGACGCTGCCGGGCCGTCCTGCATTTGCGTCATCGGCTTCCTTCGAGTCGGGGGGAGGTCGCCGGTAGGGTGCCATGCTGTCCGGGTCACGCGACGTGGCTCGGCGATTCAGAAGCCGCACCGATCGGGGCGATTGAGTTTTCCTGTTGGTGTACTGAGTTCGGTCGCGCAAGGCTGGGTCCATGGCTGACACGAACAAGACCCGCCGGATCGGTGACGTCGAGGTGTCCGCGATCGGGCTCGGCGGGATGCCGATGTCGATCGAGGGGCGTCCGGACGAGGACCGGTCGATCGCGACCATCCACGCCGCACTCGACGCCGGGATCACGCTGATCGACACCGCCGACGCGTACCACCTAACCGCGACCGACGACGGTCACAACGAGACCTTGATCGCCAAGGCGCTGGCGTCGTACGGCGCCGACACGTCGAACGTGCTCGTCGCGACCAAGGGCGGCCACCTTCGCCCCGGTGACGGCAGCTGGACGCAGGATGGCTCCCCGAAGCACCTGGCCGCCGCGGCCGAGGCGTCGCTGAAGCGGCTCGGCGTCGACGCGATCGGGCTGTACCAGTTCCACCGGCCGGACCCGAAGACGCCGTACGAGGACTCGATGGGCGCGATCCGGGACCTGCTCGACGCCGGGAAGATCCGGATGGCCGGCATCTCGAACGCGAACCCGTCGCAGATCAAGCAGGCCAACGAGATCCTCGGCGGCCGCCTGGTCTCGGTGCAGAACCAGTTCTCGCCGAAGTTCCGGTCGAGCGAGCCCGAACTCGAACTGTGCGACTCGCTCGGGATCGCGTTCCTCCCGTGGTCGCCGCTCGGCGGCATCTCGAACGCCGCTGAGCTCGGGGCGAAGTACCCGGCCTTCCAGACCCTCGCCTCCGAGCTGGGCGTCTCGCCGCAGAAGCTGACCCTGGCGTGGATGCTGGCGAAGTCGCCGTACGTCATCCCGATTCCCGGCTCCAGCCGCCCGGAGACCATCCGCGACTCGTACAGCGCGATCGACTTCACGCTGACCCCCGACCAGGTCGCCACCCTCGACGCGGCCTGAGCGAAGCAGCGGCTGACCGAGGCCCCGGCCGGACCGAGGCCCCGGCATAACTGAGGCCGGGGCCGCGTTGAGGCGGGCATGGAAGACATGCGTGCACTCAGCTACGGCCTCGGCCGGCAGTACTTCGAGGAGCGCGACTACCGGGGCGCCATTCGCGCGCTGCGGCCGGTGGTCGACGAGACCCCGGACGACGTCGGCACGCGGCTGCTCCTGGCCCGGGCCTACTACCACGCGGCGCTCCTGAAGCCCGCCGAGGAACACCTCCTCGAGATCATCGACCGCGAACCCACGGAGTACTACGCCCACCTCATGCTGGCCCGAACCTTCGAACGCCAGTCCCGCCCCGAAAACGCCACCAAACACCGCCGAATCGCCGCCGCCCTCACCGGCGACGACGAACTGCTCCAGCCGCACTGAGCCGGACCCCGGGCACTCAGTAACCGCTCGAATCGACGCCGACCCCGCCGCGCCCCCGCGTGGCGTTGGGTCGGCGTTGGTGTTTGGTGAGTGGTGGGGGTCCGGCGGAATGCCGGGGCGGGGATTGGCGTTCTGGGTGGCATCAGTAGTTTAATAGTGAACTACCTAGGCGAGGAGAGACGGATGCAGTTCGGGGTGTTCAGCGTTGGGGACGTGACTGAGGACCCGACGACCGGGGTCACGGTCAGTGAGGGTGAGCGGATCAAGGCGATGGTCGCGATCGCGCTCAAGGCCGAAGAGGTCGGGCTCGACGTGTTCGCGCAGGGTGAGCACCACAACCCGCCGTTCGTGCCGTCGTCACCGACCACCCAGCTCGGGTACGTCGCGGCGCAGACGTCGAAGATCATTCTGTCCACGTCGACGACCCTGATCACCACCAACGACCCGGTGAAGATCGCCGAGGACTACGCGATGCTGCAGCACCTGGCCGACGGCCGGGTGGACCTGATGATGGGCCGCGGCAACACCGGTCCGGTGTACCCGTGGTTCGGGCAGGACATCCGCAACGGGATCGCGCTCGCCATCGAGAACTACGCGCTGCTCCGCCGGCTCTGGCGTGAGGACGTCGTGGACTGGGAAGGCAAGTTCCGTACGCCGCTGCAGGCGTTCACGTCGACGCCGCGGCCACTGGACGACGTACCGCCGTTCGTCTGGCACGGGTCGATCCGCTCGCCGGAGATCGCCGAGCAGGCGGCGTACTACGGGGATGGGTTCTTCCACAACAACATCTTCTGGCCGATGTCGCACACCAAGCAGATGATCGACCTGTACCGTCGCCGCTTCGAGCACTACGGGCACGGCGCCGCGGACCAGGCGATCGTCGGACTCGGCGGTCAGGTCTTCATGCGGAAGAACTCCCAGGACGCGGTCCGCGAGTTCCGGCCGTACTTCGACAACGCGCCGGTGTACGGGCACGGGCCCTCACTGGAGGACTTCAGCCGGGAGACGCCGTTGACCGTCGGCAGCCCACAGCAGGTGATCGAGCGGACCCTGGGGTTCCGGGAGCACGTCGGCGACTACCAGCGGCAGCTGTTCCTGATGGACCACGCCGGGTTGCCGTTGAAGACGGTGCTCGAGCAGCTGGACATCCTGGGCGAAGAGGTCGTTCCGGTACTGCGGAAGGAGTTCGCCGCGCTGAAGCCGGCGCACGTACCGGACGCGCCGACGCACGCTTCACTGAAGGCCGCGGCCGAGCGGGCCCGCGACCTGGAGACGATCGCGGAGCCGGCCGCCGTGGCTGAGCCGACCCCCGAGCCGACCGCTGAGCCGACCGCCGAGGAGCGGACCCGATGAACGAGAAGGTCATCGCCGTCGTGACGGCCGGGCTGACGACGCCGTCGTCGTCCCGGCTGCTCGCCGACCAGCTGGCAGACGCCGTGCGGGACGAGTTGTCCGGGCGCGGGATCGACTCGCGGATCGAGCTGATCGAGGTTCGCGATCACGCCCACGACCTGACCAACAACCTGCTCACCGGCTTCCCGTCGGCCGCGTTGCGCGAGGTACTGGAGACAGTCGCCGGCGCGGATGCGCTGATCGTGGTGAGCCCGACGTTCAGCGCGTCGTACTCCGGTCTGTTCAAGATGTTCTTCGACGTGCTCGACGACAAGGCGCTGGCCGGTAAGCCGGTCCTGCTGGCCGCGACCGGCGGGACCGAGCGGCATTCGCTCGTCCTGGAGTTCGCGCTGCGGCCACTGTTCGCCTACCTGAAGGCGCTCCCGGTCGCGACCGCCGTGTACGCCGCGTCGACCGACTGGGGCCCGAACGCCAGCGGCTTGCGCACCCGCATCAGCCAGGCGGCCGGCGAGCTGGTCGCGGCCTTGCACAACGAGACGCCCGCACAGACGGACCCGTTCGCCAACCCGACCCCGTTCGAGGACCTGCTCAACGGATAGGCGGACCGCCAGGCCATCACAATCCCAGCACTCGACCGCAGGTGAGCGGGGCGTCGCCGCATTCGGGCGATTGTGATGGCCTGGGGATCCTCAGGCCCGCTCGTCGATGAGTAGGGCGATCCCGTCCAGGATCCGAGCCAGGCCGAAGGTGAGGGCGTGGGCGGGATCGAGGGCGGATTGGAAGTGTTCGCCCACCGCCGTGCCGACTCGGCCGGCGGTGGGGAAGTGCGTGCCGGACATCACTGTCGTGAGGGTCGGCGAGATCTGACGCCACCACTCCTCGTCACTCAGGCCTGAGTCCCGCTGGAGCCTGAGTTGCTCGGCGCCGGCCCGGGCAGTGCCTTGGACGTGAGTGAGGACGAGCGCCAGCGCCGAGTCCATCTCGACGTCCGTCAGGCCGAGACCGTCGAGCGGGCGGAGCTCGGCCTCGTACTTGCGGGTGATGTTCGGACCCAACGCGTTCCGCATCGTCGGGACCTCGTGGATCCACGGGTGCGCGGTCAGGATCTCCCAGTTGCGGCGCGCGATGAACTCGAGCGCGCCGCGCCAGCCGCCGGGTTGACCGGCCGGCTCGTCGACGTCGGCGTACAGGTCGCCGTACACCTGGTCGAACATCAGGTCGGTCAGCTCGCCCTTGCCGGGGACGTGCGTGTACAGCGACATCGTCCCGACCTTCAGCCGCTCGGCGACCATCCGCATCGAGAGCGCTTCAAGACCCTCGGCGTCTGCCAGCTCGACCGCGGCGTCCACGATCGCGCGCACTGTGAGACCGGACCGGCCGGGCTTCGTGTGGCTGCCCCAGAGCAGCGCCAGACTGCGCGCCGGATCGGGCGCCGCCGCCTTTCTTCCCGCCACCGGAACCTTCTTCCGCCGCTCGTCGTTGACCGCATCGTACCTGAGCCGTACATTGTACGGTACACTCTACGGCTCAACGACCCGAGAGGTGGGAATGACGACGGAACGAGTGATCGAGGCCGCCGGTGTCCGGAAGAACTACCGCGGCGGCACGGAGGGTGCGGGGCTGAACGGCTTCGACCTGGAGGTCACGGCCGGCACGGTGACGGGCCTGCTCGGCCCGAACGGCGCCGGCAAGACGACGGTGGTGCGGATCCTGTCCACACTGCTCGAGATGGATTCCGGTACGGCGACGATCGCGGGGTACGACGTACGCCGGCAAGGAGCGGAGGTACGGCGGCGGATCGGGCTGGTGGGGCAGTACGCGGCTGTGGACGAAGTACTCACCGGGCGGCAGAACCTGGTGATGTTCGGGCGGTTGAACCATCTGAAGAACGCGAGGCGCCGGGCGGACGAACTGCTCGAGCAGTTCAGCCTGACCGAGGCGGCCGGGCAGGCGGTGAGCAAGTACTCCGGCGGCATGCGGCGACGGCTCGACCTCGCGGCGAGTCTGATCGTGGCGCCGCGGGTGCTGTTCGTGGACGAGCCGACGACGGGGCTCGATCCGGCGGCGCGGATCGAGGTGTGGAACGCCGTACGGCAGCTGGTCGACGGCGGTACGACGGTGTTGCTGACGACGCAGTACCTGGAGGAGGCGGATCAGCTGGCGAACCGGATCTCGATGCTGAAGGCGGGAAAGGTCGTCGCGGAGGGCACACCGGACGAGTTGAAGACGCAGCTCGGGTCGGACTGGCTCGATCTGGTGCTCGCCGATCCGGCCGACGTACGGCGGGTGGTCGAGCTGGCGGGATCGCTGGCGGACGGCGAGATCCGGGTGGCCGACGTACGGGTGAGTGTGCCGGTGAAGGACCGGACGAAGGCGCTGGTAGTGATGGCGAACTCGTTGCACGAGGCAAAGATCGAACCGGAGGACATCACGTTGCGGAGGCCGACACTCGACGAGGTGTTCCTGCACCTGACCGGAGCGGAGGTGGCGGCGTGACGGGGCTTGGGTACGCGCTCGCGGACAGTTGGACGATCGCGCGGCGGACGTTGACGCACTGGCGGATGCAGCCGGGGCTGGTGGTGTTCCAGTGGTTCTTCCCGGTGCTGATGTTGCTGATGTTCGGCGCGTTGCTCGGCGGAGCGATGGAGTCCCCCGAGGGTTCGTCGTACTACGAGTTGCTGGTGCCCGGGATCTTCGCGCTGGCGATGCTCTTCGGGCTGGAGGGCACGATGACCGCGGTCACCACCGACGTGTCGAAGGGCGTGACGGATCGCTTCCGGTCGTTGCCGATGAGTTCGGCGGCCGTGGTGCTGGGGCGGTGCATCGCCGACATGCTGGACTCGGCGGTGACGCTGGTCGTGCTGGTCGGGACCGGTCTCGCGCTCGGGTGGCGCTGGCACGAGGGGCTGCCGTCCGCGCTGGCCGCGTTCGGGTTGCTGCTCCTGCTCCGGTTCGCGCTGCTGTGGGTCGGGATCTTCATCGGCCTGACGGTGAAGAACGCGCAGAGCGTCACGATGGTGCAGGTCGTGGTCTGGCCGATCGGGTTCCTCTCCAGCGCGTTCGTCGCGACGTCGACGATGCCCGTCTGGTTGGGGACGATCGCCCAGTGGAACCCGCTCTCGGCCACGGCCACCGCGGCCCGGTCCCTGTTCGGCAACCCTGATCCGTCAGCCACCGCGACCTGGATCGGCACCCACGCCGGCCTGGCCGCGGTCATCGGACCGCTGCTGCTGACCGCGGTCTTCCTGCCGCTGTCCGCCCACCGCTTCCGCACCCTCTCGCGATAAGGCGGACGCCCACCACTCACCAACCGCCGCTCAACCGGGTGCCGACCGGCGACCCGAGCGTGGGACCGGATGGTTGGTGAGTGGTGCAGGTCCGCATGCTCACGGCGTCAGCTGGCCGCCGTTGATCTCGATGATCTGACCGGTGACGTACGACGCCATCCGGTCGGAGGCGAGGAAGAGGATCGTGCCGACGCACTCGTGCGGAGTACCGGTCCGGCCCATCGGGATGGTGGCCAGCATCGCCTGCATCTGGGCGTCGGCGGTGTGGCGGTCGTGGAACGGGGTCGCGATCACGCCGGGCGCGATCGCGTTCACCCGGATACCCTCCGCGGCGAGCTCCTTGGCGAGACCGCGGGTGAACGTGCTGACCGCGCCCTTCGAGGTCGCGTACACGACCGACCCGCCGGCGCCGCCGGTCCGCCCGGCGATCGAGGTGACGTTGATGATCGACCCGTTGCCCTGCGCGCGGAACACCGGCACGATCCGCCGGCTGAGCGCGAACACCGAGGTCAGGTTGACGTCCAGGATCCGGTGGAACTCCTCGTCCGGTACGTCGGCGATCGCGGACCGGTTCACCAGGTCACCGGCGTTGTTCACCAGGACGTCGATCCGCCCGTGCTGGGCGAGCACCTCGTCGATGAACGCGTCGGCGGATTTCGGGTCCGCGAGGTCCGCCTGGTGCAGGGACGCCGCACCGCCGGCTGTCTGCACCGCGCCCACGGTGTGCTTCGCGCCGTCGGAATTGCGGTGGTAGTGCAGCGCGACCGTGGCTCCCGTCTCCGCGAAGCCCACCGCCGCCGCGGCCCCGATCCCGCTGCTGGCCCCGGTCACCACGACAACCTGATCCCTGAAATCCAGATATCCCATGGGCCCTATCCTCTCCCAGCCGATCGGGACCGGTGGGAACGCGCCGAGGGACGGGCTCGGGTGACGGCCGCGGGGGTATTTTCGAGGGATGGGATACGCGCTCGGGGAGCTGGGGCTGCGGAAGTGGCGGACGGGTGATGCGTTGCGGCTGGCCGCTGCGCACGACGATCCGGAGATGGCGCATCAGGGTGGGATCGTGGACCGGGCGTCCGCGGTGGACTGGATCGGGCGGGTCGCGGACCTCGACAACGGGCACGTGTACGCCGTCGCGGATGCCGACGATCACCCGATCGGATGCGTCGGGGTGACGAATATCGACCGGCACCGGGTCGGCTGGACCTGGTACTGGACGCTGCACGACGTCCGCGGCCACGGCGTCGCGCGAGATGCTCTGCGCGCGCTGGCGGGCTGGGCGCACCACGACGCCGGGTTGTACCGGCTCGAGCTCGGGCACCGGCTGAACAACCCGGCCTCGTGCGCGGTCGCGGCCGGCGCCGGCTTCCTCTCCGAGGGCATCGAACGCGAACGCCTCGCCTTCGACGGCACCCGGTACGACGTGGAACGCCACGCCCGCCTGGCCACCGACCCGCTCGTCGCTCCCCAGCGCCCGGTGACGATCAGCGTTTAGAGCGTCAGCTTCGGGTGCCGGTTGACGTCTTTGTACAGCAGGTAGCGGAACCGCCCCGGCCCGCCGGCGTAGCAGGCCTGCGGGCAGAACGCGCGGAGCCACATGAAGTCGCCCTCCTGCACCTCCACCCAGTCCTTGTTCAGCAGGTAGATGGCCTTGCCCTCCAGCACGTACAGCCCGTGCTCCATCACGTGCGTCTCCGGGAACGGGATCACCCCACCCGGCTCGAAGCTGACGATGTTGACGTGCATGTCGTGCCGTACGTCGTCCGGGTCCACGAACCGCTGCGTCTTCCACCGCCCCTCGGTGTCCGGCATCTCGCGGCCTTCGACGTCCGCCTCGTTCGTCACCATCGCCGGCGGTACGTCGATCCCCTCGACCCGCTCGTACGCCTTGCGCACCAGGTGGAACGTCACCGCCGCGTCGCTGGTGTTCCGCACCGTCCAGTCGCCACCCGGCGGCAGGTACGCGTACCCGCCCTCGGTCAGCGTGTGCTTCTCGCCCGCGACCGTCAGCACAAGGTTGCCCGAGACAACGAACAGCACGGCCTCGGCCGCCGGGTCGGTCTCCGGCTTGTCGCTGCCACCGCCCGGCGCGACCTCCACGATGTACTGCGAGAACGTCTCCGCGAACCCGGACAGCGGCCGCGCGATCACCCACAACCGGGTGTCGTCCCAGAACGGCAGCCGGCTGGTGACGATGTCCCGCATCGTGCCGCGAGGCAGGACGGCGTACGCCTCGGTGAAGACCGCGCGGTCGGTGGTGAGGTCGGTCTGCGGGGGCAGGCCGCCCTTCGGCGCGTAGAAACTCATCGCTCTCCTCGGGTCAGCAGGCGGCCGCGTGGGTCGACGTCGATGTCGACGGGTGCGCCGCGGAGCCAGGTACTCCGGACGACGCCGGTGAGCGTGCGTCCGTCGTACGGCGTGATGGCGTTCTTGTGCTGCAGTTGGTGCGCGTCGACGGTGAAGGTCTCGTCGGGGGCGAGCACGCAGAGGTCGGCGTCGTACCCGACCTCGATCCGGCCCTTGGTGCGCAGGCCGGTCTGCTCGGCGGGGGCCGTGGACATCCAGCGGACCACGTCGGCCAGCGTGAACCCGCGGCGGCGGGCCTCGCTCCAGACGGCGGGCAGACCGAGCTGGAGGGAGGCGATGCCGCCCCAGGCGGTGCCGAAGTCGCCGGTGTCGAGGTGCTTGAGGTCGATCGTCGACGGCGAGTGGTCGGACATAACCAGGGTGATCGTGCCGTCCCGCAGGCCCTCCCAGAGCAGCTCGCGATTGGCGCCCTCGCGGATCGGCGGGCAGCACTTGTACTGCGTCGCGCCGTCCGGGATGTCCTCGGCCGCGAAGCTCAGGTAGTGCGGGCAGGTCTCGGCGGTGATCCGTACGCCGGACGCGCGGGCGTCGGCGATCAGCGGCAGGGCGTCGGCGCTGGAGACGTGCAGGATGTGCACGCGGCAGTCGTACTCGCGGGCCAGTCGGATCACCTGCGCGACGGCCTCGTTCTCGGCCGCGCGTGGGCGCGAGTTGAGGAAGGCCTCGTAGTTCGCGCCGTTCGGCGGGGTCGCCTCGTCGATGCGGTGCGCGTCCTCGGCGTGCACGATCAGCAGGCCGTCGAAGCTCGCGATCTCGGCCATCGCTGCCGCGAGCTGGTCCGTGTCGAGCGGCGGGAACTCGTCCACTCCGGAGTGCAGCAGGAAGCATTTGTAGCCGAACACGCCGGCGTCGTGCAGCGGGCGGAGGTCCGGCACGTTGCCCGGGATCGCGCCGCCCCAGAACCCGACGTCGACGTACGCCTGGGTCTCGGCGGTCTTGCGCTTGAGAGCGAGGGCCGGCGCGTCGCAGGTCGGCGGAATGCTGTTGAGCGGCATGTCGATGATCGTGGTGACGCCGCCGCGGGCCGCTGCCTTGGTCGCGGACGTGAACCCTTCCCAGTCGGTCCGGCCCGGGTCGTTGACGTGCACGTGCGAGTCAACGAGCCCCGGCAGCAGTACTTCGTCGTCGGCGAGCCGCAACTCCACGGCCGCGTCGAGCTCGGCGTCGTACGGCGAGATCGCGACGATCCGCCCGTCCCGGACGCCGACCGCGCACGCCTGCTCCCCCGCGGACCGCACCACCCGCCGAGCCCGAATCACCAGATCCACAGCGTTCATGCGATGCCTCTCTCGCTCCGTGTCATCGTAAGGTGCTGCACTGCGATCCGTTCCCCGAGCTGTTCGAGCAACGGCTTCGGGTCGGCGATACACCGCTGGACGTCCGGCTCCAGGTCGGTGAGCGCGTACGCCGCGGTCACCCCGATCTCCCGCAGCTGCCAGGGTTCCAGCTGGTTCACGCCACACACAGCGATAACTGGAATTCCGGCTGTTACCGACGCCACGCCCGCGACCGCCTTGCCGTGCAGTGTCTGCTCGTCGAGCGCACCCTCGCCGGTGATCACCAGGTCGGCGCCGATCAGTTGCTCACGGAAACCGACGAGGTCCAGGACGAGGTCGATGCCGGGCCGGAGCTCGGCGTCGAGCAGCGCGAGCGCTGCGAACCCCACACCACCCGCGGCTCCGGCGCCGGGTACATCGCGAAGGTCCTTGCCGGTCGCCTCGGCCACCAGGTCGGCCCAGCGCGTCAGCCGCCGGTCCAACTCGCCCACCTGCTCCGGCGTCGCCCCCTTCTGCGGTCCGTAGACAGCAGCAGCTCCCCGCGGCCCGGTCAACGGATTGTCCACGTCGCACGCAACAACCACCTGCACACCCCGGAGCCGGCGGCGAATGATCGCCAGATCGAAGGTCCATTCGGCCCGGTGGTCTGCGCCGCAGAGGGCTTGGATCAGGCCGGTGCCGCCGTCTGTTGACGCGCTCCCGCCGATGCCCAGCACGATGCGGGTGCAGCCTGCGTCGATCGCGGATGCCATCACCTCGCCGGTGCCGTACGACGTCGCGGTGAGTGGGGCCGGGACGCCGTCCGGGAGACGGACCAGCCCGGAGACGTCCGCGAGTTCGACGACCGCGGTGTCACCGGACCGCGCGTACCCGGAGGACACCGGCTGCCCGGTGGGACCGGACGCGACCACCGGCACCAACTGATACCCGGCGGCGCCGGCGGCGGCGTGTGTGCCGTCGCCGCCGTCGGCCACCGGGACCGAGATCACGGTGGCGTCGGGGCAGACTCGTCGTACCCCGGCGCCGACCGCTGCCGCGACCTCGGTGCTCGTCAGCGTCCCCTTGAACTTGTCCGAGGCAACGACCATCCGGACGCCGAACCCCTCGAACGTCGGGGCCGTCATCAGTCCAGCAACGCGAGCGCGGTGGGCGCGTCGGCCGGCGAGACCGCCAGGTCCTCGAACTCGATCACGTTGTCGATCTCGACCCCCATCGAGACGTTCGTGACCCGCTCGAGGATGACCTCGACGACGATCGGGACCTGGTGCTCGACCATCAGCTTCTTGGCCTGCTCGAGCGCCGGCAGGATCCCGTCCGGCTCGGACACCCGCAACGCCTTGCAGCCCAGGCCTTCGACGACCTTCACGTGGTCGACGCCGTACCCCTTCACCTCGGGGCTGTTGATGTTCTCGAAGGACAGCTGCACGCAGTAGTCCATGTCGAAGTTCCGCTGCGCCTGCCGGATCAGGCCGAGGTACGAGTTGTTCACCACCACGTGGATGTACGGGATGTTGAACTGCGCCCCGACCGCGAGCTCCTCGATCAGGAACTGGAAGTCGTAGTCACCCGACAGCGCCACCACGGTGCTGTCCGGATCCGCGACCGCGACGCCGAGCGTGGCCGGCACGGTCCAGCCGAGCGGGCCGGCCTGACCGGCGTTGATCCAGTGCCGCGGGCGGTACACGTGCAGCATCTGCGCGGCCTGGATCTGCGACAGCCCGATCGTGCTGACGTACCGGACGTCCGGCCCGAACGCGCGGTTCATCTCCTCGTACACGCGCTGCGGCTTGATCGGGGTGTTCTCGAAGTGCGTGCGGCGCTGCAACGTCGTACGGCGCTCGCGGCACTCCGCGGCCCACGCCGTACGGTCGGCCAGTTTGCCCTCGGCCGCCCACTCGCGCGCGACCTCGACGAACACCTGCAGGGCGGCGCGAGCGTCCGACACGACGCCGTAGTCGGGCGCGAACACCCGGCCGATCTGCGTCGGCTCGATGTCCACGTGGATGAACTTCCGCTCGCCGCGGTACACGTCCAGCCCGCCGGTGTGCCGGTTCGCCCAGCGGTTCCCGATCCCGAGGACCAGGTCGGAGGCCAGCATGGTCGCGTTGCCGTACCGGTGCGACGTCTGCAGACCGACCATCCCGGCGCTCAGCGGGTGGTCGTCTCCGATCGCGCCCCAGCCCATCAGCGTCGGTACGACGGGAACTCCGGTGACCTCCGCGAACTCGACCAGGAGGTCCGCGGCGTCGGCGTTGATAATCCCGCCCCCGGCGACGATCAGCGGCTGCGCGGCCTCGTTCAGCATCGTCAGTACCTTCTCGGCCTGGGCGCGGGTGGCGGCCGGGCGCGAGACCGGAAGCGGCTCGTAGGTGTCGATGTCGAAGTCGATCTGCGCGAGCTGCACGTCCAGCGGCAGGTCGATCAGGACGGGACCGGGACGGCCTTCGCGCATCACCTGGAACGCCTTCTGGAAGGTGCCCGGGACCTGCGCGGCCTCCATCACGGTGACCGCCCACTTCGCGACCGGCTTGGCGATCGCGGAGATGTCGACGGCCTGGAAGTCCTCCTTGTGCAGCTTCGCGACCGGCGCCTGGCCGGTGATGCAGAGGATCGGGATCGAGTCCGCGGAGGCGGAGTACAGGCCGGTGATCATGTCGGTGCCGGCCGGTCCCGACGTACCGATGCAGACGCCGATGTTGCCGGCCGCGGCCCGGGTATACCCCTCGGCCATGTGCGACGCGGCCTCGACGTGGCGGGCCAGCACGTGCTTGATGCCGCCATGGGCGCGGATCGCGCTGTAGAACGGGTTGATCGCGGCGCCGGGCAGCCCGAACGCCTGCGTCGACCCTTCCTTCTCCAGGATCAGTACCGCGGCGTCGACCGCGCGCATCCGGGTCATGAGTTCGCCTTTCCGGACAGGCGCTCCACACCGCGGAGCAGCGCCGAGTGGTCGAGCTTGCCGTCACCGTTCGCCCGCGCGGACGCGACCAGCTGCGCCACCAGGGCACCCAGCGGTACGACGACGCCCGCCTCGCGGGCGGCCGCGGTGACGATGCCCATGTCCTTGTGGTGCAGATCGATCCGGAACCCGGGCTCGAAGGAGCGGGACAGCATGTTCTCCTTCTTCTGGTTCAGCACGGTGGACCCGGCGAGACCACCACCCAGGACCTCGAGGGCGGCCTTGGTGTCGACGCCGTACGCCTCCAGGAACACGACCGCCTCGGCGACCGCCTGGATGTTCGCCGCCACGATCAGCTGGTTCGCGGCCTTCACCGTCTGGCCGGAACCGCTCGGGCCGACGTGGACGACGGTCTTGCCGACCGCGTCGAACAGCGGCTTGGCGACCGCGAAGTCGTCCGCCTCGCCGCCGACCATGATCGACAGCGCGGCGTTCTTGGCGCCGGCCTCACCACCGGAGACCGGTGCGTCGAGCAGCCGGAACCCGAGCGCGCGGGCCTGCTCGGCAAGCTGCTGCGTGACGTCGGGCCGGATGCTGGAGAAGTCGATGATCAGCGCGCCGGTCTCGGCGTTCTGGAAGACCCCGCTCTCACCCTCGAGGACGTCCTGGACATCGGGCGAGTCGGGCACCATCACGCAGATCACGTCGGCGCCTTTGACCGCGTCGGCGATCGAGCCGGCCGCGCGGCCGCCGGCGGCGATCAGGGCCTCGGCGCGCTCCGGGCTGCGGTCCAGGCCGGCCACGGAGTGTCCGGCGTTGGCGAGGTGGACGGCCATCGGGTTGCCCATGATGCCGAGGCCGATGAAGGCGATATTCGTCATTTCGTCGTCTCCTAGGAAAGGTCAGCGGCGCTCGAACGGCAGCCAGCCGAAGCTTGCTTCTGAGGTGGTGGACGGCTTGTACTCGAGCCCGACCCAGCCGGCGTAGCCGTTGGTCTCCAAGGCGCTGAGCTGGTGGTCGAGCGGAAGCGTGCCGGTGCCGGGCTCGTTGCGGCCCGGGGCGTCGGCGATCTGGACGTGGGCGACCCGGTCGGTGTGCTCGGCGATCACCCGGTCGACGTCGTCACCGTTGACCGCGAGGTGGTAGAGGTCCGCGAGCAGTCCGACGTTCGGTACGTCGTACGCCGCCTGGACGCGATCGATCACGGTCAGAGCGTCGGCCGCGGTCTTCAGCGGGTAGCGGTCGGCACCGCTGACCGGCTCGACCAGGACGGTGGCGCCGATCCGGGCGGCGGCCTGAGCGGCGAGGGCGAGGTTCTCGACCGCGAGGTCGTCCTGCTCCTGCTCGGCGACGCCGTCGACCCGGTTGCCGTACAGGGCGTTGAAGCCCTGGGTGCCGAGACGCTCGCCGATGCCGACGGTGACGTCGACGTTGTCCCGGAACTCGCTGGACCGCTTCGGCCAGGACACCAGGCCGCGGTCGCCGCCGGGCATGTCGCCGGCGAAGAAATTCAGGCCGGTCAGCTGGACGCCGGCGTCGGTCACCGCGGTGACGAACGCGTCGACCTGCCGGTCCGGCGGCACCGCCTCGACGAACGGCCACCAGAACTCGACCGCGCCGAAGCCGGCCCGCCGCGCCGCGGCTGGCCGCTCCAACAGAGGCAACTCGGTGAACAGCAACGAACAGTTCACCGTGAACCGCAGATGGTGACTCATCCCGACTCCAATTTCCGTATTGCGGAATCTTGTTTCTGTTCTGCGAAATGACCATAAGCGGGCGCCGAGTGACCGTCAAGACCGGCCGCCGGCGTCGAGGCCTGTCCTACGCGAGCGCGCGCGTTGTACGTTCCTCTAAAGCGACCGAGCTCGGAGGTACGGCGTGTTACTGGCGGAACTGCTGGATGCGCCGGAGCTCGGGCTGCGGCTGCTGCACTCGGCCGGCGGGACCCTGGACCGCCCGATCGGGCGGCTGGTGACGACCGACCTGCTGGAACCGGGGCGGTACCTGAACGGCGGCGAGGTGGTGCTGACCGGGCTCGTCTGGCGGCGCCGACCGATGGACAGCGAAGTGTTCGTGAGCTCGATGGCGGGGCGCGGCGCGACCACGATCCTGGCCGGGAAGGCGCAACTGGGCGACGTTCCGGCGGATCTGCTGCAGGCGTGTCAGCGGCACGAGGTGACGCTGATCGAGGTGCCGGTCGAGATCGCGTTCGCGGACGTCACGGAGTACGTCGCGGCGGCGGGCTCGGCCGAGACCGGGGCGCGCCTCTCGGCGAGCCTGGTGCGGCAGCGGCAACTGCTGTCGTCGATCGCGGCCGGCCGCAGTCTCGACGAGTTGGCGGCGCGGATCTCCGCCGAGATCGGGCACGACTGCCGCGTGCTGACTCCGACCGGGCGCCACGTCGTACCGGGGCCTGGTGAGCTCGATGCGGCGGCCGTCGACGCGGTGACGCGCAAGTTCCTGACCGCGGACCGTACGCCGGCGCTCGCGCTGACGATCGATGCGTCGTACAGCCTGTTCCCGGTCGGGTCGGGGCTGGGCAACCGGCTGACGGCGTGGGTGCTCGTGATCGAGGGCGACCACACCGAGTGGTCGCGGGACCATGTCGAGGCCGTGCACGAGTTGTGCGCGATCGCCGCTCTGGACCGGGCCCGGCGGGACGAGGGTCGCCGCGCGCTGCGCCCGCTGGTCGCCGACGCGTTGGCGCTGGTCGAGTCGGGCGCGCCGCAGGCCGAGGTCGCCGCGCGGCTCCGGCAGGCGGGCGCGCACTCGGAACGACCGATGGCCGTCGCGGTCGCCGAGCTCCGGGACGACGGCCCGAGCGAGGTCGCGCTGAGCCTGCTGGAGGACGTCGCGCTGACGGTCGGGCCGGCCGTCGTCGCGCCCGGCCGGGACGGTCTGCTGGTCGGTTTCCTGCCGTACACGCCGGGGCTTCCCGAGCACCTCCGGCGGGCGTTCGGCCGGCTCGGATCCGGTCTCCAGCGGGCGCGGCTCGCTGTCGGGGTCAGCGGCGAGACCGCCATTGACGCGCTCGCGGGCGCGCTCGAAGAGGCCCGCTTCGCGCAACGCGCCGCGGGTGCCGGCCGGGCTCCGGTCTCGGTCGTGACCTCGGACGAGGTCGCCTCCCACGTCCTCCTGCTCGCCACGTTGCCCGACGACGTACGGCGTACCTACACCAACCGTGTCCTCGGGGCGGTGCTCGAGCACGACCGCCGGACCAACGCCGACCTGCTCAGCACACTCCAGGCGTTCCTCGCCTGCTCCTGCTCGTGGACCCGTACGGCGGAGGCGCTGCACCTGCACGTCAACACCGTTCGCTACCGCATCGAACGCGTTCAGCAACTGACCGGACGCGATCTGGCGAGCCTCGAGGACCGCGTCGACGTGTTCCTGGCGCTGAAATCGCTCTGATTGTGTGATCACACAAAGGTCGGTGTTCATGAGCGGTTCATCTTCGGACGTTCATCGGGTGCCATCGGGGCCGTAGGAAGCCGATGCTCGGGGCAGGTCAAACCCGAGGAGCGTGTCCCGATGAAGACAGTCCTGCGACCGTCCCGCCGCGCCAGCCGCCATCCTGTCGATCAGGTGCTGCCGCCCGGCAAGCTGGCCGTCTACGGCACCCAGCACGTCCTGGCGTTCTACGCCGGGGCGGTGATCGTACCGATCCTGCTGGCTGGTTCGATCGGGCTCAGCACCGAGCAGCTCATCCACCTGATCAACGCGGACCTCTTCACCTGCGGGATCGCCTCGATCATCCAGTCCGTCGGGTTCTGGAAGGTCGGCGTCCGGCTGCCGCTGCTGCAGGGCGTGACGTTCACCGCGGTGTCGCCGATGATCGCGATCGGTCTCGCGGCCGGCGGCGGGACCAACGGTCTGCTGGTGATCTACGGCGCCGTCCTGGTCGCCGGTCTGGCCACGTTCTTCATCGCACCGTTCTTCAGCAAACTGATCCGGTTCTTCCCGCCAGTCGTGACCGGCTCGGTGATCACGATCATCGGCCTGGCGCTGCTCCCGGTCGCGGCCGGGGACGCGGTCGGCGGCGCCGGCCCGGATGCCGCTCCGACGAGCGGCAAGAACATGGCCTACGCACTCGGCACGCTGGCGCTGATCGTCCTGATCCAGCGCGTCTTCAAGGGGTTCATGGCGACGATCGCCGTCCTGGTCGGGCTGGTGGCCGGGACGCTGGTGGCCTGGGCGTTCGGCGACGCGCACTTCAGCGCGGTCAGCGACGCGTCCTGGGTCGGCGTCACCCAGCCGTTCTACTTCGGCTGGCCGAAGTTCTCGATCGCGGCGATCATCTCGATGGTCGTGGTCATGCTGATCACCGCGGTGGAGACCACCGGTGACGTGTTCGCGACCGGCGAGATCGTCGAGAAGCGGATCGGCCGCGAGGACATCGCCCGGGCGCTGCGGGCCGACGGCCTGGCGACCACGATCGGTGGCGTCTTCAACTCGTTCCCGTACACCTGCTTCGCCGAGAACGTCGGCCTGGTCCGGCTGACCCGGATCCGCAGTCGCTGGGTGGTCGCAGCGGCCGGCGGGATCATGATCCTGATCGGGCTGGTCCCGAAGGCCGGTGCGATCGTGGCCGGCGTACCGCACCCGGTTCTGGGTGGCGCGGCGCTGGCGATGTTCGCGACGGTGGCCGTGGTCGGGTTCCAGACGCTCGCCAAGGTCGACTTCCACGACCACCGGAACGTGGTGATCGTGGCGACCAGCGTCGGCCTGGCGATGTACGTGACCGCGCAGCCGCAGGTCTCGCAGGCGGTGCCGCACTGGGCCGAGATCATCTTCGGCAGCGGCATCACGCTCGGCAGCCTGACCGCGATCTTCCTGAACATCCTGTTCCACCACGTCGGCAAGAACTTCGGCCCGGCGGTGGCGGGGCAGCCGGGTGACACCGTCCGGCTGGACCAGGTGAACAAGATGACCCGCGAGGAGTTCGTCGAGACGTTCGGCAGCCTGTTCCAGGGTCCGCGCTGGGCCGTCGAGCGGGCCTGGGACATGCGCCCGTACGCCGACACGCACGCGCTCCGGCGGTCGTTCCAGGAGGCCCTGTTCTCCGGGTCCCGCGACGAGCAACTGGAACTGATCCAGGCGTACCCGCAGCTCGGATCGCAGTTCGTCGCCGACGGCCTGAACGGCGAGGCGTCGCTGCGGGACCAGTCCGACAAGGGCCTCACGTTCCTCGGCGAGCCGGAGCGCGACGAGCTGACCACGATCACCGACGCGTACCGCGAGCGGTTCGGCTTCCCGCTGGTGATCTCGGTCCGCGACGCGGAGTCGTTCGAACGGATCGTCGAGCAAGGCCGGGAGCGGCTCGGCAACTGCGACAACCAGGAGCACGCCGCCGCCCTGCTCGAGATCGCGAAGATCGCCGGCTACCGGTTCGACGACTTCGTCTCCGACGCCAACCCGATCCACAGCGCCCGTACCCGGTGGAGCAGCAACCGATGACCACGCAAGCCCTTCGTACCTCTGCCCTGACCGTGAACGGTGAAGTCACCGCGATCGGCGACGTACCGGTGCACACCACCGTGCTGGACTGGCTGCGGGACCGTGGCCTGACCGGAGCCAAGGAAGGGTGTGCGGAAGGCGAGTGCGGCGCCTGCTCGGTGCTCGTCGCGCGGCCCGGGACCGACGCGCCGACCGAGTGGACCGCGGTGAACGCGTGCCTGCTGCCGATCGCGTCGCTGGACGGCCAGGAACTCATCACCTCGGAGGGCCTGGGTTCTCCGGCCGACCTGCACCCGGTCCAGAAGGAGATGGCCGTCCGCGGCGGGTCCCAGTGCGGGTTCTGTACGCCGGGCTTCATCTGCAGCATGGCGGCGGAGTACTACCGCCCCGGGCGGGCAGGCGGCGAGAGCGATCACGAGCACGGGCCGAACGGATTCGACCTGCATTCGCTCAGCGGCAACCTCTGTCGCTGCACCGGCTACCGCCCGATCCGCGACGCCGCCTACGCCCTGGAGGACCCGACGGAGAACGACGCCCTGGCGGTACGCCGGGACTCGCCGCCTCCGGCTCCGGCAACGACCGGACTGGTCTCGGCCGAGGGCGAGTTCGTCCGGCCCGCGTCGCTCGACGGCGTACTCGATCTGCTGGCCGAGCGACCGGAGGCGCAGATCGTTGCCGGGTCGACCGATCTGGGTGTGCAGGTGAACATCTTCGGTTCCCGCCCGCCGCTGACGATCGCCATCGACCGGCTGGCCGAACTCCGCGAGTTCAGCTTCGGGCTGGACGAGGTTCGGCTCGGTGCCGCGCTGACGCTGAGCGAGATCGAGCGCCGCCTGGCCGGCCGGGTGCCGTTGCTGGCCGAACTGTTCCCGCAGTTCGCGTCCCGGCTGATCCGGAACGGCGCGACGATCGGCGGCAACCTCGGCACCGGGTCCCCGATCGGCGACACCCCGCCGGCGCTGCTCGCGCTCGACGCCGCGCTGGTCCTGTCCTCGCGCCGCGGCGAGCGCGTCGTACCGCTGGCGGAGTACTTCACCGGCTACCGGCAGACCGTGAAGGCGGTCGACGAGCTGATCCGGACGATCGTGATTCCGTTGCCATTGGCACCGATGACGGCGTTCCACAAGATCGCCAAGCGCCGCTTCGACGACATCTCGAGCGTCGCGATCGGGTACGCCGTCGAGGTCGTCGACGGTGTGGTCCGGGACGCCCGGATCGGACTCGGTGGGGTCGCCGCGACCCCATTGCGGGCCCGCGCGACCGAGGCGGCCCTGATCGGCCGGCCGTGGACCGAGGAGACGATACGGATCGCCGCCGGCGTGATGGCCGCGGAGGGTACGCCGATGGACGATCACCGCGCGAGTTCGTCGTACCGCTCGGCGATGCTCGGTCAGTCGTTGCTGCGTTTCTACTTCGAGGGGGTGGGCGCATGAGCTCGCTGTCGGAACGGCCGGCTGCCGCGCTGGTCGGAGTACCACTGCCACACGAGAGCGCCGCGCTGCATGTCACCGGAGCAGCCTTGTACACCGACGATCTGGTGATGCGGACCCGGGACGTCCTGCACGCGTGGCCGGTGCAGTCACCGCACGCGCATGCCCGCGTCACCGCGCTGCGCGTGAAGCCGGCGTACGACGTACCGGGTGTGGTGCGGGTGTTGACGGCGGACGACGTACCTGGGGTGAATGACGCCGGGGTGAAGCACGACGAGCCGCTATTCCCGGGTGAGGTGATGTTCAACGGGCATGCGGTGTGCTGGGTGCTCGGGGAGACGCTGGAGGCGGCGCGGCTCGGGGCGTTGGCGGTGGAGGTCGAGTACGAGCCGCTGCCGTCATTGGTGACTGTTCGCGAGGCGATCGAGGCCGAGAGCTTCCAGGGCATCGGGCGGCACCTGGAGCGGGGCGACGTCGAAGAGGCGTTGGCGGGCGCGGCGCAGGTGTTCAGTGGCGAGTTCGAGTTCGCCGGGCAGGAGCACTTCTATCTGGAGACGCACGCGGCGCTGGCGCTGGTGGACGAGTACGGGCAGATCTTCGTGCAGTCCAGTACGCAGCACCCGTCCGAGACGCAGGAGATCGTCGCGCACGTGCTCGGGCTGGCCAGTCACTCGGTCACGGTGCAGTGCCTGCGGATGGGCGGTGGGTTCGGCGGCAAGGAGATGCAGCCGCACGGGTTCGCCGCGATCGCCGCACTCGGCGCTACGCTGACCGGGCGGCCGGTGCGGTTGCGGCTGAACCGGACGCAGGACATGACCATGTCGGGCAAGCGGCACGGGTTCCACTCGTCGTGGACCGTTGGCTTCTCCAACGATGGCAAGCTGGTGGCGCTGGACGCTGTTCTGACCGCGGACGGCGGGTGGAGTCTCGACCTGTCGGAGCCGGTGCTGGCGCGGGCGATGTGCCACATCGACAACGCGTACGAGGTCCCGCACATCCGGGTCGAAGGCCAGATCGCGAAGACGAACAAGACCTCACAGACCGCGTTCCGCGGCTTCGGCGGCCCGCAGGGAATGCTGGTGATCGAGGACATCCTCGGTCGCTGCGCTCCCCTCCTCGGGTACGACGCTCTGGAGTTGCGCCGGCGCAATTTCTACCAGCCGGGCGACTCCACGCCGTACGGGCAACCGGTGCGGCACGCGGACCGGCTGGAGTCCTGCTGGTCGCAGGTGCTTGCTCTTGGTGAGGTCGACGCGCGGGCTTCGGAGATTGCCGAGTTCAACGCCGCGCATGCGCATGTGAAGCGCGGGCTGGCGATGACGCCGGTGAAGTTCGGGATCTCGTTCAACCTGACGGCCTTCAACCAGGCCGGCGCGCTGGTGCATGTCTACAAGGACGGGTCGGTGCTGATCAACCACGGTGGCACCGAGATGGGGCAGGGGCTGCACACGAAGATGCTGCAGGTCGCTGCCACGACGCTCGGGCTGCCGTTGTCGCGGGTGCGGCTGGCGCCGACGCGGACCGACAAGGTGCCGAACACGTCGGCGACTGCCGCGTCGTCCGGCGCCGATCTGAACGGCGCCGCGATCAAGAACGCCTGCGAGCAGATTCGGGAGCGGCTGGCGCAGGTCGCCGGCGGGCGGCTCGGGATCAGCCCGTCCGACGTCCGGTTCGCCGACGGGATCGTGCGCGGGTTGTCCGGCGACGGGCTCGCCTGGAACGAAGTCGTGGGGATGGCCTACATGCAGCGCGTGCAGCTGTGGGCAGCCGGGTTCTACCGGACCGAAGGACTCCACTGGGACGCGAACGCGATGCGCGGCGAACCCTTCAAGTACTTCGCGTACGGCGTTGCCGCGTCGGAGGTCGAGGTCGACGGGTTCACCGGTTCCTACACGCTGCGCCGGGTCGACATCGTCCACGACGTCGGGGACAGCCTGAGCCCGCTGATCGACATCGGTCAGATCGAGGGCGGATTCGTCCAGGGGGCCGGCTGGTTGACGCTCGAGGATCTGCGGTGGGACGAGAGCCAGGGCGATCGGCGCGGACGGCTGTCGACACAGGCCGCGAGCACGTACAAGCTGCCGAGCTTCTCGGAGATGCCGTCGATCTTCAACGTCCACTTGTTGGAGAAGGCTCACGAGGAAGGTGCCGTCTACGGCTCCAAGGCTGTCGGTGAGCCGCCGTTGATGCTGGCGTTCTCGGTCCGCGAGGCGTTGCGACAGGCCGCGGCGGCCTTCGGCCCGGCGGGTACGAGCGTTGATCTCCCGTCCCCCGCCACACCTGAGGCCGTGTACTGGGCGCTCGATCGCGCACGAGGCGGTGTGTCATGGAGTGGGTAAAAGCGATCCAGCTGCTGAGGACCGGGCGTCGGCCTGGGGTGCTCGTCACCGTGACGTCGGTGCGCGGGCATGCGCCGCGCGAGGCCGGCGCGAAGATGGTTGTTGCTTCCGACAACGTCTGGGCGACGGTCGGCGGCGGCAATCTGGAAGCGCTGGCGGTCGAGCGTTCCCGGGCGATGATCGCGGACGGTGTGTCGGTCCCCGAGGAGCTGACGGCCGCGCTGTCCGACAAAGCGCCGTACCAGCATGGGGTTCAGTGTTGTGGGGGTGAGGTGAAGTTGTTGCTGGAACCGTTGGCGGTGGTGCCGTCGGTGGCGATCTTCGGGGTCGGGCATGTCGGCCTCGAGCTCGCCCGGATCCTCTCGCGGCACGACATCGAACTGCATCTCGTCGACTCGCGGCCGGATCAGCTGACGGCCGATCGGCTGACCGTGCTCGACGACGCGATCGCGCAGGTCCACGTCCACAACGTGCCGGTCCTGCCGGAGCTCGTCGTCGGCGAACTGCCGCCCGGGACGCACGCACTGATCATGACCCACGACCATGCCGAGGACGCCGCGTTGTGCGACGCCGCGATCCGCAACGAGAAGCTCGCGACGATCGGGCTGATCGGGTCCAGCGCGAAATGGACCCGGTTCCAGCGCAAGCTCGCCGAGGACGGCAACTCCCCGGAGGCGATCGCGCGGATCACCACGCCGATCGGGATCCCCAGCGTGACCGGCAAAGAGCCGGCTGTCATCGCGGTCGGCGTCGCTGCCTGGCTGCTCGAACTGTTCACCGCCGAGCGTCGCCCCACCTCGGCTCATCGTGAGGCGAAGGCATGACTCTTTACCGTGGCACGTTCATCGACACCCCGGAGAACCCGTTCGCCGGCGCCGGCCTGCGGGTCGCCGTCGACGCCGGAGTACTGGTCGAGGACGGCGTCATCGTTGCCCGCGGCCCGTTCCTGGAGATCCGGCAGGCACACCCGGCCGAGCAGGTCGTGGACCTGCGGGACGGCGTCGTACTGCCCGGCTTCGTCGACACGCACGTGCACTTCCCGCAGATCCGCGCCGTCGGTGGCCTCGGGTTGCCGTTGCTCGAGTGGCTCGACCGGTACGCGCTCCCGGAGGAGGCGCGGATGGCCGACACGTCCTATGCGGCGAGCGTGGCCGACGAGTTCGTCCGCGGGCTCGCGGCGGCCGGGACCACGTCGGCGCTCGTGTTCGGCGCGCACTACGCCGACGCGGTCGACGCGCTCTTCAGCGCCGCGTCGAAGGTCGGCCTCCGCATCACGTCAGGCCTCGTGCTGAGTGACCGCCTGCTCCGGCCCGAACTGCTCACCACACCGGTCCGCGGGTACGCCGAGTCGCTCGCGCTCGCGAACCGCTGGCACGGCGTCGGCCACAACCGGTACGCCGTGACTCCCCGCTTCTCGCTCTCGTGCACCGACGAACTGCTCGCGACCTGCCGCGAACTGATGGACGCGATCCCCGGCGCACTGTTCACCTCACACGTGAACGAGAACGAGGCCGAGATCGCGAGCGTGGCCGACCTGTTCGGCGGCAGCGACTACGTGACGACGTACGACCGGCACGGCTTGGTGAACCGCCGTACCGTGCTCGCGCACAACGTGCACCCGACCGACGTGGAACTCAAGCTGCTCGGCGCCGCCGGAGCCGCGGTCGCACACTGCCCGACGAGTAACGCGGCGCTCGGCAGCGGCCTGTTCCCGCTGCACCGGCACCTCCAGCACGGCGTACGCGTCGCTCTCGGCTCGGACGTCGGCGCCGGCACCGGCTTCTCCCTGCTCAAGGAGGGCCTGCAGGCGTACTTCTGCCAGCAACTCCTCGGCGACCAAGGCCGCCCGCTGACCGCCGCGCACCTCCTCTACCTGTCCACAGCCGCCGGCGCCGAGGTCCTCGACCTTCCCGACGTCGGCCACCTCTCGATCGGCCACCGCTTCGACGCCCAACTCCTCCGCCCCACCGACGGCTCCCCGTTGTCCATAGCCATCACCCACGCGGAGGACACCGAAGAAGCCCTAGCCCGAATCTTCACCCTAGGCACCCCCGCCGACGTCCAGGCGGTCTGGATCGATGGGCAGCTCCTCCACCACTGACCACGAACCCCCATTGCGGACCTCGGACAAGCTATTGGGTGTCCGAGGTCCGCAACGGGTGTCCACGCAGTCCCCGCCAGAGTCGGTCAGCGGTACGGCGCGGTTGGTCGAGGTCGGACCAGCCGATGCGGATCATGCCGTAGCCGCGCTCGCGGAGACGGTCCTCGCGCCATTTCTCGGCGCGAACGACGTCTGCGCCGGCGTCGTACTTCAGAGCTCCGTCGAACTCCACCACCAGGACCCCGGCGAGCAGGAAGTCGACGCGACCGATCAGGCGGCCGGTCTCGTCACGGATCTCGACCTGTAGCTCCGGCGCGGGCAGACCGTGGTTCGCCATCAGTACGCGGAGTCGTGACTCACCGACCGACTCGCTCAGCCCGTCCGCGAACAGGACAGCCGCACGCGCCGCCGCCGTACCTGACCAGTGCCGATGACGCCGTACGACGGCTTCGAGCTGCTCCGGTGTCGTCAGACCGAGCCGTAGCGCCGCGTCGGCCAGCACCACACCGACCTCGTACGATGTGCCGCCCACCGTCTCCACGATCGCCCGCTCGACCCGCGTCACTCTCAGACCGGCGCACTCGACGACCTCGTCCGCAGCCACCGGCGACCGATGCAGCTGCACGTGTCGTCCTGCTCGCCCACGACCCGTCACCGGGCGGGTGAAGTGCGCCTTCGCAAGGTCGATCCCCCAGATCGGCAAGCCATGAAGAACCGCAGCCGACTGATGGCTGACCACGACATCACGCAGGCGCTCGTAGGCCATCCGCACGCTCAACCGATGCAGACGCAGCGAGCGCTCCCACGGTGGCTCCTCCGGCGGCCAGCCCCGAGGCTCGACGTACGAGTTGTAGGCCAGCCGCCGCCACTGCCGTGTGCGCAACCGGTGCTCCAGCCCGCTGGCGCTGTACCCGGCGGCGAGCGCGTCGGCTCGGGTGAACCAGCCGCCCCGCGCGGCGGCGACTACTGCCAATCTCCTGTTCATGCCGGAGAACATGCACCGAGCACACCACCCCCGAACGACCGATTCGGCAGTTTGTGGACAACCCCCGCGGACCTCGGACAGCCAATAGCTTGTCCGAGGTCTTCAGCGGATGTCCGAGGTCAGACGGGCCTGCACTCGCGCGACCTCGCTCGCCAGCGCATCCGGGTCGGCGGTTTGGAGTACGTCGTGTTCTATGACGGGGCGGCCGTTGATCAGGAGGAGCGATAGCGGCGGGGGTGTGCCTAGGACCAGGGCGGCGATGGGGTCGGGGATGCCGGCGTGGTCCAGGGTGTTGAGGTTCCAGACGGCTAGGTCTGCGAGTTTGCCGGGTTCCAGGGAGCCGAGGTCGTTGGCGCGGCCGAGGATTTGGGCGCCGTCCAGGGTGGCCATTTCTAGGGCGGCGCGGACGGTTAGGGCTTGGGGGCCGCCGCGGGCTCGGGCGAAGAGGAGGGCGTGGCGGAGTTCCTCGATGAGGCTGCCGGACTCGTTGCTGGCGGTGCCGTCGACGCCGAGGCCGACGGGGGAACCGGCGGCGCGGAGGTCGGCGGTGCGGGCGATGCCGGCGCCGAGGCGGGCGTTCGAGCTGGGGCAGTGGGCCACGCCGGTGCGGGTCCTGCCGAGGTGCTTGATCTCGGCGTCGTCGAAGTGGATGCCGTGCGCGAACCACACGTCGGGGCCGGTCCACCCGAGCTGATCGGCGTACTCGAGTGGTGTGCAGCCGTACGTCGCTCGGCACCACTCGGTCTCGTCAATGGTCTCCGCGAGATGCGTGTGCAGGTGTACGCCGCGACGTCGCGCGAGCTCGGCCGACTCGCGCATCAGCTCGCCGCTGACGCTGAACGGCGAGCACGGTGCGACGACGAGCTGCAGCATCGAGTCCGGCGACGGGTCGTGCCAGCGGTCGATCGCGGCTTCGGTCGCGGCGAGGATCTCGTCGCGGTCCTCGACGACCGAGTCCGGCGGGAGGCCACCGTCCTTCTGACCGCGATCCATCGAGCCACGGGCGGGATGGAAGCGCAGACCGATCTCCTGCGCCGCGGTGATCTCGGCCGCGAGCAGGTCGCCACCTCCGCGCGGGAAGACGTAGTGGTGATCGGCGGCGGTCGTGCATCCGGTCCGCGCGAGTTGGGCGAGCGACGCCCGCGCAGCGACGTCCACGGATTCCTCGGTGATCCGGGACCAGACCGGGTAGAGCGTCGTAAGCCAGCCGAAGAGTGTGGAGTCCACGGCCAGCCCGCGTGTCACCCACTGGTACAGGTGCTGATGCGTGTTGACGAACCCGGGTGTGACCAGGCACCCCGTCCCGTCCACCACCCGAGCCCCGTCGTACGTCGGTGCGGGTCCCGGCCCGACCGCGGTAATCCGATTGCCGTCAGCAACCACATGCCCGACGAACTCGCGCCGGGCCGGATCGAGGGTCGCGACGTGCGCGCCCTCGATCACGATCCTCGCCATGGCGTCAGCAGAACCCTGGTACGGCGTGCCACGCGCTGCCGGCGTCGCTCGCGTCGTCGCGGGTCACGCTCGCCTCGATCAGCCCGTACGGACGGTCCGCGGCGATGAACACCTCACCCGGGTTCTCGACGTCGAACGGCGAGAGGTCGACGAGGAAGTGGTGCTTGTTCGGCGCCGAGAACTTGATCTCGGCGACCTCCGGGTGCTGCTCGAGGACCGCCTGACCCATCCCGTAGAGCGTCTGCTGCAGCGCGAGACTGTGGATCTTCGCGAACTGTTCGAGCAGCAGTCCCTTGATCTCGTCGTACGACTTGTCCCAGTCGACGTCGGTTTGGTCGTAGCGCCAGCGCGCAACCAGTGACGTGGCCAGGATCCGGTCGTTCGTCTCCTGCAGCGTCGTGTACTTGTCTTTCAGGAACCCGTGGAACTCCGACCCGGTCGACTTCAGGACGACGAGGTCGCTGATCCCCGAGACGACGTACGCCTTCCGGTCGGCGCCGCGGCCCTCGACGTTGACGACCGTGTTCCGGACGCCACCGCCGGAGCGAACGAACGAGTGGTCGTGGCCCTGGCCGTCGACCTGGATCCGCTCCCAGGCGTACTCCTCGACCTCGACCCGGGCACCCTCCGCGGCGGCCGACGCGTCCAGGAAGTGCGCGCCGAGGGTGAGTGCGTAGTCCTCGATCGCGCCGATCCCCTTCTCCTTGGCGAACGCGAAGGCGGTGTTCTTCTGGGTGTCGGTCGGCAGTACGTCGCTCTGGTCGCCGGTGGTGTGCGCGGCCTCGAAGTTGCCGCGCAGCGCGGTCGACACGTTGAGGTCGCGGATCTGGTGGCGAGGCGTGTCGCGGTAGATGCGGACGACGCGGCTCTCGGCTTTGCCGTACTGGTTGGCTCCCAGGTGGATGGCCATCGGGATCAGCTCCCTCGGTAGGTGGAGAACGCGAACGGGCTGAGCAGCAGGGGGACGTGGTAGTGCCGCTCGTCGGCGACCGTGAAGGTCACGGAGACCTCGGGAAAGAAGATGGCCTGGCCGGTGGATTCCGCGTACGCCGCGACGTCGAACCAGAGCCGGTACGTGCCGTGCTCGAGCTCGGGCGCGAGTTCGCCGATCCGGCCGTCCTGGTCCGTCGTACCGCGGGCTTCGAGGACGTCGCCGCGGTACAGCCGGACCTGGATGTTCTGGACCGGCCGTCCCAGCGCGGTGTCGAGGACGTGCGTACTGAGGCTGCTCATGCGGTCACCACTTTCGCCAGCCGGAGCAGCGCGATCTTGCGCAACTCCTCGTGGACGACGGCCGCTTCGGTCGCGTCGTCGTGCGTCAGACGTTCCCGCAGACTGCTCAGCATCTGCGCCGCCGACAACCCGGTGGCGCAGATCAGGAACACCCGGCCGAACCGGTCCTCGTACTGACGGTTGCCCTCGGCAAGAGCTTCCCGGGAGTCCTGGTCGACACCGGACTGTTCCGTGCGCGACCAGGCCGCCTCGGTGCTCGCGCCCTGCGGCCGGTCACCGATCCGCGGGTGCGCCTGCAGAGCACGATCGACCTCGTCGTCGTCGAGCTCCCGGAGCGCCTGGTCGGCGACCGCGGTCAGCGCGGCGACGTCGCCGTACGGCCGCTTGGCCAGGATCGCGTCGACCCAGCGCGGCACGTCACAGCAGGCCGCCAGCTCCGGCCGCAGCCGGTCGGTCGGAGCGGAGTTGAACTCCAACAGATCCACGGTCACACCTTCTCGAATCCCGAAATCGACTTTCCGTATGACGAGAGCGTGACACCCGCCCCGCTCGTCGTCAACAGTTTGTTGAAAATCAGCGGGCGCGGTTCAGGTAGTTGTACACGGTGAAGCGCGTGACGCCGAGCGCCTCGGCCACGATCTCCGCCGACTTCCGGAACTCGAACGCGCCGCGCGCCTCCAGCATCAGCACCGCCTGCTGCTTCTGCGACCTGGGGAGCTCATTGAGCGGCCCGCCCAGTTCGTCCGCCACCTCCGCGAGCAGCCCCTGCACCCCACCCTTGGCCGGCAGCCGCACCGCGACCACCGGCTCCCCGTCCCACGCCAGCGGTACGTCGTCCGCGCGGGCGTCGGCCGGGTCGACGAGTTCCGCGTTCAGCCGTTCGATCAACGGGCCGATCGCCTGGACCAGCGGGTGCGGCTCAGGCATCGCGGCGTACCTGCAGCGTCACCTGGCTCGCGCCGCCGGCGAACGCGGCTTCGAGCACTTTCGGCAGCGCGGGCAGCAGCAGGTGCTGCTCGCCGCTGACCTGTGTGCCGAGCGGGCCGAACTCACAGTCGAGCCCGGCCTCCTCGGCGGCACGCAACGCCTCGGTGGCGTGCGCGGGTGGCGAACCCTCGACCTCGAAGGGTTCCGTGGTGAACTCCGCAACCAGTCGCATGCCGCGAGGCTAACTCTCCGGCACTGCTCGGCGGGCCAGCTTGGCGAGACCGGTCGTGTCGAACTCGGTCGTGTCGATCGCTCCGCACTCGATGCCGCGCAGGACGAAACCGGCGAGCGCGGCCGCCGTCGCGGGCTCGTCCAGGTAGCCGGACTCACCGTCGCCGAGGTACGCCCGCAGGCGTAGCGCGGCCTGCTCGAACCCTTCCCGATAGAACAGGTACGTCGCGGCGAAGCGGGTCGGGAGCTGGGCGGGGTGCATGTCCCAGCCCTGATAGATGCCGCGCGCGAGTGAGCGCCGTACCAGCCGGAAGTGCAGGCGCCAGGCGTCGTGGACGGCGTCGCCGACCGGGAGGACGTTGGTGGAACCGTCGGACACGAAGACACCGGTGCCGGCCGCGGCGAGCTGCATGACGTCCTTGGCGTGGTCCGCGACCGGGTGCTCCATGCTCTGGTACGCCGCCGCGACGCCGAGCGACGCGGAATAGTCATAGGTCCCGTAGTGCAGACCGGTGACGCGATCGCCGCCGGCCTTGATCATCCGGGCGATCAACGCGGTCCCGTCGGCACCGAGGATCGCCTGCGGCGTCTCGACCTGGATCTCGAACTTCAACTGCGGTACGCCGTAGGCGCGCTCGAGCGTTTCGAGGACGAACACCATCGCCTCGACCTGCTCGACCGAGGTCACCTTCGGCAGCGTGATGACGAAGCCGTCGGTGATCGTGCCGAGGTTCTTGATGACGAGGTCGAGCGTTCTGACGGCGCGGCGTCTGGTTGGCGCCTCCAACGATTTGATCCGCAGACCGTAGTACGGCGTCCGGTCGGAGAACGTTTGAGCAGCGGCGATCGCCGCGGCGTCCTCCTCATCGTCCGGCCGGTTGCCGTAGCCGTCCTCGAAGTCGACGCGCAGGTCCTCGATCGGCTCGCGCTCGAGTTTCGCGCGGACCCGGTCGTAGACCTCGTCCGCCAGATCGGCCGGAAGGTCGAGCACTTTCGCGAACGCTGCCGCGGACCCGGCGTGCTCGTCGAGCGCCGCCCGCGCTTGGGCGCCCCAGTCGGCCACCGTGCCCGCGTCGTACCGATCGGCTGGGACGTAGACAGTGTGGATCGGCTGGCGGACCCCTCGATCGCCGCGGTAGTCCGCGGCCAGCGCCGCGTCCGCGGCCGCCAAACGCCGGTCCAGCTCGGTCACCAGATCAGCCAGGTCGTACGGGTCATTCAGGCTCATGCGGCCGCCTCCTCAGCTTTCCGTATTGTGGAGACTAATATCTACTTTGCGGAAGGCACAAGCATTCGCGCTTCCGGGATCTGGCGCTAAACTTCCGTCATCCGGAAAGGGGCTTCAATGGCGGAGACGAACGGCGGCAAGCCGCGCACCGGCAGCGTGCAGTCGATCGAGCGTGCGTTCGGGCTGCTCGAGACGATGGCCGACGCGGGCGGGATGATGGGCCTGTCCCAGCTGGCCACGGCCTCCGGCCTGCCGCTGCCGACGATCCACCGGCTGGTCCGGACCCTGGTCGACCTCGGGTACCTGCGCCAGGAGCCGTCGCGCCAGTACGTGCTCGGGCCGAAGCTGATCCGGCTCGGGGAGAGTTCGTCGCACATGCTCAGTGTGTTCGCCCGGCCGCATCTGGCCCACCTGGTCGACGAGCTCGGCGAGTCCGCGAACATGGCGATGCTCGACGGCGACCAGATCGTGTACCTCGCGCAGGTCCCGTCCCGGCACTCCATGCGGATGTTCACCGAGGTCGGCCGCCGGGTCCTCCCACACTGCACCGCGGTCGGCAAGGCGATCCTCGCCCAGTTCCCGGACGCCGAGGTCCGCGAACTCCTGCACCGCACCGGCATGCCCCAGCACACCGGCAACACGCTCACCACCCCCGAAGCCTTCACCACCCAGCTCCATCAGGCGGCCGACAGCGGCTACGCGACCGACGAAGGCGAACAGGAGGTCGGCGTCCGCTGCGTCGCGGTCGCCGTCCCCGACGCCCCCACCCACCTCGCCATCTCCATCTCCGGCCCCGCCGGCCGCATGACCGAAGACCTCGTAGAACGCGCCGTCCCCCTCCTAACCCAAGCCGCCAAGTCCCTCTCCGAAGACCTGCACTAAACCCGCCTGTTGGTGGGGCCTGAGACAGGTAGTGGTGGGGTGGGACCTGTTATTGCCTGTTCCAGGTCCCTGGTGCAGGTCTCAGGTCCCGAGTTGTGGCGCGGGGGCGCGTCGCGCGAGGCAGGTGCGTGTGGGTGAGGGCGGGCTACTGGGGGGCGTAGGTTCGCCACTGTTCTGTGAGTTTGTAGCCGAGGGACTGGTTGGTTTGGAGGCTGGCCTGGTTGGCGGCGGCTCCGCCGGTGCTGAAGCGGGTGATGCCGATGTCGAGGAAGGCGAGGATCGACGCCGCCTTGACGGCTTGGGCGACCCCGCGGCGGCGGTGGGTGGTCAGCACCGACGTGAAGGCGGTGTCGCCGTAGCCGTCGTGGTCGCGGATCACGGTGGCGCCGACCAGCCGGTGGCCGTCGAAGGCTCCGAAGACCCGGTGCTCGGGCCAGAGCGCCTGGACGTCGGCGAGCTCACCGACCACCCGATGCGTCGCCGGCGTGTACGGATAGTCCTCCTCGTTCGCCTTCTCCAGCGCGTGCAGGACCGGAGCCGACTCGGGCCCCAACTCCCGAACAGTCAGTCCGCCGGCGCTCACCCGGCGTACGGCGGACTCCAGCAGCTCGCGGTCCGGGTCGAACAACCGCACGGCCCAGGACTCCCCGACCACGCGGTAGCCGGCTGCTTCGAGCTCGGCGCACCGCGGGTCGTCATCGCGAACGATCTGAAAGTCGGGCACCTGCCGATTGTCCGGCGCCCGACCGTCAGGCTCAAGACAGTTTGCGCAGCAACGGCAGAACGTCTTCGGTGAACTGGGTCAGGAACCGCTCCTGATCCTGCCCCGGACCGTGGACGACGAAGTGGTTGAACCCCGCGTCGACGTACGGCTGGAACTGCTTCACGACCTCCTCGGGGTCGGACGCCACGATCCACCGCTTCGCGACCTGCTCGATCGGCAGTTCGTCGGCGAGCCGCTCCATCTCGGTCGCACTCGTCACGCTGTGCTTCTGCTCCGGCGTTAGCGACAGCGGCGCCCAGAACCGGGTGTTCTCCAGCGCGGCCGCCGGGTCGCGGTCGTAGGAGACCTTGACCTCGAGCATCCGGTCGATGTCCTCGAACTTCTTCCCGGCCTTCTCCGCGCCCTCCTTCACGGCGGGGATCAGCTTGTCGGTGTAGAGCTCCATGCCCTTGCCGGACGTCGCGATGAACCCGTCGCCCGCGCGGCCGGCGTACTTCGCGACCAGCGGCCCGCCCGCGGCGACGTACACCTTCAGCGGGGTCTCGGGGCGGTCGTAGATGAACGCGTCAACGGTCTTGTAGTACGGGCCTTCGGAGCTGACGCCGTCCTTCGTCCACAGGTCGCGGATCAGCTGCACGGCCTCCCGCAGCCGGGCGAACCGCTCCTTGAACTCGGGCCACTCCATCCCCGACACCGCGATCTCGTTCAGCGCCTCGCCGGTGCCGACGCCGAGCATCACGCGGCCCGGGTACAGCTCGCCGAGCGTGGCGAACGCCTGCGCGATCACGGCCGGGTTGTACCGGAACGTCGGCGTCAGCACCGACGTACCGAGCAGCACCCGGTTGGTCCGCTCACCGACCGCCGCCATCCAGGCCAGCGCGAACGGTGCGTGACCGCCCTCGTGCCGCCACGGCAGGAAGTGGTCCGACACGGTCACACTGTCGAGCCCGAGCTCCTCGGCCCGGACGGAGTACTCCACCAGGTCCCGCGGCCCGAACTGCTCCGCCGACGCCTTGTACCCGACTCGAATGCTCACCCTCTGCTCCCAACGTCATCTTCGCGTACTCCCCATGACAACCGCGTCACGGTCTGACTTTATGCCGCCCGAGGTCGCTACCATCGAGGGCTGTGTACGCCAACGACGCACGAGTGCTGGGCCTGATCGGTACGACGTTCCGCGCGGCCGGACTGCCGGCGATCCGCGTGACGGTGCCGGCCGCCCTCGCCGAGCAGGCCGTCTCCGCCTGGGAGCACGACGACACGAGCACCCCGGCGGGTCCTGAGGACACGTTCGCACGCCTGCAGCGGCAGCGTGCCGGGGCGCTCGCGCTGATCGGTCTGTCGATCACCGAGACCGGGAAACTGGACTCCGACGGGAACACGGTAGTCGATCTCAACCCGGAGCTGATCGGAGTCGCCATGGACGCCGCGGACGATGTCCTGCGCCGCTGACGCACGGGCCTGAGCTGACTCGCGGGCCGCTGACGCACGGACCCGAGACGACTCGCGACAAGCGCCGCGAGGCTGATTGACTCGGCCGAGCGGCTCGGCGAGGATGTGGGTCCGGCGCGGCCCGCGCCTCACCTTCGTCGACCGGCCCCAGCTCGGTCACAACGAGAAGGCAAAGGGACTTCCTGTCTCGGGCCGCTCGTCCTGGTCAGTCGCCTCGGACGGATCGCTGGGGGATCGCGTGCGAGTGCGTGGAAGGCCAGATGACAGCGCACAGGAACTTCAAACAGCGGGTTCGCGCCCGCGCCGCCAAAACCGGCGAGTCCTACACGACTGCCCTCCGGCACTTCCGTCCGACTCCGACAGGAGAAGACATGCCGGAAGAAACGACATTGCGGTTCGCCGTCGCCCAGACGTCGATGCACCGCGACCCGACGAACGCCGACGAGCTCCGCGAGGCCGGTGCCGAGATCCGCGACTTCATCCGCCAGGCCGCCGCGGCTGGGGCCCGTCTGGTGCACTTCACCGAGGGCGCGATCTGCTTCCCGAGCAAGCAGGTGCTGTCCGAGCTCGGCCCGGAGGAGATCGGCGCGTCCGACTGGTCCAAGGCCGAGTGGTCGGTGCTGCAGTCCGAGCTCGACAAGATCAACGCGCTCGCCGCCGAGCTCGGGATCTGGGTGGTGATCCCCTCGGTGCACCAGCAGCCGGAGGGTCGCCCGTACAACAGCATGTATGTCGTGTCCGACCAGGGGAAAGTGGTCGCACGGTACGACGAGCGCACGCTGTCGACAACCAAGGTCACGTGGATGTACTCGGCGGGCAAGAAGCCGGTGACGTTCGACGTGGACGGGTTCCGGTTCGGGCTCGCGCTCGGGCTGGACGTGCTGTTCCCGGAGTTGTTCACGGAGTACGACCAGCTCGGCGCCGACGGCGTGCTGGTGTCGTACGCGACGCACGGAGTCTCGCACCACGAGCACGTGGGGGTGCAGGCCCGTGGGTGCGCTGTGAACAACACCTGCTGGATCAGCTTCGCCGTGCCGGCCAACCCGGACGACGGGCTGACCTCCGGGGTGGTCGACCCTCGCGGTGAGTGGGTGGCTCAGGTGCCGAGGGAGGGATCACCAGAGCTGGCCGTGACCGATCTGCATCACGTCGAGGCGACGCAGGTCGGGCGGGCGTTCCGGCAGCGGACCCGGGAGCGGATCGGGTCGTAGGACTCACACGTCCGGGTGTTGCCGCGTTCTATCGGTATGAACAGGCATGCGGTGGTCAGCACCCGGATCGGGGAGCTCACGGTGGTGGTGTCGGGGGACGTGCTGGTCGGCGTCTACTTTCCGCACCACTGGGTGAAGCCGACGGTTGAGACGCTGGGTGAGCGGGTCGAGTCGACCGACCCGCTCATCACGCTCGTCGTCGAGCAGTTGGAGGAGTACTTCGCCGGTCGGCGGGTGTCGTTCGACCTGCCGACCCGGCTGGCGGGTGACGAGTTCCAGCGTCGGGTGTGGACTGTGCTCGAGGAGATCCCGTACGGCGAGACCACGACGTACGGCGAGATCGCGGCGCGGCTCGGGGAGCCGGCCCAGATGGCGCAGGCGGTGGGGAAGGCGGTCGGGCAGAACCCGTTGTCGATCGTGATCCCGTGCCACCGGGTGATCGGGAAGAACGGGTCGCTCACCGGGTACGCGGGCGGGCTCAAGCGGAAGCAGTTCCTGCTCGACATCGAGCAGCCGGTCGGAGCGCGGCTGTTCTGACCGGACCTCCGCCACTCACCAACTCGCGCGGGCGGGCCCCGGCTGACCGTCGGCGAGCGTGCCGCAGGACCGCGGGTCGCGGTTGGTGAGTGGTGGAGGTCCGCCCGTCAGCTCAGGTCGCCGACCTGCTCGGCGTACCAGTCCAGCTCGGTGAGGTGCTCCGCGATCTGGCGAAGTGTCCAGTTGGGGCTGCGGTCCTTGTCCCACTCGGCCGGGTCGAGGGCGGCGTACCGAAGAGTGAACGTGCGGCCGAGTCGGCAGAGGCGCTGCTCGGCCTCGCGGACGTCCTCGGGGGCGAACGGCGCGAGGTCGGCGGCCGACAGCAGCGCACTCGCGTGCCACTCGTCGGGCTGCGTCGGAACGCCGGCCAGCAGCGCCTCGACCTCGGCCAGGTGATCGATCATGTGATCGGCGATCCGGCGGACCGCCTTGTGCGGCGTGAAGGTCCGACCGTCGTCGGAAATCCGCGGTACGCCGTCCCACGCCGGCCAGGTGACGACCAGCTTCAGCGACCGTTCCAACGCTTGCTCGACGAGCTCTCCAGGGTTCATGCCGCTGACGCTAAGGCCGTCATGCTTCGGTCGCGGCCGAACCGATCCCGAGGCGGCCGGCCAACCGCTCCGCGTCGTACGGCGCGTGCACCTTCACGTCGTTGTCGAAGTACACATAGGTGTCGCATTTCCAGGAGCGGATCTTGCGCGCCCAGCGGTCGAGCGACTTGTCGTCGTACCCGCTGACGTAGAGCTCCTCGGCGCCGTGCAGCCGGACATACGCGAAGCCGGCGGTCACGTCGTCGAACATCGGCCATTTGCCGGCCGTGTCCGCGCAGACCACGGCGATGTCATGCGCCCTCGCCAGCTCGACGAAGTCCTGCGTCTTGAAGCTGTCGTGCCGTACTTCGATCGCGTGCCGGAGCGGGATGTCGACCTTCGCCTCGAGCAGCGCGCGGTTCTTCATCCGCTCGTCGTGACCTTTGGCGAGCTCGGCCGCCGCGACCGTGGTGCGTGGCAACTGCGCGAAGAACGCCGCGCAGCGATCGGCGTCGTACTGGAAGTTCGGCGGTAGTTGCCAGAGGACCGGGCCGAGTTTGTTGCCCAGAGCAAGGATACCCGAGGCGAAGAAGTTCGCCAGCGGAGCGTCCACGTCGGCCAGTCGCTTCAGGTGCGTGACGAAGCGCGGTCCCTTGACCGAGAAGACGAAGCCGTCGGGAGTCTCGTCGTACCAGCGTTGATAGGACGTCGGGCGTTGGAGCGCGTAGAAGGATCCGTTGAGCTCGATCGAGTTCAGGCGGTGGGACGCGTACTCGAGCTCGGCGCGCTGCGGGAGGCCCTCGGGGTAGTACACCTTGCGCCACGGCGGATAGCGCCAGCCGGAGATCCCGACTCGGTACGGGGTGTCCGGCCACTGTGCCATCCTCCGATTATGACCTTGAAGATCGACCGCGGTTCCTATCCGGAGGCGCAGACCCCCTGGGAGGAACCGGCGTGGCGAGCGGCGGCGCTCGACTGGCTGGACCGGGAGCTGGCGGCGCTCGGCGTCGGCGAGACCGGTCCGCGGCGGGTCCGGCTCCGGCCGTGGTCGGTGATCATCCGGGTCGAGGCGGAGCGACCGGTGTGGTTCAAGGCGGCGTCACCCGGGAGCGCCTTCGAGCCCGCGCTCGCCGAGGCACTCGCCCGATGGACGCCCGGGCAGGTGCTCACGCCGTACGCCGTCGACACCGCCCGCGGCTGGTCACTGCTGCCGGACGGCGGGCCGATGCTTCGCACCCAGCCGGTGGATGTTCGGCACTGGTTCGAGGTCTTACCGCAGTACGCCGAGTTGCAGCGGGGTCTCGTCGCGCGGGCGGGGGATTTGCTGGCGCTCGGCGTACCTGATGCGCGAGTTGCGGCGCTGCCACGTCTCTTCGATGCCACGTTGGACGGCAACCGGAGTCTGAGCGGGGCGGATCGGGAGCGGTTGCGGCGGTTCCGGCCGCGGTTGGTGGCGTGGTGCGAGGAGTTCGCGGAGATCGGCGTACCGGATTCGCTGGATCATGCGGATCTGCATGATGGTCAGATCCTGGTCGCGGGAGCCGGGCGGTACACGTTCTTCGACTGGGGTGACGCGAACGTGGGTCATCCGTTCTGCAGCCTGCTGGTCGCGCTCGACCGGGCGGCCGAGGAGCACGGCGCGGACGTCGTCTCGCGGTTGGAGGACGCGTATCTCGAGCCGTGGACGGCGGACGGGTACGCGTTGCCGGAGCTGCGGCGGGCAGCCGAGCTCGCCCGGCGCCTCGGTCAGCTGACCCGCGCGGGCTCATGGGGCCGCCTCTTCCCGGCCGCCGCCACCATCGGCGACCCGGAACGCGCGGCTGCCCTGCTGCGAATGATCTAGACGCGGGCGGTTCAGGTTCCGCAGCGGCCGGAAGCCGCGGGTGCCGGACCTCCAGGCCATCACAATCGCCGGAACCGCGCGCGCTCACGCCTGGCCAGGCAGCCGACGGCCGATTGTGATGGCCTGGAGAAACGGCCGCCGGTCCGGGCGCGCAATCGGCCGCGGATCAGGTCGGGATCCAGGCTGGCCACCACGGAGGGACGTTGCCCGGGCAGATCCCGGGTGAGGAGGCCGGGGTGCCTTGCCACGAGAACAGGGCGAGGTCGGCGATCGCGAGCGCGATGGCGGCCGCGACGAGCGAGAACAGGAACGCTTTCCCGGCGTACCGGAAGACCACGGTGAACAGCACCAGGTTGACGATCAACGCGAGCGGCAGGCCGAGGAACAGCAGCGTCAGCCCGTTCGGCATGCTCCCGGCGATGTCCACGCGGCACGCCTTCCACGCCCGCGACGTGATCACCACGAGCCCGAACGCCGACCCGCCACCGACCACCACGGCAAGGAACGACTCCCCCTTGCTCCCCTTCGCAGCAAACGCCATGGGGATCACGGTAAGTGATCCACCAGCCCACTTCACCTCACCCGGCGCGGCCCGCCTCGAGCGGGTGCAGATCAACCGGAGTGAGCACCCACCGGAACCCGTACTTCGGCGTTGCGGTGCGGTCCACTTTGCCCGGCGCGAAGTACTCGTCGACCAGACTCAACAACCGCTCGTGAAACTCCGCCACCCGCTCCCCCGGCACCCGACCCGCATGCTCTCCACTGTCCTGCACGAAGCCGGTGCCGAACATCCCGGCCGCCACATCCGCATAGGCCTGCACGTAGTCCTGCACGCTCGACCCGGGCAGGTCGGTCTGCGGGCCACGCTCAGGCGCCGGCGTCCGTGCGAGCTCCGCGCCGGCTGGGGTACGACGCCATACGCCGGCATCCTCTTCGACCCGGCCGGTGTCGCGGAGCCTTCCGAGGTACCAGAGGACGCGCGCGTCGGTCACCTCGAGCGCGTCGGCGAGCTCAGTCAGCGACTGCGGCACTTGCAGCAAATCGACGATCCCGCGCGGTAGGTCGGACGCTTCCCAGTCATTGATCATGTGAGGGAGTCTGCCCGGCGAGGGTGGTCAGGATCAGGTCGGCGACTTCGGGGATCGTGCCGGTCGCGTCGACCAGGAGGGCGCCGTACCGCGCGTTGTCGGCGTCGACGTTGGCGTGCCAGGCGAGGACGCACTCCAACTCGGCAGGGCTCGAACCGAACCCGCCGGACCGACCCGCGAGTCGCCGGCGCAACGTCGTCGCGTCGACGCTCAGGCTCACGACCGCATCGAACAGGTCCCAGATCTCGCCCTCGTTCCCCACCGTCCCGCAGACGAACGTCAGGCCACCGGCCGCACCCGCGACCCGCCGTACGGTGTCCACCGGCAACCGATACGTATGCTCCGCGAACCACGCGTCATCCCGGTACGACGGCATGCTCACTTCAATGCCCGACCCGTTGTCGAACCACCGCGCGAGGCGGTCGCCATCGACGTCGAAAACGCCGTACCCCCGCCGCCGCAGCTCATCCCCGACCGCGGTCTTCCCGACCCCCGACGAGCCGTTGACCAGCACCAATCCCATGCGTCTAGATCACCGCAGTGGGAATGGAGATCTCGCGCCGGCAGGCAGGACAGGTGGTGCGGCCGAGGAGGTACGGGATCTGCGCCGCGACCTCCCGGCGGCCATGCCGGTCCGCGAGTTCGAGCATCCGGCTTCCACGGGCATCGCCGGGCTCGACCGTGGTGGGCCGCTCGTCGCCCCACGTGCCGGTCGTGAACTCGTCCAGCGACAGCAGCAGATCCTCAGCACAGTTCGGGCACTGCAGCGACAGTTCGCCGGCCGCGATGCTGTCCAGATTCCGTTGCCACACGCCCCCATCCTCGAAAGCCAGCAACGCCTGCAGCGCGTAGACGAACTCGGTGTCGGACTCCGCCAGAGCGAGATTCCGCTCCGCGAGATCCCGCAGTACGCCGATCTCGCGCGCGTACTGCCGCCGCACATCACCCGCGTCCCGGGGCCTGTCGACCGACGACACGATCGCGGCGGCCAGGGGAGCGCCGCGACGTACCCCGCCGGTCCGTACGCGTCGTCGTACGACGCCCAGTTCACCACGTCAATGTCATTTCGGGGCCGGGGGCAACCACAGGATGGTGGTTGACTGCTCGGGATCGTCCGGGTGGTGCGGCACGACGACGACCTGGTCCTCGTCCTCGTAGATCACCCGGCCGGGCGCGGCCGAGGTGTAGCGCTCGCACGGAAGGTTGTGTGCGGCAAGGATCGCCAGGTACTGCGGGATCGGCTCGAACAACCGCACGGCCGACGGCTTGAACCAGGCCGCCGCGTGCGGGTTGACGTCCCGGTCGTACACCGCCGGGTCGACGGTCGAGGGATTCAGGTACGCCGCGTCGTACCAGGCATTCGTCGTACGCCGGAATTCCTCCTCCGCCGCGCTCAACATCCCGCGGTGCCCCAGCGTGTTCACCAGCCCGAAGATCCCGATCCGCCGCCCGCGCCGATCCGGAACCGGACTCTGATACCTCACATACCCCTCAGCGTTCACGCGCCGATTCTGCCCCGCCAGCGGCCGACCGAGTCCTTGACCTTCGCTTCGCGTCAGGGCTAGCCTGACAAGTGTGTCAGGGTGGGCCTGACAGAAGTGGAGGAGAGTGATGGCTGACAACGTGTTGCGGTGTTCGTTCTGCGGGAAGGTGCGGGACGAGGTGCAGCAGCTGATCGCCGGGCCGGGGGTCTTCATCTGCAACGAGTGCGTGGGGCTGTGCGAACGCGTGCTGACCGACCAGCCGATCCCGACTTTCCCGCCGTTGGACGGGAAGAGCGACGACGAGTTGCTGGCCGACGTGGCGCGACTCGACGCCTCCCGCGGGCAGGTGGAACTGGCCGTGCAGGACCGCGTGCAACGGCTCCGCTCCCGCTCCGTCACGTGGGCGCGCATCGGCGAAGCGCTCGGGGTCAGCCGGCAGTCCGCGTGGGAACGCTTCTCGGGGGAGGAGTGACGCGGGTACTGCTGGTTCGGCATGGCGCTGTCGACGGCGAGCAACTCGACGCCGAGGGTTGGTGGGGTCCGGCGAGGGACTTCGCGCCGTTGTCGACGGTTGGGGCCGAGCAAGCGCGGCAGGTCGGCCGGCGACTCCGCGGCAGTGGGGCGCGGCGGATCGTCGCCTCGCCGATGACCCGGGCGCTGCAGACCGCGAGCCTGATCGCCGCGGAGACGCAGCTCCCGCTGACCGCGGTCGAGGTCGACCTGCGCGAATGGCTCCCGGACTCGACGCTGTCCTGGCGCTCGGCCGAGGCCTTCGCCGCTGCGGACGACTTCCATCGACACGACGGCGAGTGGCCGGCCGGCGAAACGCGGACGTGGGAACCACAGTCCTCGGTACGCCGACGCGCGCTCGACGCGCTACACCGCCAGGCCGCCCTCGACGCCGACCCCTTCATCGCCGTCTGCCACGGCATGCTGATCGAGTCCCTCACCGAGCAGCAGGGCATCGAGCACTGCGGCATACGAGAGATCAACCTGAACCACGTCGTACGGCGGGACGCGGTTCCGTTCCTGCCTCACGCAGCGGGTCCGGCTCCGAAACGGTGAGCGCTCGCCACCGACCTCAGGTATTTCCATGGATTCTGCCTTCCACGACCGCCTAAGGTCCTCGGCGTGAACAGTCCGCCCGCACCCCGACTGGCCGCGATCCGCGACCGCTGGTTGAGCGCTGCAACGACTGACCTCCGCAACGACCCGCTCGTACTCGGCGCCGCCCTGACCGGATCGTTGGGCGCCGACCGAGCCGACGACTGGAGCGACGTGGACCTGCTCGTCGTCGTCAACGACGCCCACTTGAACAGCCACGCGACCGCTAACCATCTCCCGCCCGGCGATCGGACCTTCACCATCGACGCCCGCCACAACGGCCCACTCGGCACTCGGGCGCTCAGCGCGCAGTACGTCGTCGACGGTCTACCGCTGTGGGTCGACTGGCACGTCGTCCCACTCTCCCTCGCGACCTGGCCGCCCGAGAGCACCGTCCTGTTCGACCGCCACGGCATCCCTCAAGCTCGAACCACCCACGACCACCACGAGCCGCCGACCCCCAAAACCCCGGAGGAAGAGGCGGCCCTCCGACTCGCCCTAATCCCAATCGCCGGCAAGCAGGTAGCCCGCCACTCGCCAGCAGCCGCACAAACCATCCACTTCCTCACCGGCACTCCCCTCCCCGAAGCCGATCGCAGCACTCAACTGGCCGCGCTCCGCGAACTCCTCCCCCAGCTCCCCGATGCCAAGACGCGCGCAGCCACCAGCGCATACCTCGACCTCGTCGAGGAAACCCTTCACTGACTGCAGAGCTACCCGAGGAAGTCTGCAATCTCGGTGATGTAGCGGTCGGGTTCCTCGACGTTGGGGAAGTGGGCGCTGTTGTCGAACACCCGGAGGACGGCACGCGGCAGACGGGTGACCAGGTCGCGGCAGGCGTCGACGCCTGCATTGCGATCCCACAAACCGACCAGCACCAGCACGGGAAGGTCGAGGCCGGCCAGTTCGTCGACGAGTGGCACCGGCCGCGACGGCTGCTTGGCAAGCGCTGCGGACATGTCACCTGTGTTGACGAGCCCGCTCTCTTCCCACAGCCCGCGCACGAGCTTCGCGGTCGCGGACTGGTGGAAGAGGAAACGGTCGGTTGTCTCCCGATCGGCAACATCCCAGACCGCGCGTGGCCCCGACCTGGCGACCGCAGCCCGGATCGCCGTACGCATGTCGTCATTCGCGGCGACTGCCTCGAAGCCGGCTGCCCACGGCGACGGCGTGAGCGGCCCAGCCAGACCGGTGCCCTGAATGATCAGGCGGTCGACGCGTTCTGGGTAGGCGACGGCATACTCCGCCGCGAGATCGCCGCCGAACGAGATCCCCAGCAAGACCATCCGCGGTACGTCGAGGTGCCGTGGACGACGACCAGCGGTGTCCCCGCCCGTAGATCGCCCACGACACGGACCCAGTGCCGAATGCCGTTGAGCACCACACCTGACTCGCCCATCGTCGCAGTCTGCCCGAGCCGCGGCGTAGCGGTAAGTCCGGTGACCTGTGGTGGGTCGGGTTGCTAGGTTCGCGAGGGTGAATGCACCGAGCAATGACGGGTTGATTGAGGCGGCTGCGGCTGTTTTGCATCCTCATCATGTGGACGAGCGGGTGTTCGGGGATGTGGCGTCGGCGCTGGTTACCGAGGCTGGGAACGTGTACGTCGGGGTCTGTATCGACACGTCGTCGGGTACGGGATTCTGTGCCGAGCATGCGGCGATCGCAGCCATGGTGACGGCTCGGGAGTACAAGATCGCGAAGATTGTCGCGGTTTGTGGTGACGAGAGCCGGCTCTACGTTCTGCCGCCGTGTGGGCGGTGCCGGGAGTTCATTCGGCAGATCGATCCGGCCAACCTCGCCACCGAGGTCGTCCTGGGTCGGGACCGTACGTCGCCGCTCAGCGCGCTCCTGCCCGAGAACGCGTGGCCCGCGCCGCTCGACTGACTTGGGTCACACCGGACTGACGGCGTACCGGTTCGGGTGTTTTACCTGATGGGCGATTGCGAGGGTGCTGATGATGTCGGCGATGAAGATGAGTTGTAGTGCGGCGTGGAGGGCGCAGAAGCGGGGGGTGATGGCGCGTTGGCGCATCAGGAGGGCTAGGCAGGTCAGACCGTAGATCGAGGTCGGGAGCAGCATCAGGTACGTGCCGATGACGGCGGGGACGAGCCCGGCGGTGGTGAACGCGCCGACCAGCGCGTAGCCGCCTGGGCCCATGAAGAACAGTACGGCCCCCCGCGAGATCGCGATCGGGATCAAGGTCAGTGCCAGTACGACGGCTGTGCAGAGCACGAAGTTCTGGATGAACAGCGGGATCATGCCGAGCTTCACGAGGCGGGCCGACCGCGCCAGCGCATCGACGTCCTCGGCCAGATAGAAGCGAACAGCCGTCCGGAACGTCACGAGCGGCGCCACCGGGACGACCACCAGCAGGAAGAACTCGGCGGACGACGTGAGGCCGAGGAGATTGATCCCGTACGGCATCGGGATTCCGAGCGGATGGAACGAGTAGAAGGTCCCGGTGAACACCAGCCAGACCGCCGCGAGGGACGAGCCCACGATCAGCACGCCGGCGAGCAGGTTCCGGGAGAGCGGCCCCGGTGGGCGCGCGATCCCGAGGCGGTCCCGGGCGATCTCGACCACCACGATCGCACTGAGCACGTCGACGACGTACAGGAAGTGCAGCACCATGTTGAGACCGAAGGTGATCGGCCCGATCCCGTCACCCCGCTTGAGCACCACGAGACAGCCGACGCCGTACGCCGAGGTCGGCAGCAGCACGACGTACGTGAGGACGACGAACAGCAGCGCCACCAGGAACCCGTCGAGACCGAACCGGTCCTGATCGTTCGACCCGACCAGCGTGACGACTTCCGCCAGGGCGATGAAGTTCAGCACGAAGAACGGAACGGCGATGAGCTTCACGAGGTTCGCCGAGTCCTGCAGCGCGTTGAGGTCGCGCCGCCGAACCAATCGGACCGCGTCACCGACGACGACGATCCCGAGCACCAGGTAGATCAGGAACCACAGGCCGAGTAGCACGAACGGCACCGTCAAACCGCCGGCTCTGTCGATCCGGAACGGCCAGTTCATTCCGATGCCCGTGGCAACACCGGCCGTCAGCACCGCCCCGAGAACAAGCCACGCACCGAGCGCCTTCGCCATACCCGCAGTCCCCGTCATTGCTTCGAGTTCGTCCGCACATCCTCGCGTCCGAACGGGGTCACTTGATACCGAAGGCGGCGAACCGGCCGGCGAGGTCGTCGACCCATTCCGGTGGAGTTCGATGGTCCGGGAGCGGCACGCCTGCCTCGCTGCGCCAGAGGGCATCGCCCAGCGCGGTACGGAGATGCCAGGCCATCACGCGGTCGACGGACAGTTGCCGCCCGGTCGTGGTTTGGTAGTGACGGATGGTGGCCGTGGCGAGTTCGACGCCCGGTCCCGTTCCGGGGAAGCAACGCAGGTCGTACTCCGGCTCGTGCAGGCCGGCCGTCTCGAAGTCGACGACCACGCGGAGCTGTCCGCCGTCCCACACTTGATTGCCGCCGTGCAAATCCGCATGCACCAACACGCCCGGGCCCGGCGTCGCCAGTACGTCGTCCGCCCAGTCACACCACCGCAGTACGGCGGACCGCTGATCCGCACGTGCCCACTTCGGAAAACCGGCACGCAAGGTGTCGGTCGTGGCGGGCTGGAGAGTCGCCGGGGTCTCGAAACGCTCCCGGGTCGCCGGATCATGCAGCGCACCCAGGAAGTGAGCGAGTTGCCGGCCGGCGTCGTCGAGATCGAGAGAGTCCACGACGTCGAAGAGCGCAGACCCGGGCACGAGCCTCGTCACCAGCAGCAGCGGATCGGTGCTGCTGGCAACTACATCGGGCAGGTACGGCAGTACGGGCCCCAACGCCTCGAGGACGGCAATCTCATGCGCCAACCGAACCGCGGCGGGCTGCGACCAGGCGAACTTCACGACAAAGCGCCCACCAACCACGGCGCTCCCCGCCCACCACCGCGGATCGGTCTCCCCCAGACCTCCGCGAACCGCGATCGGTTCGTCGGTCAGTTCGGGCGCGACCTGCCGGAGCGCCGCGCCGACCGCCTCAGCGGACCCCGCCTCCAACCACCTCATGTTCTCGTGAGCGCGTCGATCCAGGCGTCGTGGTGGCGCTCGACGTACTCGGCGGTTGGGCCCCAGTAGTCCCCATGACCCTCGGCGTACATCCGCGCCCACGGTTGCTCGCCGGTCTCGTGGCCGCGAACCAGGAGTTCGTACGATCCCCAGGTGCGGGCCGCGATCTGTGCGGGGAGGGCGAGGCGCTGCTCCTGGTCGAGTCCGTAGCCGTCCACGAGCGCGCGCAAACGCGGGGCGTCGGTCGCGACGGTGCCTTTGGGAACGAACGGAAGGAACGCGGTGGCGGCGTACCCGAGATCCCACAGGCGGGACGAGGGCGCCGCGTTGTCCCAGTCGATGAAGACCCAACGCTCGTCGTTGCAGACCAGGTTCCAGGGTGCGAGGTCGTTGTGGCAGATCAAGGTGCCGCCGGCTGGATCGGGGACGAGTGACTGCCAGGCGGCGTCTGCTGGTGGTTCGAAGGTCTCCATCACGTCGTGGAGTTCGCGGATGAGCCGCCCTACTCGGTGGAGGTCGTCGAGCGAGAGCGGCGGCATCGTGTGGGCGAGGGTGCCGGGGATGTACTCGAGGACGTGTCGACCTTGGTCGTCTCGCCCCAGAGTCCCAGGCGCGCCGTTGAAATCGCTCTCGGCCAGATGAGTGAGCACTGCCTCGACCGCGGCCGTCTGAGGCAGGGCGGGCTTCCGAACAGTCGAACCGACCCGGACGACCTGCGCGGCGACATTCCCACCCGTCAGGACTTCTTCGGCTTCCATCCCCGACATCATGCCCTGCCCACCGTCCACATCCACGTGGCGTACTCCGGGTCGGCGGGCACATGATGGAGTGGGGAGGGGGCCGATCATGAACGACATCATCGAACGGTTGATCGTGGCGATGAACCGCCACGATGCGGCGGCGGTCGCGGGATTCTTCGCCGCCGACTATCGCAGCGAGCAGCCGCTGCACCCCAACCGCGGCTTCGGCGGCAGCAGTCAGGTGCTGGCGAACTGGACCTCGGTCTTCGAAGGCGTCCCGGACTTCGCCGCCGAGCGCATCTCGTCGGCCGCGTCCGAGGGCGCGGTCTGGGCGGAAATGCGCTGGTACGGCGCCCATCGGGACGGTTCCCCGTTCGAGATGCGAGGCGTGACCGTGCTCGGCGTACGCGATGACAAGATCACCTGGGCGCGGCTGTACATGGAGCCTGTCGAGGAGGGCGGGTCCGACATCGACGCCGCCGTACAAGAGCTCTATCGGCCGCCGTCCGACAGTTAGTCGGCGCGGCGGGCGATGACTCGGGAGAAGCCGAGGGTGCGGCCGTTGTCGGTGCGGAGCATCTGGGCTTCCTCCTGATCCGGCGTACCGTTGTCGCGGTCGCAGGCGTCGTTCCACTGCAACCAGTCGCGCCACCCGTCAGGCAGGCGATCGGCGACCTCGACGGTGACCAGGCCGGTCTTCTCCCAGTGCTGCCGCCACCACGCCGGGCTGTGCCAGGCGCAGAAGTCCCATTTCCAGTACGGCTCGAGGTTCGGCGGCGGGAGCGTCTCGTACTCCTGGGCGAGCCCCGGCTGGATGATGCCGATCTGGCCGCCGGGTTTCACGAAACGCGAGACGTAGCCGAGGTAGAGGTCGTCGGTGCCGAAGTAGTGGTACGCGCCGATGCTGACGAGCGCGTCGAAGAACTCCTCGGCGAACGGCAGCGCGTGGGCCTCCGCGTAGATCGGGTGCACCCGGTCCGCCACCTGCGCGTCGGCCGCGCGACGCAGGTTCTCGTCGGGCTTGACCCACAAGTCGGTCGCCCACACCTCAACGCCGTACTCCTTGGCCAGAAAGATCGAGCTCAGAGCCGTCCCGCACCCCAGGTCGAGCACCCGCATCCCCGGCTCCAGCGTCATCAGCCCCGCCAAGGCCTCAGCCTCCCAGACCGGGTTCGGCCCCATCCCCCCATCAACCATCCACCGCCCCGAGTACGCCGCAGACCGCGGATACCGCCCATTCCGCAACAAATCCCCAAGCTCACCATCATCCATACGCCGTGAGTCTCAACGACGGCGTAACGCCCGACAACCGGTTATTCCGCTCGGCGGTCAGCTCGGATTATTATCTGATTAGATAACGGGTCGAGGAGTGTTGAGATGGACAAGGACAGTCAGGCGGTCAGCGACAGGCTCAACCACGCGCTCGCCGACAGCGGACTGTCGCAGGCCGCGTTCGCCACTGCGCTCGGGACATCTGCTTCCCGCTTCTCCACCTACCGTTCCGGCAGGACCAAGCCGACGGCGCAGTTCTTGCTGCGGGCCGGACGGATTGCCCATGCCCTTCAGGGCGCGCGCGAGCATCGGATCATGACGGCGCCGGCAACGGCGACAGCTATTCGCGACGCGAATGACGAGGACTGGGCGTGGCGCATGGTGCTTCAGGGCCGCGACCACCTGTGCCTGCTGCTCCGCCGTCACGATGGCTCCGAAGCCGCGTGGGAGGCCGCGCCGGGCACGACCGGTCAGGCCGGCTTCGACACCCTATTGGCCGTCCTGACCGCGCACGAATTCGAGGCAGCAGGCGAAGACCCACCCGAATGGACCAAGGTCGAGCCCCTCGCGGAACCATGGATCCCCGAACACCCATTCCTGAACCGCGACGAGATCATCGCGCAAACTCCGGAGTACCTCGCACAGGCCAACATCTTCATCCCAGCCCGAGACCTGGTGACCGCGTGACCGAGCGTTGCGTCACAGCGACGTACCCGGTCTGCACATCACTTACGCCAGTGACGAATTCCTGTTGGCGACCAAGCTGATCGCCCAACGGCGCAAGGATGCGGGCGACATCATCACGCTCACCAAACGCCTGCACCTGGAGAACGCATCCTCGGACGACCTCGAACAGCTGATCTACCGGTACTACACCGACGAGGAATCACTCGAGTTCATCCTCGACGGCAACGACACCAATCGCGAAGTGCATCTCCTGGCAACCAGGGCTGAACAAATGCTGGCGAATCATCAATCCAGATCGACGCCGACGACGCCAGGCGCGGACACCGAGGCGGCGGCCGTACGTCGTCGGGACCGCGGCACGTCGCACGAACGGAGCTAGTACCTACCTTCAACCTTGAACCTGCTCGCGCTAGGTTCTCGGCTACGGGTTTTGGTGTGTCGATTGGATGGGAGTCGTATGAGTGATGTCGCGGTGGTTCAGATGTCGGGTCCGCCGGGTGCCGGGAAGGCGACGATTGCTCGTGAGTTGGTGCGCCGTCGGCGGTTCGTCGCGGTCGACCGGGACGTGATTCTGACCGCGATGATGGACACTGACGGCGGAGCCAATCTGGAGCAGGACGACAGCTTCGCCTTCGCCCGCGTTTCCAGCTACAACGTGGTGAAGGCTATGGCCGACGACGTACTGGCGCAGGGAATCGGCGTGATCATCGACAGCCCGTGTTATTACGACGAGTTGCTGGCGGCTGGGCAGGCGATCGCTGCCAAACACGGCGTCGAGTACCGCTACATCGAGTGCTTCACCGAGGACATCGGCCTGCTCGACACCCGCTTGCGGTCGCGACCCGCACTGCGCAGTCAACGGCCGGCCGTCGACCTTCCACCGATCGACCTGGGGACTGAGCCGGAGCGCGGTACGGAGCTGTTCACCGAGTGGATCGCGAAGGTGAAGCGCCCCGACACGTACCTCCGCCTCGACACGACCCGCCCACTGGAACAGTGCGTCACGGAAGCCTTGGCGTACCTCGACGGCGCGAGCACATAACTCGCTGACACCGCTCTGCCGAGCCTCTGCCCCCCGCGGTGCTCTGCGCTCACCCCACGACCCTCGCGTACGCCGTGTTTCGCAAGCCGTCGCGTAGTTGTCGGAGCGAAGGGCTAGCGTCTCGTGGATGCCGCACTACGCGCCGCCGGCGAGGCCGCTCGGACCGGACGCCGCGGGCCAATGGGTCCGCCGCTGGACATCACCCGAGTGGACGCGGACCGCGGACGCGTGGGTTGGCGCTCGCCTCGCCGAGCGCGGCCGCCGGATCAGCGGCGTACCGGTGACGTACCGCGCCCGCTTCTGGTCGGTGAACCGCTGCTATCCGTCCGGCGAGGGACTCGTGTGGTTCAAGGAGAACAATCCGGGCCACCGCTTCGAGGCTGGATTGGTCGCCGTACTGGCGCAACTCGCCCCGGCGGACGTGATCGGGCCGATCGCGGTAGATCGCGAGCGCAGTTGGCTGCTCACCGACGATCAGGGAACGACGCTCACGCATCCCGACGTACGCGATCAGCCGACGCGTCGCATCGTCGTACGAGCGCTCGCCCGCCTTCAATGCACGCTCCTCGGCCGCCTCAACCCGACCGAGCACCCAGGGATCATCGACCTGCCGCCGACCATTGCCGGCGATCGAGTGCGCGACGTGGTCCAGGACTGGGCGTCGCTGCACCCCGGCCATCCGCTGCGCCCCGAGCCAGAACTACTGAAGCGAGCCGAGACCGCCGCCGCAGTACTGGATCGACGTACGGCGTCCCTCAGCGACACCGTTCCACTCGACCTGGAACTCAACGACGTGTATCCCGCGAACATCTTCGCCGACCGCTCGACCCGGCGTACTCCGCCCGCGATTCTTCGACTTCGGCAACGCGCTCTGGGGCCACCCGTTCGTCTCACTGCACGGTTTCCTCGAATCGGTCGTCGAATGGACCAGAGCACCCCTGTCCCGCGCGGACCACAACGAACTAATCGACATCTATCTGACAGTCTGGCGCGATCACCTCGACGCCGACCCCCAAATCCTCCGCAAAGACCTCGACGCAGCCGGGGCGCTCGTCGGCGTACACCAACTCATCTCGTGGCGCCGCCTAATCCCCCACGCCGACCCCATCGAACTCCACTCCCGCGCCGAAATCCCCCACACCTACCTATCCAAGATCTCCACCCTCGCAAGCTGACGCCACGGGAAACGACCGATGTGCGCACTCGGTGGGGCCACCAATTACCAGGCGGGATGGACCGTTCTCGGGCATGCTCGCAGGATGAGTAGCGATCTTGGGGCTTGGGACCCGCTCTCCCCGGAGTCGGTCACGGGGCTGTTCGGCCGGCTGACGACGCCATGGTGGATCGCCGGCGGATATGCGATCGAACTGCTCGCGGGGCGCCCACTTCGGCCCCACGGCGATATCGATGTCCTGCTCCTGCGGCGCGACCAGCAGATCGTGCACGAGGTCCTGGACGGTTGGGATATCCAGGCGGCCGACCCTCCAGGCACCCTTCGGCCGTGGCCGGCGGGAGAGTGGCTGCCGTTCGGGATCCAGGACATCTGGTGTCGGGAGCACCCTGACGGTCCTTGGCGAATCCAGGTGATGCTGGACGAGGCCGATGGTGGCGAGTGGACGTCTCGCCGCGATGCTCGGATCCATCGACCGGTCGCGTCGCTGGGCATTCGCACCGATCGAGGGATACCGGTTCTGGCGCCGGAGGTGCAGTTGTTCTACAAGTCGAAGCGCAAGCTGCCGAAAGACGAGATCGACTTCGCCGCCGTCCTCCCGTTACTGGATTCCGAGGCGCGACGATGGCTTGACGAGTCCCTCGCTCTCACCGCCCCGAGTCATCCCTGGCGCGCGGCCCTGTCCAAAAACGGCGGCCGTCGAGAGGCCTGAAACCCAGGTCCTACATCCGGGCTCTGAGTACGTCGACCTCGCCGCCTGGTGTGAACGGGTCGTAGCCGTGGTCGATCAGCCAGCGGACGCCTAGCAGGGTTCGCAGCGACCACCACGCTTGGATGACGTCGAGGTCGATGTCGGCGCCGTAGCCGGCGACGAGGTCACCGAGGCGGTCCGGGTGTCCGAGCGTCAGCGTGGCGAGATCGCGCAGGGCATCGCCCTGGCCCGCCTCGGACCAGTCGATGATGCCGGTGAGCTCGTCCCCGTCGACGAATACGTGGGCGATGTGCAGGTCCCCATGCGTGAACACCGGAGTCCACGGCCGAAGCGCGGCCTCGGCGACCTCGCGGTTGCGAGCGACCAGGTCGGCGGGCAAGACGCCGTACGCGACGAGTCGCTCGCACTCGTCATCGAGCTCCGCCGTCAACTCCTCCAGGGCCTGACCATCGCGACCGGGCCAGGGCGGCACCGGCGCGTCGTGCAACGTTCGGATCGCAGCACCGGCCGCGGCCCACGCCGTCGGCGATGCGGTCGACGGCGTACCCAACCGCCCGAGCACAGTCCCCGGTACGGCGGAAATCGCGAGCACACACGCCTCACGCCACAGGACTTCCGGGGCCGGCACCGGCACCAGGCCAATCACCTCAGCCTCACGATCAATCCGCGCCTGATCAGCATCAACCTTCAGAAACACATCCCCGACCCGCAACGTCGCCCGCTCAGCATGCGCCACCACAACGCTGACCTCATCCATGGCCGCCCAGTATGGCGAGACGGATCGCCACCGTCCTCAGGTTTGTTTGTGTGGACGGACCGGCCGAAAACCTTCAGGAGGCTCTGCGGCTACCAGAACCGAGGCGCTTGATCTTGATGCCAAACTCGTGGCGTGCGCGATAGCGATCCAACAGATGTCGAGCGAGCGTTCTTCGAAGGACTCTCCGCGCGTGTGCCCGGCCTCGACGAGTGGTACCACGAGGATTCGGACGGGACACCATGGATGCTCGTATCCCACGACTTCGTCATCGGGAACGCCGTCACCGACACTCTGCGCGTCGACTACGACGGCACGAATCTCCGTGGCGGATGGAGCCCCGCGTGCCTCAACTGGGACGATGGTGTGCGCGCGGATGACGCCCTGATCGACACCTCCCCGCCGGACGGCCTCAGGCTGGATGACGTGGCGCCCGGACCTGCTGCGGCGGCTACCGCGCGATGGTTCGCCGAGCACATCGCCCGCCGAGACCGCGCGACACCTGAAACCTGACCAGCTCGGGTCGCCTGAGGTCGTCATGTGCTCTGCGTCGAGTTGGCCCGCGGGCGTTGTCGGTGGGTGCTGGTAGATCTGGTACCCGTCGTGCAGCCAGCCGAAGGAGGCTTCGATGTCGAAGCGACCGCGTGTGGTGGTCAGTGTGGGAGCCAGTGTCGACGGGAAGGTCGCGCTTGCCCGGGACGCGCTCTTGATGCACCAGCCGAGTTCGGATTTGTGGGCCGCGATGACGCCGCCTGCCGCCGATCCGGCGTCGTTCGACGTCCTCGAGGTGCTCCGGCAGCAGTACGGCTGCAACGCGATCCTGGAGGGCAGCGGCAGCCTGGTCACCGAGGACACGATCCCGGAAGAGCTGCCGGCGTACGACGGTGACATCGCCGAGCTCTACCAGCACTTCCTCCCGCCGGACATCACCGCACAGCCATCCCCGCCGCACATGTGGTTCACGGTCGTCGACAGCCGCGGAAGGGTGCGCTGGACCGAGAAACACGAGAACTGGGACGCCCTGGTCCTGGTGGCGCGATCAACCCCAGCCGACTACCTCAGCTATCTCCGCCGAGAACGCATCTGCTACCTCGTCGTCGGCGAGGACCGCGTCGACCTGACCCAAGCGATCTCCGCGATGGGCACCGAGCTCGGCATCACCTGCGTACTGTCCACAGCAGGCGGCGGACTGAACGGCGCACTACTCCGGGCCGGCCTGATCGACGAACTCCACCTAACCCTGGCGCCCGCTCTAATCGGCGGACTCGGCACACCCTCAGTCATGGACGGCCCACCGCTCTCCGTCGGCGAGTCTCCAACCCCGCTGCAACTCCTCTCCGTCAACACCGACCCCAACGGCCCCGTACGCCTGCACTACAAGGTGGGCTGACCCTCCCTTGCGACAGCGCCCGAGGTACGGCGTACGCAGGCTTAGAGCCAGGGCGGGGTGTACTGGGACACGTAGACGCGGGCGCGTTCTGTCGGGTCTGCCCAGTACTGGTGCGGTTGGCGATGCACGTGCCTTTCGCAGAACTCCCGGAGGTCGCTGCTGATCGTCTCCACCTCACGGACGGGGAACCCCTCGAAGTCGCTGTTGACCTGCAGGAGTTCGGCCTCGGGGTTCCAACCCGACGCATCGAACGCCCACGTGCCCCACCTCGCGTACACGTGCAGCGGATGTTCGAAGTCACCCAAGTACAACGCCGCCAGGGCAAGCTCCTGCTCGGGATAGAAATCCCTGCACGTCCAGGCCAGCACGTGGCACGCCCCGCTCGAGAAGAACGCCTGATCCGTCCGCTCCCACGAAACCCGTTGATCGGCCCGCTCGATCGCAGTTCGCCGGAACACCCCAGACGCCGTCGCAGCCATCCCCCGATGCTAGCGACACCCACAGACACCCGTACGACGAAGCTCGCGTACGTCAACGCCGACATACGGCGTACTCGGGCATCGGCGCAGCTCATGCACTGCGTGGTCTACTCGCTGGAATCTGCGTCCCATGCCTGCGACGGCTTCACTGAGCGTTGGGGTCGCGGAGGCCGACGGCGTCGTGCCGCCAGAACGCTTCGGCGTAGACAAGCGTCCCGGTCATCCATGACTCGTACGCCGGGAGTTTTACGGCCTGGAAGGCAGCGTCCGGGATTCGCAGGGATGGCTTGCGGAAGCCCAGATCACCACCGGGCACGAAGCCGAGGCGCGAGTAGTAGCCCGGGTCGCCCTCCAGGAAGACGAGGGGTACGTCCCGCTCGGCAAGGATCTCGAGACCGTGCCGGACAAGGGCGGAGCCGATGCCGCGTTTGTGGAGGTCCGGCAGTACAGCCAACGGACTGAGGACTTGCACGTCCACCAGTTGTCGAGGGGCATCCAGGAGACTGCGCGTGAACATGACATGGCCGACGAGCTGTCCGTCCTGCTCGGCGACCAGCGAGAGACCGTCATCGGAGGCCAGGGTGTTCCGCAAGGTGTCGACCAGGTCGGCTACGACAAGGCCATGATCGCCGAACGCCCGCATGTGCACGTTCCGCACGGCCTGCCTGTCAGCCGGCAGTTCTTCCCGAAGGTCCATGTCCGGAGGGTATGGGGCACTCGGCCCGCTCGCACACGGTTTTGAAGCCGGCAGGTTGGCGCGTGCATGCGCCCTCGGGGTAGAAACCTGGCATGCCCGATTCGGTGAGCAAGTCCGGTGCTCCTGTCGCTGACTACGACGGCTTCGCGGCGGCGTACTCGGCCAGCAACGAGAACAACCTCTTCAACGCGTACTACGCGCGTCCGGAGATGATTCGTCTCGCGGGCGACGTCGCGGGCGAGGCGATTCTCGACGCCGGCTGTGGTTCGGATCCCTTGATGGACGCTCTGCGCGGCAAGGGCGCGATCGTGTCCGGCTTCGACCTGAGCCCCGCCATGGTCGAACTCGCCCGCGAAAGGCTGGGTCAGGAGGCGGACCTGAAAGTCGCCGACCTTGGTGCGCCCCTGCCCTATCCCGACGACGCGTTCGACCGCGTCGTCGCATCGCTGTCCTTGCACTACATCGAGGACTGGGCCTCGGCACTGGCCGAACTGCGACGTGTGCTCAAGCCAGGCGGCCGGCTCATCGTTTCGATCATCCATCCGACGGTCTACGCGGTGGTGTACCCGGAGGCCGACTACTTCGCCCTGACGCAGTACTCCGAGGACTACGACTTCGGCGAAGGAACCGTGTGGATGACCTACTGGCATCGCCCCCTGCAGGACGTCATCAACACATTCATCGCCGCGGGGTTCGGCATCAAGACGGTCACCGAGCCGCCGCCCGCAGCCAACACTCCCGCGGAACTACTCCCCAACGCGGGCCGCTCATTCATCTGCTTCCTGTTCTTCGACCTGGAAGCGCGATAGATACGTGCGGCGCCGCCTGTGCCAACGCACAACTTCTGATCCGCAGCTCTAACTCAGCACCTTGCGCATCTGAGCGCACATCGTCTCGTACCGCGTGATTGAGCCGTCGGGGTTTTGCTGGTCCCAAGCTTCGAGCACCTCGTCGTATGCGACATAGCCCAGCCGCTCGTACAGGGCACGGGCTCTGGGGTTATTCAGCTCGACACCGATCTCGGCACGATCAAGGCCTCGGGCCAAGATCCGCTTCTCAGCGGCTCCAATGAGCACCGTCCCGATCCCACAGGACTGCAACGCCGGATGCACGGACAATTGCCACAGCGAACCTGCACCCGGATGCGGCAAATAGTCGACCCCGCCGATAGCTACGGGTACGTCGGTCTTTGTGCAGACTGCAAGGTAGTCAACGTCCCCAGAACGCGCTCGGTCGAGTTCCTTGGCAACCTGCGTCAGGTGCAGTTTGCTGCCGGCAAAACCGCACGCGGCCAAATCGGCATGAGCGAGATCTCTGACGGTCAGATCAAGTACGACTGCGGCCATGTGACCACCTCCCCGTGCAGTTTTGTGTACGACGCTGAAGGTGACAACGGGTTTCTACCCGCCGAAGCTCACCCTGCTCGTTAGGAGCCCGTTCGAGTCAGACTGGAGTCACGGCCGAGCGCGTCAGTTGCGCCGCCGGCCAACAATTCGCTGTGGTAATCTCAATCTCGCAGGCGCGGGTTCAACCCCGGTCGTAGGGCGCAACGGCATACAAGCCGAAAGGGCAAGGCCCACCTACTTCAAGACCGAAGAGGGAGCGCCATGCCTAAGCTCGAAACCTACAAGAAACAGGCGAAACTGCTGGTTCGCTGGCACCGCGAAGGAAACTTCTCGATCGGCGGCCGCATCCGACAGCTCGAGCGCTATCGCACGTTGTCCGACCGCGAAGCACTCGCGCTGAAGTTTCCACTCACCGAAGCCCAAGAGGTCATCGCCCTCGAAGCGGGCTGCGCCAACTGGGCCGAACTCAAGGCGAGCACGGAAGCGGCCGCGCCCACCAGCGAGCAGCCGGAGACTCAGGACACGGCAGTCGCGAGCGCCAAACCGGTGCTGTACGTCGCCGACGTCGACGCCTCGGCCACGTTCTATCGGGACCAGCTCGGCTTCCGGATCGACTTCTTGCACGGCAACCCGCCGTTCTACGGATCGGTGTCGCGCGACGGCGCGACCTTGCACCTGAAGCTCGTACACGAGCCGGTGTTCGCGGCCGGTGCCGCGGAACGAGAAGAACTCATCATGGCGTTCGTCGATACGCCGAACGTGCGTGAGCTGTACACGGAATATCTGGCCGCTGACGCCGAGATCGTGCAAAAGCTGACCAAACAAGCGTGGGGCGGCACGGACTTCATCGTGCGAGACCCAGACGGCAACGCAATCGCGTTCGTCGGCTAAGACCCGACGCGGCGGAGGCATGACCGGTTGAGTTCGCCCGTGACCTCATGAACCCAACCGTTCAGCAACCAACGACGCGCGGGCGGGCGAGGTTCGGCCGGCAGGCCGCACGGGCTCGCCCGTCCGCGCCGAAGGCGCGCCCTTGATCCATAGAGGTCAATCCTGCAGAGGGGCACGGCTCTCGGGTGTCCTCCGGCAGGTGATGTGCGACGCCCGGTGACCTGCGGCGGTGCCGCATGCACCGATTGCGGGTTGAGCTTGGATCTACGCTCCCCGCGCAGAGAAGGCTTCCATCAGTGAGACCGCACGCCAGTGGCCCCGGAGATTCAGGACATTCTCGAGCACGCCGACCCCGTACAACGAAGGTCATCTACGTCGACGTGGCCGGGGAGCTGCAATGCCAGGCCGTGGACGAGCTCGGGTTCCTGTTCGAGGAGTCGGCGGGGTGGCGTTGGGGGTCAATCGTGGGGGGGTCGGGAGGGCGGCGAGCACGACAGTCGCTGGTGGCTCCGGGAAGGCAAAAGCCCAGGTCAGAGATGCTCTGCCTGGGCTTTTGGTTTGCGCGCTCGGAGGGATTCGAACCCCCAACCTTCTGATCCGTAGTCAGATGCTCTATCCGTTGAGCTACGAGCGCTGGACAACGTCGAGTAACGATACATGGCGGGGGGCCGTGTATGCCAATCGGCTCGTTGAGGGGGTTGGCGGAGGGTACGGCGGGGGTTCCGGGGCGAGGGTTTTCGGGGATGTGGAGGGCTGGTTCGGGGGCGCGAAAGGCGGGGTGGGGGCGAGGGGGTTGGCGGTGGTGGGTGGGGGCGGGGCGACTGGTTGGGGTGGGGTGGTTACTGGCGGTGCGGCGTACCGGGGTGGGGTGGGGCGGAGCCCTACGATCCGCGGATGGGACTTGAGGAGATGTTGGGTGGGCGGGATCTGGGGGATGTGAAGAAGGCCGTCGGGTTCGTGATGGAGAACTCGGACGACTTTCAGAAGGTGCTGAATCTGGTGCGGGGGTTGCCGGACGATGCGGTCGGGATGATCGGGAAGTTGCCGGAGTTGCTGAAGACGATCGGGTCGGGGCTTGCGGAGGCGGGTGAGCAGGCGGCGAAGGCGGCTGGGGCGCTGGTCGGGGAAGACGGCGAAGGTGGCGCGCGGAAGGCGCTGACCGGGAGTGCCGGGACGATGAACGCGGCGAAGGATCGGTTGCATGACGCGGCCGGGATGCTGTCGGGGCTGGCGGGCGAGCTGGACAAGATTCCTGGGATCGGTGACGCCGCGGCGAAGAGGCTGAATGAAGGGAGCGGCCAGGTGGGTGGGGTCGCGACCGAGATCGAGAGCCTGGCCGGCAACCTGGAGGATCTGTCCGGAATTCTCGCCACCGTCGGCGATGCGCTCAAGGGTCTCGGCAGCAAGCTCACCGAGTCCGGCGGATCGGTCCAGACCCTCCTCAGCTGACCCCAGCCGCCGTACGCCGGAGCTCGCCGCGGGCGTCGACGCCCGACCCAACCGCCGTACGCCGGGGCTCGGCGTGGGGACTGTGGACACCCTTTGGTTGCCTTGGACAGGTTATTGCTTGTTCGAGGCCACCAATGCGTGTGCACGGTCCCGGGAGAAGCTCGCGGGATAGGTGGGAACCGGGCGTTGGGGGGACGCGTCGGAGGGGGATGGCAGAGGGAGGACCTTCGCGTGGCTAAGGTCGCGGGCATGGCTAGTCGACTGGTTCGGGGTACGGCGCTCGGGTGCGGGGTGGCCGCGCTCGCGGGGGGTGGGATCGGGTTCGCGGTCGGCGAGCCGGTGACGCCCGAGGATGTCGTGCCGGCCCGGGCGCTGGCGGGGGATCTGTGCCAGCGGATCGGGGACGTGTCCCAGCTGTTGCCGAAGGCATCGAGTGGGCCGACGACGATGATCCAGGGCGGGAGCTCGGAGGTCACCTGTCAGGCGGGCAGCTCGCGGACCAAGGTACGGGCGTACACGTCGGCGGGTGTGAAGGTGACGATCACGCCGTACGCCGGGCAGGACGCGGGCGCGGGCAATGCGCCGTTCACGCCGGACCAGACGGCGAAGAAGGCGTTCACGCGGTCGCCGATGAAGGCGCTGACCGAGAGCCGCCCGTACCCGACGAAGGTCGACCAGAGGGCGAAGGGGCTGGCCGGCGAATCGTGGAACGTGCGAGTGCTGGTGCAGCGCGCGGACATCGTCGTACTGGTGGACTACACGGCCAACCCGGTGCAGGCGGATGTGGCGCAGCAGGCCGCGCTGGCGCTGGCGGATCGCGCGATCTGGGAGAGCAAGTGAGTAACAGTACGCCGGAGATCCCCGGCTACCAGCTGGACCAGCGACTGCTTCAGCACCCGTTGGCTGAGTTGTGGCACGGCCGCACGTTCACCGGGATGGAGATCGTCGCGCTCGTGCTGAGCGAGGACGGCGCCCAGGACCCGACGGTCGTGGACCGGCTGACCCGCGCGAGCCGCGACGCGGCGCTCGTGCCGGGGCAGCAGGAGACGCCGCTGTGGGCGGCCAACTTCAACTCCGGCCGCCCGTACGCGATCACGCAGCTGGTCCCCGGCCAGACCGGCGCGGAGCGGCTGATCGATCCGCTCGACGGGATCCTCGGCAACGACGACGAGTCGCTGCAGGCGGTCCGCGCGCAACTCAGCCAGTACGGCGCGGTGCCGCCGACGCTCCCCGAGGTCGACCACGAGCGGAGCCGGATGGCGATGCCGTCGTACGTCGACCACCCGGCGCAGCCCGCGGCGACGCAAGCACAAGGGCAACAACAAGGACAACCGCAGTCGAAGATCGACGTGGCCCGGCAGTACCGCCGCAAGATCGGCGCATGGGTCTACGGCGTTGTCGCGATCGTCGTGCTGATCATCTTCAGCATCACGTACTCGATCGGCACCGCGATCGGCAGCGCGGTGAAGGACGAGCCGGCCGCGGCCGGCCCGGCAGCGGCGGTCAGTCCGGAGGCGATCCCGAAGACCGTGCTGCTGCCGCCGGTCAACCGCGTGACGACGGCGCCGTACAAGCGGCCGGACGGATCCCCAGGGATCTTCGGCGCGACGTATGCGGCCGGCACCGACCTCCAGGTGGTGTCGAACGCGGAGCTGCCGTTCGCGATCGGCTGGCCGCGTCCGCCGCAGGTGGACTTCCTGGGTGAGTCGTCGCAGCTGATCCTGCGGCGCATCGTGACCAAGAACGACTACGACCCGAACGGTCTGAAGAACGCGTTCCGCGCGCAGATCGCGCTGCACCCGTGCGTCAGCCTGGCGCAGTGCCTCGCCGACCGGCTGACGTTCGACCAGGAGTGGACGAAGACCTACAAGACGACCGCGCCGGCGACCGCGAAGGACTCGCGGACCTGGCTGTCGGTGTCGACGAAGGCGCCGTACACGATCACGATGACGCGGGCGTTCCAGAGCGGCGGTCAGTGGTGGCTGGTCGGTGTGATGGCCTACGGCCAGCCGGTCGAGGCGCCGGACATCCAGCGGCTGGTCAACGACATCTGGCGGCAGACCAGCTGATCCACCGGAAAATCTCCTGAACGGGGGGCGCCGCGGGCCCCCGGGCGGGGGGGTGGGGGGGCGCGCGCCCGCGGGGGGGCCGGGGGGCTCCTGGGTGTGGGGGTGGGGGGGGGGGTGGGACGAGA
>NZ_JBSHBJ010000009.1:52900-69577 GCF_053611945.1 Kribbella sp. NPDC054772 | reverse complement strand
CGCGGCTGCACAACCACATCGGGGGCCAGACAACGTCAACCCCCGAAAAAAAACCTGACCGGCCCGGGGTGACCCGCGGGGGCCGTTCTCTTTTTCACAAGCGACAGCGGAAAGCGATTGTCGCGAAAACTTTGTGACCGGGTTCACGTGCTGGCGGTTCCCAGACCCCGGTGGCGTCGCGTACCGTAGTACCACTTGCACACTGGTATGTATCCACTGGAACTACTGGTCTGCGAGACATCACACACCGCCAGTCAGCCGATCGAACCGCCGGAGACCCCGGCGGCCGTCGCCGTACCGCCTTTCAGTGTCGAAGGGCCGGACGAGCGCCGGGCCGACCAGCCGAGAGGGAATGAGCCGCGAATGACGACCACCGCCAGCCCGACCCATACCGACACCGCACCGCAGAACACCCCGGACCCCCTCCCGAGCGCTGCCCCCGCGCCGTCCGACCTGACCGACGCCCCGACCCGCCACACCGGCCTGCTGGCCTGGGTGGCCGAGGTCGCCGCACTGACCCAGCCCGACCGGATCCACTGGGTGGACGGCTCGGACGCCGAGTACACCAAGCTCACCGACGAACTGATTGCCGCCGGCACCATGGTCCGGCTGAACGACGAGAAGAAGCCGAACTCGTTCTGGGCACGCACGGACCCCTCCGACGTCGCCCGGGTCGAGCAGCGCACGTTCATCTGCTCCGTCGAGGAGAAGGACGCGGGTCCGACCAACAACTGGATGGACCCGGCGCAGATGAAGGCGCTGATGACCGAGCTGTACCGCGGCTCGATGCGCGGCCGGACGATGTACGTCGTCCCGTTCTGTATGGGCCCGTTAACGGCGGACAAGCCGATGTTCGGTGTCGAGATCACGGACTCGGCGTACGTCGTCGCGTCGATGCGGATCATGGCTCGCACCGGTGCCGAAGTACTCGCGAAGATGGGCGACGACGCGTCGTACGTCCCCTGCCTGCACTCGGTCGGCGCGCCGCTCGAGCCGGGGCAGCAGGACGTGCCGTGGCCGTGCAACGACGAGAAGTACATCGTCCAGTTCCCTGAGGAGCGGACGATCTGGTCGTACGGATCGGGGTACGGCGGCAACTCCCTGCTCGGCAAGAAGTGCTACTCGCTGCGGATCGCGAGTGCGATGGCCCGCGACGAGGGCTGGCTGGCCGAGCACATGCTGATCCTCAAGCTGATCTCGCCCGAGAAGCAGGTGCACTACATCGCGGCCGCGTTCCCGAGCGCCTGCGGCAAGACCAACCTGGCGATGCTCGACCCGACGCTCGAGGGTTGGGAGGTCGAGACGCTCGGCGACGACATCGCCTGGATGCGGTTCGGCAAGGACGGCCGGCTGTACGCCGTGAACCCGGAGTTCGGTCTGTTCGGTGTTGCCCCCGGCACCGGCTGGAAGACCAACCCGAACGCGATGCGCACCATCGAGAAGGGCAACTCGGTCTTCACCAACGTCGCGCTGACCGACGACGGTGACGTCTGGTGGGAGGGCTACTCGCCGACCCCGCCGAACCACCTGACCGATTGGAAGGGCCGCGAGTGGACGCCGGACAGCGGCGAGCTGTCCAGCCACCCGAACAGCCGGTTCTGCACGCCGATCAAGCAGTGCCCGATCATCGCCGACGAGTACGACGACCCGAACGGCGTACCGATCTCCGCGATCATCTTCGGCGGCCGCCGCGCGACCACGGTCCCGCTGGTGACCGAGTCCCGGGACTGGGCGCATGGTGTCTTCATGGGCGCCACGCTGTCGTCGGAGACCACCGCGGCCGCGGTCGGTCAGGTCGGCGTGGTCCGGCGCGACCCGATGGCGATGCTGCCGTTCCTCGGGTACGACGCCGGCCAGTACTTCGACCACTGGCTGACGGTCGGCAAGCAGCACGATGCGGCGCAGCTGCCGAAGATCTTCTACGTGAACTGGTTCCGCAAGGACGACGCGGGCAAGTTCGTCTGGCCGGGCTTCGGTGAGAACAGCCGGGTGCTGAAGTGGGTCATCGAGCGGCTCGAGGGCCAGGCGGACGCGGTCGAGACCCCGATCGGCCGGGTGCCGGCGGCGGACGCGCTGGACGTCAGCGGGCTGGACCTGACCGCCCAGGACCTGGAGATCGCCCTCGGCGTCGACGCCGAGGAGTGGAAGGCCGAGATCCCGCTGATCGAGGAGTGGTTCGCCAAGCTCGGCGACACCGTCCCGGCCACGCTCAAGGTCGAGCTGGACAACCTGAAGGCCCGTCTGGGCTGACGAACGCCGGCCGCTGTTTCGGAAGCCAGTGGCCGGACGACAGCGCGGCGCCCCGGGTCATACGCCGGGGCGCCGCGCTGTGCTGTCGGCGAGCACCCGCCGGACCTCGTCGTCGCTCACCGGCGAGAAGTCCCGGTAGGCCTGGCCGACCGCGCTGAAGTACCGCGGGATCCACGCACACACCACCTGGTCGGCGACCCGCGACAGTCGACGGCAGCTCTCGATCCCACCCACGGGTACCGCGACGATCACGCGGGCCGGCCGCTGGCGCCGTACCGCTTCGACGGCCGCCCGCATCGTCGAGCCGGTCGCGAGGCCGTCGTCGACCAGCACCACGACCCGGTCCCGGACGTCGAGCCGCGGGCGGTCGCCGCGGTACTCGCGCTCGCGGCGGCGCAGCTCGTCGACCTCGCGGCGGCGGACCGCTTCCAGGGTCTCCGGATCGACTTCGGCCGCGATCGGCTCGTTCCGGACCACGCGCAGTTCCTCACCAACGCCGGCGATCGCGCCCATCGCCAGCTCCGGCTGACCGGGCAGGCCGAGCTTGCGGACGATCAGGACGTCGAGGTCCGCGTCCAGGGCGTCCGCGACCGGCGCCGCGACCGGTACGCCGCCGCGTGCGAGCCCGAGGACCAGGACGGCTCCGGTGACCGGACCGAGCTCCTCGGCCACGGCCACACCGGCGGCCGCCCGATCCGGGTACGGCCTCCTCATGGCGCCATGATCCAACTACCTTGGCCGCATGCGAATCCCTGAGAGCGCGCGAACCGTGCTCGAATCCAACGCCCTCGGGCATCTGGTGACGCTGAACCCCGACGGCAGCCCCCAGGTCTCGGTGGTCTGGGTCGGCCTCGACGGTGACGAGATCATCGCCGCGCACATCCCGAACAACCGCAAGGTGCGCAACATCCGGCGCGACGGACGGGTGGCACTCACCCTCGAGACCGACCGGATGAACGAGATGGGTCTCACGGAGTACCTGCTGATCAACGGCACCGCCCGGATCACGGAGGGTGGCGCGGTCGAGGTACTGCGTGACCTCGCGAAGACGTACATCGGGCCGGACGCGGAGTTCTTCCCCGGCGCGACGCCGCCGCCCGGCTACATCACGCACATCACCGTCGACTCGATCGGCGGTGTCGGACCGTGGGCCTGAAGATCGGTGTGATGCTCCCGCTGGGCGCCGGCGACGGCCCCGGTGGCGCGATGCCCAAATGGGCAGACGTCCGGGCGGTGGCCGAGGCGGCCGAGCAGGGCGGCCTGGACTCGGTGTGGCTCGCGGACCACTTCCTCTACCGGGACCCGCAGGGCCAGGTCTACGGGATGCACGAGTCGTGGACCCTGCTCACCGCTGTGGCCGCGGTCACCTCCCGGGTCGAGCTCGGGAACATGGTGCTCTGCGCATCGTTCCGGGACCCGGGACTGACCGCGAAGATGGCCGCGACGCTGGACGAGGTGTCCGGCGGCCGGCTGATCCTCGGCGTCGGCGCCGGCTGGCACGACCCGGAGTACGACGCCTTCGGGCTGCCCACCGATCATCGGGTCGGCCGGTTCGCGGAGTGGCTGGAGATCGTCGCTCGGATGGTGCGCGGCGAGACCGTCACCTTCGACGGCACCTACTACCGGGTCCAGGAGGCGAATCTCGACCCCGCGCCGCCACACCGGATCCCGATCCTGATCGCCGGGAGGCGGCCGCGGATGATGCGGCTGACCGCGGAATGGGCCGACGCCTGGAACACGGCCTGGTACGGCGCTCCGAACGAGCAGGTCGAGGAACGGCTCGAGACACTGCGCCAAGCTGTTGACACGGCAGGCAGACCGGAAGGGTCGGTCGCCGCGACGGTGGGGATCATCGTCCGCGATCCGGACCAGCCTGTGACAGAGCCCACCCCGCAGGCGATCGAGGTCCGGGACCTGCCCGCGGCGCTGGCGGCGTACCAGGATCTGGGGGTCGAGCACGTGATCATTTCGCCGGAGCCGATGACGCCCCGGACGGTCGAACTGATCGCCGCGGCGAGGCAATCTGTGACCAGTTGACCCCGCTTTTGCAGGCGACCGGGTCGAACGGATAGTCTTGGCCGTCGTCGTGTCCCCTCCGGGGGATCGTCGGAGGAGGCGTCGCCTAGTCCGGTCGATGGCGCCCGCCTGCTAAGCGGGTTGAGGGTAATCCCCTCTCGCGGGTTCAAATCCCGCCGCCTCCGCTCCTGGGAGCTCCCCGTCCGCAGAAAGCGCGGACCGGGAGCTCCGGTTGCTTTCTGGGGGTGCAACCCCCAGAACCCGCCCGGCGGGGCTTCGCCCCCCGGACCCCCCAAACGCGCGTGGATGCCCCTTGGCCGCCGGTGAGCGCTGACCGGTTGTGGTGCTGTCGCGGGTGGTTGCTGTGCGTGGCGAGTGGATTCTTGGGTGTGTCGACCGGGGGATGTGTACGCTGGCGACCAATCGACGGGGGTCGTCTGCTTCACGTCAACCAACTGGGTGCCGTGGGCGTCTGAGTTACCGTGGGTCGCTGCGTGCGGCCGGCGGAAAGGTCGTCACGTCGTCGATCAGGGAAACGGAGCCATGTCGCGGAGCACTCGCGCAGCCGGCCGGAGGGCGGCACCTCGTGCCAACCGGTCCCGCCCCCGTTCGCACCGGGCCCGCACCGCGTCGAAGGCCATCGGCCTGACCCTGGTCAGTGCCCTGCTCCCGGGGTCGGGACTGTTGCTCGGCGGCCGGAAGAAGCTCGGCGCGTTCGTCCTGACGATCAGCGCCGGCCTGCTGCTGATCGCCGCGTACGTCGGTCTCACGCATCGCGACTCGGTGCTCGCGCTGGCGGTCTCGCCGCGCCAGCTGCTGATCGCGACCGGGGCCGTCGTGCTGCTCGGTGTCGCCTGGATCTGGGTGGTGGTCGCCTCCCACAAATTGATCCGGCCGGTGAGCATGAGCTACACCGGCCGGCTCGCGGGGTCGATGTTCGTCGGACTGCTCTGTTTCGCGATCGCCGTACCGACGACCGTGGCCGCGCAGACCGTGATGGCGCAGCGCGACCTGGTCGGTAGCGTGTTCCAGTCCGAGGGCAACTCGAAGTCCGCGACCCGGCCGAAGGTGAGCAACGCGAGTGACCCGTGGGCGAAGACCCCACGGCTGAACCTGCTGCTGCTCGGCGCCGACGACGGCGTCGGCCGGACCGGTGTCCGGACCGACACGGTGATCGTCGCGAGTATCGACACCAAGACCGGTGACACCGCGCTGATCTCGCTCAGCCGGAACTGGATGCGGATGCCGTTCCCGGCGGACTCGCCGCTGCACAAGGTGTACCCGGACGGCTTCTGGGACTCGAGCAAGGGCAACACCGAGCAGCCGGAGTTCTACCTGGACGCGATGTACGACAACGTCCCGAGGCAGCACCCGGGCATCCTCGGCCAGACCGACAACGAGGGCGCGGACGTGGTCAAGCTGGCCGCGAGCGCCGCGCTCGGCCTGGACATCGACTACTACATGCAGGTCAACCTGGCCGGCTTCAAGCAGATCATCGACGCGATCGGTGGCATCACCGTGAACGTCAACTACCGGGTCCCGATCGGCGGCGACTACGGCGCCGGCCCGGGCTCGAACAGCGAGAAGAAGCCGAGCAGCTACATCGAGCCGGGGCCGAACCAGAAGCTCGACGGATACCACGCGCTGTGGTTCGCGCGCGGCCGCTACGGCCTCAGTGACCCGTCCCGGCAGGAGCGTCAGCGCTGCACGATCCACGCCCTGGTGAGCAGCGCCAACCCGGCGACGCTGGTGACGAAGTACCAGCAGATCGCCGCGGCCGGCAAGGAGCTGCTGCGCACCGACATCCCGCAGGAGATCCTGGGCGCGTTCATCCAGCTCGGCCTGAAGGTGAAGAACGCCAAGGTCACCAACATCGACCTGGACAAGAACAAGAACTTCCCGACCGGCAAGAACCCGGACTACACGGCGATGCGGCAGATCATCCAGAAGGCGATCGCCCCGAAGGCGGCGACCAAGCCGACGACCAAGCCGACCACGAAGCCGACCACCAGCACCTCCACGAAGAAGCCCACCACGCCGAAGGCGACCGTGACGCCGGGGGCCGCGGAGAACCTGGCCGACGCCTGCGCCTACAACCCCAGCCAGACCGGCAACTGACGTCCCGCCCTTCCCCCGAAGTGAACCCTTCCGGGGGAAGGATTGGGACAAAGTGAAGATGAGGCACACCTGGGGGTGGCTGTGAGGCGTTCGATGGCGGTCGTGGTCGGAGTTGCGGTCCTAGCCTGCGCGGGTTGCGGGAGCAAGGCGGAGAGCGGCGAAGCGCCGGCAGCAGGCGGTACGACGAGCCAGTCGAGTGCACCACCCTCGTCAGCGGCACCCACGCCGACGCCGACCCCGGTGGCGCTGTCGGTCCCGATGTACCAGCGCGCGCTGACGAACGTCGAGAAGGTCCTCAAGCCGTCCGTCGCGCGGGTGATGAACGCGCAGACCGTCGCGGCCTTCGACGCGGCCCGCGCGCAGCTCGCGAGCGCCGTCCTGATCGAGCGCAACGAGCTGGCGAAGATCACTCCGCCGAGCGGCCTGGTGTCGGCGCATCCCGCCGTACTGGATGCCTTCGACGCCTATGCCGGGGACGTCAGTACCAATCTGGGCAAGGCCGGCGAGACGCGCACCGGGTGCGGGTTGCCGAAGGGCCCCGAGGTGCGGCTGTACGAGGCGAAGGACGGGGTGCGGACGGCGTTCGCCGGGCTCGCGCAGAGCGTGCAGACGTCGATCGGCCGCGGTGTGAAGTTCGGCGCGGTGTCGGTGCCGGCCAAGCCTTCGGCGCCGGCGGTGATCGGCGGCCGGGGCGAGAACGGTGACGTGTTCCAGCGGTCCGGTTCGCGCGGGTCGAACACGCTCAAGATCAACAACGCGGGCGCGGACGCGGTCATCGTGGTGACCGCGAGCAGCCCGAAGACACCGCAGGCCTCGATCTACGTCCGGGCGAACAAGTCCGCGACCCTGAACGGGATCCGCGGGTCGTTCTGGGTCTACTACAAGACCGGGACGAACTGGGACGCGAAGTACCACCGGTTCACCGAGGACTGCTCGTACTCGAAGTTCGACCGGCGCCTGGACAGCGCCTACGTCTGGACGATCAGCCTGTCGAAGACGCCGTTCGGCAACGCGACGACGTCCGAGACCGACGCCTTCTGAACCGGCCGCCCGGGCTGGATGAGATCCTGTGGCGATGCGTACGACGTACCGGATGCGGGCAGGACGGTTCCTCGGGATCCTGGCTGCCGGGCTGATCATTCTCGGGGTGGCCGCGGTGCTCTGGGCACTGGGGCTGCCCTCGGTCGCGGTGTCGGTGTTCGTCACCCTCGGCGGAATGATCGCGATCGCCGGGCTGTACATCCTGGCCCGGCCGCCGAAGGTCGCGCGGCTGCGCGACACCGACATCGAGGTCCGCGGCGTCCGCACCCCCTGGACCGACGTCACCGAGGTCGGCCGGGTGGAGACCACCCACGGCGAGGCGATCGTGCTGCGCACCAAGCAGCCCGAGTACCCGATCCTGCTGCCGGTCTCCTGGCTGGTGCCCGGTCAGGTCACGTCGCTGGAGAACACGCTGCGCGACAAGCTGAACGCGGCGCACGGGTACACCATCTGGGACGGCACTGCACCGGACGACACCGACAGCGCAGAATGAGTCAGCTGCGTTCTAGGTGAGGAGTTCCGGGTGCTGTCCTTCGAGATGTCGTACGACGAGCTGCTGGCGTACCAGGGCACGAATCCGCGACCGGCGGACTTCGACGCGTTCTGGGACAAGGCGCTGCTCGACCTCGAGTCGGTCCCGGCCGATGAGGAGTTCGTCGACGCCACCGACTTCCCGCTGACGACCGCCGTCGCCCAGCACGTCTACTTCACCGGGACCGGCGGGTACCGCGTGCACGCGAAGGTACTGCGGCCCGCGGAGCCGACCGGCCCCGCGGTCCTGCTGTTCCACGGGTACGGCGGTGAGCAGCCGAAGTGGGTCGAGCTGCTCCCCTACGCGGCGCGCGGGTTCACCGTGGCGGCGCTGGACGTGCGCGAGCAGGTCGGGTTCCGGACTCCGTCGCAGGAGGCCAACAGCTTCTCGCTGCAGCACCACCTGGTGCACGGACTCGACGCCGGACCGGACGGACTGCTGTACAAGCACGTCTTCCTGGACACCCGCCGGCTCGCCGACATCATCGGCGCGCTGCCCGAGGTCGACGCGGCGCGGATCGCGACGACCGGGTGGAGCCAGGGCGGCGGGTTGTCGCTGGTGGCGGCCGCGCTGACGCCGACGATCAAGTACACGGCCAGCGTCTACCCGTTCCTGTGCGACTACCAGCGGACCTGGGACCTCAACCTGGAGACCGGCCCGTACGACGAGATCGTCACCTGGTTCCGCAAGCGCGACCCGCGGCACCTGCGGCAGGACGAGGTGTTCACGACCCTCGGATACATCGACGTGCAGCACCTCGCGCCGCGGATCCGGGGCGAGGTGACGCTGTTCGTCGGGCTGGAGGACCAGATCTGCCCGCCGTCGACGCAGTTCGCGGCGTACAACAAGATCCAGTCCGTCAAGGAGTACCGCCAGTACCCCGACTTCGGCCACGACGACCTGCCGGGCGCGCACGACGACATCTACCAGCTAATCGGCGCCAAACTCTGACGCCGTCCGGGTTCCCAGGCCGGCGTCCCGGGCGCGGGAGACGGCTTCGGCCCGGCCGGCGACGTGCAGTTTGCTGAACACGTTCGACACGTGGTTGCGGACGGTCTTGTCGCTGACCACCAACTGCCGGGCGATCGCGGCGTTCGTCAGGCCGCGGGCGACCAGGTCCAGGATCTCGCGCTCGCGGTCGGTGAGCTCGGGGAACGGCGCGACTTCCGGGCCGGGGCGGCCGGCGGCGGAGTACGCCAGCACGCGGCCGGCGATCGCGGAGGAGAACACGACCTCGCCGTGCGACACCCCGTCCAGCGCCCGGCCGATCTCGGCACGGTCGGCGCCTTTGAGCAGGTAGCCCCGGGCGCCGGCTCGCACCGCGGCGAACACCGATTCGTCGTTCTCCAGCATCGTCAGCACCAGTACGGCGATCTGAGGATGCCGCTCGGTCACCCGGCGGGTCGCCTCGACGCCGTTCAGCACCGGCATGTGCAGATCCATCACGACGACGTCCGGCACCAGCTCACCGGCGAGCCGGACCGCCTGCTCGCCGTCCGCGGCCTCGCCGACCACTTCCTTGCCGGGCATCGTCGAGATCGCGGTCACGAGTCCTTCGCGATAGAGCGGATGGTCGTCGACGACAAGCACCCGAACCGTCATGACGCCTCCTTCGGCAGCAGCGCGGTCACGGTCGTTCCCGGCGGCCCGGAGACGATCAGCAGCTGTCCCCCGAGTTCCTCGGCCCGCTCGCGCATCGACGACGTACCGACACCTGGTCGTGGTCGATCAGGCAGGCCGCGACCGTCGTCCACCACCTCGATCCGCAGGTAGCCGTCCGCGTCGCAGACCCGGACCGCCACCGAGTCCGCGCCCGAGTGCCGGACCGCATTCCCGATCGCCGCACCGGCGATGTTGTACGCCGCAACCTCAACGGCAGCAGGCAGTCCGGCGATCTCGTCCGTGACGACGTGAACCCTTGTCGTTGCCGTGGACAACCGATCGCCGAGTTCCCGGACCGCGGCCGCGAGCCCGAGTTCGTCCAGCATCGGGGGCCGCAGTTCGTGCACCAGCGCCCGGACATCCGCGACCGCCGCGTTCAGCCGGGGCACGAGTCGGTCGAGCAACCGGCCCGCGGCCTCGGGGTCGTCCGGCGCGAGGTCGCGGGCGGTCTCGACATGCAGGGCCAGCGCTGCCAGCGACGGTCCGATGCCGTCGTGCAGGTCGCGACGCAGCCTCCGGCGTTCTTCTTCCCGCGCGACGACGATTGCCTCGCGAGCACGTTGCGCCTCCCGTGCGAGCAGCACTGTGTGCGCCGCGACGGCAGCCTGCGTTGCGAGCTCGTCGAGCGCGCGGAGCTCGTGTCCGTCGAACGCGGCCGACCGAGTGACGGTGAGCGCACCGAAACGCTCCCCGGCGTACTCCAGCGCGACCGTCGTCCCGGTTCGCGAACCTTCGCCGTACGACGTGATCGATCCGTCTCGCAGCGCGATCGTGGCCCGCTGCGCGCGCAGGGATCGCGCGACTTGTTCGACCACCGATGGCAGGACCCGCTCGGACAGGTCGTCCGGCGTGGTGGCTGCCGCGAGTCGGGCCCCGAGTCGCGCGAGTACGGCGTACGGCTCGTCGACGTCACCGTGGACCAGCCGATTGACGTGTCGTTGCAGCCAGGACCGCAACGGCAGCGCCGCCAGCGCGACGATCGTTGTCGCGAGGATCGGCGTACCGGTGGTGGCTCCGAGCCGATCGCCGACCAGCCAGACCGTGACGGCGTACAGGGCCACGACGAGTGTCGACAGCCCGCCGTACACCAAGGCTCGGGAGATGACGATGTCCACGTCCCACAGGCCGTAGCGCAGTACGGCGATGCCGATGGCGATCGGAAGCGGCAGCATGGCCAGTGCGGCGACGGCACCCGTACTCGCGTTCGGGAGCAGCCGCGCAACACCGAAGAGGACCACCGTGCACGCGTAGCCGACGAGGACCCACTTCAGCTGCTGCCGTTCCAGATCCGCGGCCCGCCGCCACCTGACGACGAGCGCGACGAAGCCGGTCACGACAGCGACGACGAGAAGCACGCCGGCGATCGCCGCGGTGACGGGTTCGCCGACCGCCGGCACGGCCAACGGATTCCGCACACCCCGCAGCGCCTCCGGGAAGTCCTGCGAGTTGTACGGCGTGAGCGCCCAGATCACCGTGATGACGCCAACCGCGCTCGCGTTCAGCAGGAATGCGAACCGCGACTGCGGCCGACCGTCCGGAAGGAGGACCGGGAGCAGGACTGCGATCGCGACGTAACCGGGCGCCCACAGCCAGGCACCGATCCACGTCGTCCAGTTGTCGCCGGACAGCGCCCCGATCTCGGAGCACAGCAAGGCCACACCCTGAGTCAGCGCGACGCCACCCAGCACGATCTGGATCCGGCGAGTATCGGCCCGCCGCAGCACGACGCAGACGAGGCCGTACGTGACCGCGGCCGCCACTTCCATCAACCAGAACGACGGGCCCATCGCGCGCCCTGCCGCCGCGTTCACCGCATGCAGGCCGGCGCCCACCAGTCCGGCGAGCACCGCGAGTACTCCGATGACAACCCCCATGACCACCATGACAAGCACACGATCCACTACTCGCCGGCGGCCGTCCGCGGCCGTCGTCACCGCCTCGGTCCTGCTCGGGCTGATCGCGCTGGTCGGCGGCTACGGAGCGATCTACTTCACCGGCCTGGAAGGCTGGGACGGCATCGCGAAGAGCTTCGTCGTCGCGTACGAGTTCCTGACCCTGACCGGCTTGGTCGCCGTGGCAGCGTTCCTGCGCGGCCACCGCCTCGGCCGTCCGGGCGTCATCCTCTACGCGACGTGGATGATTTACTTCACGGCGTTCAAACTCATCGCGTTCCAGGAGATCCAGGCGATCCCGTTCGGCCTGATGGCCCTCGTCGCTCTGGTGTGCGCGACACGTCCCTCCGCGCGCTGACCCGGTTTACCCTCGTCGGGGGAGGGTGTTGTGCGCATTCAGTTGCTCGGGGGATTCGGGATCGATCGCGGCGGCGTGCCGGTCGACGGCCGCGCCTGGCGGCTGCGGAAGGCCCGGACGCTGGTCAAGATGCTGGCGTTGGCTCCCGATCAGCGGTTGCACCGGGACCTGCTGATCGAGGAGTTGTGGCCGGATCGGCCCCCTGCCTCGGCAGTGAACAACCTGCATCAGGCCTTGCACGTCGCCCGCCGGGTGCTTGCGGGTGACGCCCCGAACGACGGCCTGCTGGAGTTGCGGGACGAATTCGTCGTGCTGCGGGCCGGTGAGCCGGTCGAGGTCGACGTACGGACCTTCGAGCGGCTGGCGGTGGCCGCGCGGGCGAGTGGCCGGCTCGCCGAGCTGCGCGCGGCGGTGGGTGCGTACGGCGGTGACCTGCTGCCGGAGGATCGGTTCGAGGACTGGGCAACGCGGCCGCGGGAGGAGTTGCGGGCGAGCTTCAGCGATCTGCTGGTCGAGTTCGCCGACGCGGCTGCCGCGGATGGACACGAGGTGGAGGCGTACGACGCTCTGCAGCGGGCGCTCGGCATCGATCCGCTGCACGAGCGTGGCGTTCGGAGCCTGATGCGCCGGCTGGCTGCGATGGGGCGGTCGTCCGAGGCGCTGGCGCAGTACGAGCGACTGCGTGGCGAACTGCGGACGACGTACGGCACCGATCCGGATCCGGAAACGCAGCGGCTCTATCGCGATCTGCTGACCGGCAGCGTCGAGGAGCCGTCGACGGTACCGCGGCACAACCTTGCGCCGGCGTTGACGAGCTTCGTCGGTCGCGAGCGGGAGATCGCGGACGTGCATCGCCTGCTGGAGCGGGGCCGGCTGGTCACCCTCACCGGCGTGGGTGGTGCCGGCAAGACGCGGCTCGCCGAGGAGGCGGCGCGCCGGCTGCTCGACTCGTACACGGACGGGATCTGGATCGCGGACCTGGTGCCGGTCGCGGATCCCCGGCTGGTCGCGGACACCGTCGCGGCGGCACTCGGGCTCGATCCCGCCGCGGGTTCGGACTCGTTGCGGATCCTGACCACCCGCCTTGCCCGCCGCAACCTTCTGCTGGTGCTCGACAGTTGCGAACACCTGCTCGCCGCGTGTTCCGAACTCGCCGGCGCCGTACTGCGGACCTGTCCCGGCATCACGATCCTCGCGACCAGCCGGGAACCCCTGCACGCGCAGGGCGAAGTGACGTTCCGGGTGCCCTCGCTCGAACTCCCGGAGCCCGACGACGCGGCGGATCCGGTCCGGCTGGAGACCTTCGCGTCGGTCCGGCTCTTCGTCGAGCGGGCCCGCGACGTGCGCCCCGGATTCGTCCTCACCGCGGACAATGCCGCGGCCGTGGTGGAGATCTGCCGGTGCCTCGACGGCATCCCGCTCGCGCTCGAACTGGCTGCGGCCCGCGCGTCCCACCTGGAGCCGGCGGAGATCGCGGAACGCCTCGGTGACGCCCTCCCGCTGCTCACTCGGCACGGCGAGATCACCCGGCACGCCACGTTGCGGGCCGTGCTCGAGTGGAGTCACGCGTTGCTGTCGGACGACGAGCAGGTGGTACTGCGGCGGCTCGCGGTCTTCGCCGGCAGCTTCGCGCTCCGGTCGGCCGAGGAGGTGTGCGCGGACGAGCGGATTCCCGCCGCGGAAGTGCTGGATCACCTCGGCCGGTTGGTCGACAAGTCCTTGCTGCAGGTCGATCACGACGGTCCGCGCTCCCGCTACCGCCTCCTGGAGACCATTCGGCAGTTCGCCCGGGAGCGGCTCGTCGCGGCGCGGGAGCTCGAGCAACTCGCGGCCGCGCACTGCCGGCACTTCCTGGAACTGGCGCTCGACCAGGACCCCGAGCGGGCCGGCGTCGTCGAACGACCGCAACTGCTCGACGTCGACCACGACAACCTCCGGGCCGCGCTCGGCTGGGCCCTGCGCAACGATCACGACCAGGCCTTGCTGCTCGGGCTCGGCCTGTCGCAGTACTGGCTGGCGCGCGGTCATTTCGCCGAGGGCGCCCATTGGCTCGAACGCATTCTCGCGGTGGCCGTCGAACCGTCCCGCGAACGGACCCGGGCGATCTTCGTCCTCGCGATCCTCGACGCACGGAGCGGCCTGAGCGACCGACTGCCCGGCCTCGGCGACCGGGCGGTCGCGGTCGCCGAACAGTCCGGCGAACCGGTCGACCTGGTGTCCGCCCGGGTACTGCGAGGCACGCTCCTGCTCGGCAGCGGCGACCTGAACGAGATCGAACGGACCGCCGCGGATGCGCTCGACGAGGCCGACGCCTTGGGTGCCGCGGCCGTGGCCGCCACCGCGGCAGGGCTCGCCGCGATGGTTGCCCTGTTCCGCGAAGACGGCGTACTCGCGCAGGGACGCTTCGCCGAATGCTTGCGGCGACTGAGCCTGATCGACGCGGCGGTGGCGCCGTTCTTCCCGGCCGTCACGATGTGTCTGCCGCTGGCTCCGGTGGCCGGGTCGATGGTTCCGGTGTTCGAGGAGACGTTCCTGCTCGGCCGCCGGGTCGGTGCGTTGCGCGGCCGCGGCTACGCCTGGTCCGCGTTCGCGGACGCCCATCGGTTGGCCGGTGACCTGGGCGGCGCGCTCGACGCCGTACGGCGGTCCGTCGACGCCTTCGCCGCGGTCGACGACGCCGCCGGGCTCGGGCACGCGCTCAACCACCTGGGCTGCATCGAGCGTGATCAGGGCCTGTTCGACCCGGCCGAGGAGCATCTCCGCGAGGCGTTGCGGATGCGCGAACAGCTGGGAGATCGCCGGGGCGAGAATCTGACCCTCGCGAACCTCGGTCTGCTGTCCGCCGCCGCGGGTGATTTCGAATCGGGCCGGCGCCTCACCAGGATCGCCGTCGATCGCGGCGACGCGGTCGACGACCGTCCCGGGGCCGCGGGCGCATTGCTGGACCTGGTCGTCGTCGAGCTGTTCGCGGGCGAACGCCGTACCGCTCGGGCACTCGCCGAGCAGGCCGTCGCCGCCTTCCGCCCGCAGGGCTACCTGCGGCTCGAGGCGTGGGGGCGGCTGATGGCCGCCGAACTCGCCGCGGACGACGGTGACACCCAGGCACGCGATGACCACGGGCGGGTTGCCGCCGAGCTGTTCACGAGGCTGGGCTGCCGGATCGGGATCCCCCGGACAGCCGCGTTGATGGCCCGCTAAGTCACGCTAAGCCACCGCGAAGGCGGCGTTCCTAGCGTCGTTGGTGTCCAGGAAAACCTGGTTCGACGCTTAGGAGTGGAAATGACGACAACGCAAGCGCGACAGGACGCTCTCGGGGAGGCCACGCTCGGTGAGTTCGCAGAGGGTCTCCGTGGCGAGCTGGTCCGCCCGACCGATCCGTCGTACGACGAAGCTCGGTCGATCTGGAACGCCGCGCACGACAAACGGCCCGCGCTGATCGTGCGGTGCCACGGGGCCGCCGACGTCATCCGCGCGGTCGAGTTCGCGCGCAGTGAAGGACTGGCGCTCGCGGTCCGCGGCGGCGGGCACAGCATCCCCGGCTTCTCGACGACCGACGGCGGCCTGGTGATCGACCTGTCGCCGATGAACACCGTCCGGATCGACCCCGACCGACGCCGGATCGTGGCGCAGGGCGGGTGCACCTGGGGCGACGTCGACGCCGAGTCGCAGGCCTTCGGGCTGGCGGTCACCGGCGGTCTGGTGTCGACCACCGGGGTCGCCGGGTTCACGCTCGGCGGCGGGATCGGCTGGCTGGTACGGCGTGCCGGCCTCGCCTGCGACAACCTCGTCGGCGCCGACATCGTCACCGCGGACGGCCGGTACCTGCACACCAGCGAGGACGAGAACCCCGAACTGCTGTGGGCGCTGCGGGGCGGCGGCGGAAACTTCGGAGTGGTCACATCCTTCGAGTTCCGCGCCCACGAGGTCGGTCCGATGGTCCACGCCGGCCTGGTCTTCTACCCCGGCGACCAAGCAGCCCAGGTACTGCGTGGTTTCGGTGCGGCGGCGGGATCCGCACCGGACGAGTTGTCGCTGGCAATCAACCTGACCACCGCGCCTCCGTTGCCGTTCCTCCCCGAGGAGATCCACGGCAAGCCGATCGTCGCCGTCCTCGGGATGTACTCGGGGCGGACCGAGGACGGGGACGCGGCGACCAAGCCGTTCCGCGAACTCGCTCCGGTGGTGGCCGATCTGTTCGGGCCGATGCCGTACACCGCGATGCAGACGCTGCTCGACCCGCTGTTCCCGCGCGGCATGCGGAACTACTTCCGCTCCGCGTTCTTCGGTGATCTCGGGCCGACGACCGTCGACGCCCTCGTCGCGGCGCACGCCCAGGTGCCCAACGGCGTGTCCGAGGTGCACGTCCACCATCTCGGCGGCGCGATGGGCCGGGTTCCCGCGGACGCCACCGCCTTCGGCACGCGGGACCACGAGTTCATCCTGAACGTCGTCGCCCGCACACCAGATGCCGAGGGGTACGACGAGGCCGTCCAGTGGGCCCGTTCCACCGCCGGATCACTCGGGCCGGACGCGGCGTCGTACGTGAACTTCACGGGTGAGACCAACGAGGACATCGTGCGGGCGTCGTACCCGAAGGCGACGTACGACCGGCTGGTCGCGGTGAAGAACACCTACGACCCGACCAACCTGTTCAACCTCAACCAGAACATCCGGCCGACGACTACAGCAGGAACCAGTAGTTGACGGTTGCGGGGGGGGGGGGGGGGCGCCCCCCCCCCCCCCGCAGCCGACCCCGCCGGGGGCGCGGCGGTGTCGGGGGGGGGGGGAGCGGAGCGCGAGGCCGCGGC
>NZ_JBSHBJ010000009.1:33534-52890 GCF_053611945.1 Kribbella sp. NPDC054772 | reverse complement strand
TTTCCCAAACCAACAACACCCTCCGCCCGCCTAATACCCCCTCAACCCGTCGTTTCTGGGTGCGCTTTGGGTGCCGCCCCCCCAACACCCGGCGTCGTACAGCCTGCGGGCCGGGACGTTGTCGGCGCCGGTGATGAGAAACATCTTCGTCGCGCCGGCCGACCGGCCCGCACCGATGAACGCGGTCACCAGAGAGCGCCCAATGCCCTGGCTGCGCAAGGATTCGACGACCGCGAGGTTGTGCAGGTAGAGCATCGACGCGCCGTCGGGGCGCGGCAGCCGGTATCCCCAGCACCAGCCGGCGACCTGGTCGTCCACGGTGGCAACGAAGATCAGCGTGCCGGCGGCGTCCAGGTAGTCGACGTCGGCGTCGCCGTTCTGGAAGGTGCGGACGGCGCGCGCGAGCAGTTCCGCATCGGGGACGACGACCTCGACCATCTCACTTCCTCCAGGTGATCGAGTAGCGGAACATCAGATGGCGACGGTACGTCGACCCCGGGAGCACGTCGCTCGCCAGCGACCGCATCTCCGGATATGTCACCGGCGGCGGCCACACCATCGGCGAGGGATGTTGCCAGTTGCCCTTGACCGCTCGGTGCGCCTGGCTGACGGCGACGCCCGCGATCGCGTACGGAAGATCCTTCGGCAGCGTCTCGCGCGCGAGTCCGACCACTGCCAGGACTCCACCGGGACGCAGCAACTCAGCCATCCGCAGCAGCCCTTCGCGCGCGTCGACATGGTGCAGCGTCGCGACCGACGCGACCACGTCGTACGACGCGGGCTCCAATGGGTACTGCAGGAAGTCACCCTCGACGTACTGGATGTCGTCTCCGAATCCCCGCGCCAACTCGAGGCTCGGCGTATCGAGGTCGATTCCCGTGACCTCGGGGACGACGCGGCGCAGCCCGCGCGCGAGCATGCCCTCGCCGCAGCCGATGTCCAGCGCTCGCTCGGCGCCGGGCGGGACGGCCTGGAGGATTCGCGGGTGGTAGTGGATGTTGTGGTTCCACCGTTGCCTCATCCGCCTATCCTTCACCGGCCGCGGATCACCAAGCTCGGATCACGTGGCCTTGGATCACCTGGCGTCCTGGAGAGCGGCGTCGATGGCGGCGGTCAGGGCCTGGTCGTCGTTGCCGCGCCAGGTGTGCTGCTCCGCACACATCCACTGGTCGGGCTCCGGCGGGATCACACAGCCGAACAAGCGAACCTTGCCGGCCGCGGCCGCGTCCCGTGCCACCTGCGTGGGCAGGCCGTACAGGATCGGCACTCCCTGTTGTCCACAGACCGGGCACTCCGCTGCGTTCGCCATACGGCCAAAGTACGTCAACCCCGGCCGACGTACGATCGAGGTTCGCCCGCCAGAGGGTCGGCGGAGGTAAGGGAGATGGTTGTGGCAAGGCTCTTCGGGTTCAGGTCGGCCGAGCAGAAGGCGGCGGACGCCCGTGGTCAGTGGTGGGACCGGATGTCCAGGATGGTGCAGAACTACACCGGGCGCCCGCTGCGCGACGACGCGAACCGCTTCCACGGCTCCGACCCGGCTGTGCTCCGATCCGCCGTCTGCGACGCCATGGCCGACGTCTACGCCGGGGACTTCCGGCACGTGGGCCTGGTCCGTGGAATGGCCAGGCAGGTGGCCGTACAGGATGTCGACAACATGATCGCGTCCAGCAAGGTCCCCGACGCCGACCGAGCGATTCTCGATCAGCGGGCGGCCGGCGAGCCCCAGCCCGCCGACATCCGCGACACTGTCCGGCAGGTCGCGGCCGTCGGCTTCACCGAGGCCCTCGGCAACCATCTCGGCAACAGCCCCGGCGCCCCGGCCGTCGCCCGGCACATCCTGTCGGAATCGGGCGGCGCAGGACCGCAGACCACCCCGATCCGGACCGCCGCGACCATGCTCTTCGAGTCGTCGCCGCAGGCGCAGGCCATGATCCCGCCCGAGCAGCACCAGAACGCGATCTCCAGCATCCAACTGGCGATGGAGAACGAGGCCAGGATGCTCGACAACACGACCCGGGACCTCTTCGGACACTCCGGGCTCCCGTCACGCCCGTTCGAGCAGACTCTGGACGAGACGCGCAGGCTCGGCGGCGACATCGCCGAGGCCGGCATCGAGGCCGTGGACCGGATGGCGCATCCGCCGGCGCCGACCGGCCAGCCGCTGGTGTCGCCGGCCGTCGACGTCCACACCGCGCAGGCCGCCGCCTCGTCGGGCGTCGCCTCAGCCGCCGGCGCGCCGGCCGGCGGTTCCGGACGACCGGACAGTACGTCGACGGGAGCCCGCGACCCACGCCTGGAACACCGCCTGGATGCAACAAAGGCCGACCGCTCCGGCGCTCGCGAAGCCTGATCTCGCGTGCGCCGACACGGTCGGCCTGTCCTCGTCGAAGTAGCTCCGCAGTACCGGCCTGGTGAGGCATGGTCAGTACTGCGCAGCCGCCTTAGTTCGCTTCCTTGGTGGCCCAGTAGTGCCATTGCGGGGACGCGACTGGGGAGCGGGCCAGGCCGTCCGGCCAGGTGGCCGGCAGGTCGTGACTCCGTGCCGCGTAGAGGATCACCTCCGATGCGATCCGGTCGCCGCGCACGGCGACGCGGGCGGCGGTCTCGGCACGCATGTCGGACAGGTAGTGGATCGCCGGCAGGAACTCGGCGCTCAGCCGCGGGCTGAGCCGGCCGACGGGTTCGTCGTCGAGCCGGATCTCGACCACGATCCGGTGCCGGTCCTGAATGCTGTCCTCCTCCTCGATCGCGTGCATGGTGGCGTACGCCCAGCACTCGCCCTCCGCGCGGAAGAACGGCGCCAGGACGTCGGGATGCACCTCGCTGCCCGGGACGACGATGCCGCTGCCGGGCGGTAGCAGGTGAAAACTGCCTGGCGGGGGCAGATTCACCGGGACGAGCATGTGCGGCTGCCCGAGGGCGACCGCGACGTTCGCGTGGAACTCGGTGCCCTGGGTGCCCTTGCCGTCCCAGTCCGCCGGCTCCCATTCGCTCACCCACAAGTGGCACGGCACCTGCGGTCGCAGGCCTTGCGCCACCAGTCCTGACAGCACCGGGTGGTACCGGTGCGCGTCGTCCCTCGGCAGATAGCCGACAACCTTGCCCTGCACCCGGACGGCGATCGACCGCGGGTCGAAACGGTTGTGCGGTTCCGGGACGAGGTCCGCCTCGGTGTCCAGATCTGCGCCACGCGCCGGGATGGGGTCCGGGAACAGGCTACGGATCGCCTGCTCGTGCGGGGCCTCCCGCACGACTTCCTGACCACACCACAACGCGTCTCCCCACAGACTGAACGGAATCAGTTCCATCTGTGCCCTCCAGTCCTCACTAGACCGGCTTTGAACTGCTCATCTCTTCCAAGGCCCTGGTCGTTACACCGAGTGAGCGTATGAAAACTAGACTGCCCAGTGAAGGACCCTTTCACGCATGGTGCAAGAGTCTGATACGCAAAGCTATCCACCGGTCCGGACTCTGGACGCGAATCGTCTTGTGCAGCGAGCGAATCGTCGAAGATCGTGCAAATGCACGGGAAGGAACGTCATGCAGGGCAGCAGTTCAGGCGCTCGACCAACCCCTCCGGAGCTCGTTGACGGGGTCGACGCCGCGGCGATCGAGGCCGCCATCAAGCGCCTGGACGGCGTCGCCGTCCGGACCCCGTTGCAGCGCAACCTCCGGCTCTCCGAGCGCACCGGCGCACAGGTCTGGCTGAAGCGCGAAGATCTGCAGATCGGGCGTTCCTACAAGCTGCGCGGCGCGTACAACCTGATCGCCCAGCTGGACGACGCGGCCAAGGCCGCCGGTGTCGTCTGCGCGAGTGCTGGCAACCATGGTCAGGGGTTGGCGTATTCGTGCCACATCCTCGGCGTCCGGGGCAAGGTCTACGTCCCACGTACGACGCCGCGGCAGAAGCGGGACCGGATCGCGGCGCTCGGCGGCAAGCAGATCACGGTGATCGTCACCGGCGACACGTACGACGACGCGGCCGCCGCGGCACTCGCGGAGAGTGCGGCGACCGGGGCGACGATGGTGCCCGCGTTCGACGATCCGCGCACTGTGGCCGGGCAGGGGACGGTGGCCGTCGAGTTGGTGGAGCAGCTCGGGCACGCGCCCGACGTACTCGTCGTCCCTGTTGGTGGTGGCGGTCTCGTTGCGGGGGTTGCAACGTGGATCGCCGAGCGGCATCCCGGCGTACGGATCGTCGGCGTCGAGCCCGGTGGCGCGGCGAGTATGGCGGCCGCGCTGGCGGCCGGTGAGCCGGTGACGTTGCCGCAGCTCGACAGTTTCGTGGACGGTGCCGCCGTACGACGCGTTGGTGAAGTGCCCCTTCCGCTGGTACGGCGGGCCGGTGTCGAGCTGATGTCCGTGCCCGAGGGTCTGGTCTGCTCCGAGATGCTCGCGCTCTACCAGACCGACGGGCTGATCGCGGAGCCCGCGGGCGCCTTGTCGACAAGTGCCCTGGGCAACGGTCTCGACGTGCGCCCCGGCGAGACCGTCGTCTGCCTGCTCTCCGGCGGCAACAACGACGTCAGCCGGTACGGCGAGATCCTCGAGCGATCGCTGGTGTACGAAGGCCTCAAGCACTACTTCCTGGTGACGTTCCCGCAGGAGCCCGGCGCCTTGCGCACGTTCCTCGACGACGCGCTCGGCCCGGACGACGACATCACGCTCTTCGAGTACGTGAAGCGCAACAACCGCGAGACCGGTGTCGCGCTGGTCGGCCTGGAGATCAGCAGCCGCGACGACCTCCCGGGCCTGCTGGCCCGGATGGCCGCCACGCCGCTGGACATCGAGCGCATCAACCCGAACTCCCCCGAGTTCAGGTACCTGATCTAGTCAGCCCGCGACTGCCGCGCGTGCCGCGGGTCGTGCGGGTGACTGCCGTCGTCCCAGTTCGGCGGCTGGTCGGGCGATTCCGCGGTCTCTTCGCGGCTGTTGTCCGGCCACAGGTTCTGCGCGCGGTCGCGGTGTTCCTCGGACTCCGCGCGCGACTGCGCGGCGGCCTCGCGGCGTTCGCTCGCACCGGCGGTCAGCCGGCGCGCCTCGGCCGCCTGCTCGTCGGCGATCGCCTGCGCCTCGCGGGCCCGGGCGTCCACCTCGTCGGCGACGGCTTGCTGTTTCTCGGCCTGCGCAGCGCTCGCGCGGGCCTGCTGCTCGTGCTCGTACGCCGCCCGCTCGGCGCGATCCCGCGACCTGCGCGACATCGTGCCGGCGATCAGCGCGACCACGATGACCAGCACGGCCAGGGCGACGACGATCCAGACGATGGTCATTCCGTTCATCGGTCCTCCTCGGCTCGATGATCAGAACGTCCGGTACCCGGAGGCCGTCGCCCGCTAAACGCCGTGCTTCCGGCGCCCCGCAGCCAACGCCTGCCTCAGACGAGCCCGCGGCGGGCCGCCCAGACGATGGCTTCGATGGCGGTGCTGAAGCCGAGCCGGTCACAGATCAGGCGGGTCCGGCGACGGACGGTGCGTTCGGACAGGTCGAGGCGGCGGGCGACGCCGTCGACCGGGAGGCCGGTGGCGAGCAGCCGGAGCAGCTGCAGGTCGTCGTGGCTGATCTCGCGCGGCGGTACCCGGCGGGCGAGCGGTCGGAGTTCCTGGGGGAGGACGGTCATGCGAATCACCTTGTTCCGAACATCCGGGACTCGGCGGCGTCCCAGTCGGCCGGTTTGCCCTGCGGGTCGTAGCGCCGCAGAGAATGTGTGGACCGGACCAGGGCACGCATCGCGCGCAGATCCGGGAACGGCTCGCCGAGGGCGCGAGCTTGGACGAGAACGTTGCCGAGCGCGGACGCCTCGACGGGTCCGGCCAGGACAGGTACGCCGCAGGCGTCGGCGGTGAGCTGACACAGCAGCTCGTTCTGCGATCCACCACCGATCACGTGCAGTACGTCGACCACGCGGTCCGCGAGCGCCTGCGCCGACCGCAGGGTACGGCGGTACGCCAGCGCGAGACTCTCCAGGATGCACCGCACCACGGCACCGCGGGACCGCGGCGGCTCCTGCCCGGTCGCTCGGCAGTGCTCGTCGATCCGGGCCGGCATGTTGCCAGGAGCAAGGAATTCGGGAGCGTCCGGGTCGATCAGCACCGCGAACGGCGGCGCCTCGGCCGCGGCGCGCAACAGACCGGTGACGTCGTCGTCGCCCCAGACCCGTTGGCACTCCTGGAGGATCCACAGCCCCATCACGTTCCGCAGGAACCGGATCCGTCCGTCGACGCCGCCTTCGTTGGTGAAGTTCGCCGCCCGCGCCTCGTCGGTCAGCACCGGCGCGTCGAGCTCGAGCCCGACGAGCGACCAGGTCCCGGACGAGATGTACGCGAACCGCTCCCCCTCTGCCGGCACAGCGACCACGGCAGATGCCGTGTCATGCGATCCGACCGCGATGACCGAGATCTCCGGCGCCAACCCGGTCTCGTCGGGGAGCACAGTGCCGACGACATCACCGGGCTCCCGCAGTTCCGGGAACAGTCGGCGCGGCAATCCCATCCGCGAAATCAGGTCGTCACTCCAGTCCCGCGAGCGAACGTCGTACAGCTGGGTGGTTGAGGCGTTGGTGCGCTCGACGCCGATCTCTCCGGTCATCCAGTAGCTGAGGAGGTCGGGGATCATCAACAGGCTGTCTGCAGAGTCCAGCGTCTCGGTAGCGAGCTGGTAGATGGTGTTGAACGGGAGTTGCTGCAGGCCCGTCGCGGCGTACAGGTCCGCTGCGGGGATCTTCTGCAGGACCTGGTCCATCACGCCGTCGGTGCGGGAGTCGCGGTAGTGCACGGGGTTGCCCAGCAGGCCGCCCGACGCGTCGAGCAGTCCGTAGTCGACAGCCCAGGAATCGATCCCGAGGCTGTCGATCGAGCCGGCCAGCTGCAGTCCTTCGAGGATCGAGCGGTACAGGTGCAGGACGTCCCAGTGCAGCGTCCCACGCACCCGGACCGGCCCGTTCCAGAACCGGTTGAGCTCGCGCAACTCGAGGACGTGCGGACCTACCTCGCCGAGCATCACCCGCCCGCTCGACGCACCCAGGTCCACCGCGGCAACCCGCTTCACGGCCGCGCTCCTACCGCAGGAACGCGGCAGCCACGCCGGCGTCGACAGGCACGTGCAGACCGGTCGTGTGGGTGAGGTCGCCACCGGTCAACGCGAACACCGCGGCCGCGACGTTCTCCGGCAGCACCTCGCGCTTCAGCAGCGTCCGCCGCGCGTAGTACGCACCCAGCTCCTCCTCCGGTACGCCGTACACCGCGGCCCGCTTCGCTCCCCAGCCACCGGCGAAGATGCCGGAGCCACGGACGACGCCGTCGGGGTTCACGCCGTTGACCCGGATCCCGTGCTCGCCGAGCTCGGCCGCGAGCAGCCGGACCTGGTGCGCCTGGTCCGCCTTCGCGGCGCCGTACGCGACGTTGTTCGGGCCCGCGAAGACCGCGTTCTTGCTGGAGATGTAGACGATGTCGCCGCCCATCTCCTGGTCGATCAGGATCCGCGCGGCCGCCCGCGAGACCAGGAACGAGCCCTTCGCCATCACGTCGTGCTGCAGGTCCCAGTCGCGGTCCGTTGTGTCGAGCAACGACTTCGAGATCGACAGCCCGGCGTTGTTGACGATCAGGTCGACACCGCCGAACGCCAGCACGGCCTCGCGCAGCGCCGCCTCGACGGCGTCCGCCGACGACACGTCCGCGCCGACCGCGACCGCCACGTCGGACGAGCCGATCTCCTTGGCCACCGCTTCGGCCGCCGCCTGGTCCAGGTCCGCGACCACGACACACGCGCCCTCGGCCGCGAGCCGCTGCGCGATCGCCTTACCGATACCCGACCCGCCACCGGTCACGAACGCGACCCGGGTGGCCAGCGGCTTCGGCTTCGGCATCCGCTGCAGCTTCGCCTCTTCGAGCGCCCAGTACTCGATCCGGAACTTCTCCCGCTCGTCGATCGGTGCGTACGTCGACACCGCCTCGGCTCCGCGCATCACGTTGATCGCGTTCACGTAGAACTCGCCGGCCACCCGCGCGGTCTGCTTGTCCTTGCCGAAGCTGAACATCCCGACGCCCGGGACGAGCACGATCGCCGGATCCGCACCCCGCATCGCCGGGCTGTCCGCCTCGGCGTGCCGGTTGTAGTACGCCGCATACTCCTCGCGATAGGCGGCGTGCAGTTCCTTCAGCCGAGCGACTGAGTCCTCGATCGACGCGGCGGCCGGAAGGTCCAGGACCAGCGGGCGGACCTTGGTGCGCAGGAAATGGTCCGGGCAGGACGTGCCGAGCGCGGCCAACTCGGCCAGCTTCTCCCGGGCGGTGAACTCGAGCACGACGTCGGAGTCGTTGAAGTGGCCCACCTGCGGCTTGTCGGTCGACGCCAGCCCGCGGATGACCGGCGCCAGCGCAGCGGCCTTCAGGCGGCGTTCCGTCGGGTCGAGCGGTTCGAAGCCGGCCACCACGGCACCGAACGGCTCCGCGACACCACGCTCGGCGAGGAAGCGTTCCGCCGTACGGATGATGTCGAGGGAGTTCGCCTCGCACTCCTCGGACGTGTCGCCCCACGCGGTGATGCCGTGGCCGCCGAGGATGCAGCCGATCGCCTGCGGGTTCTCCCGCTTCACGGCCGCGATGTCGAGTCCGAGCTGGAAGCCGGGGCGCCGCCACGGGACCCACACGACGCGGTCGCCGAAGCACTCCGCGGTGAGCTTCTCGCCGTCCGTCGCGGTCGCCAGTGCGATCCCGGAGTCCGGGTGCAGGTGGTCGACATGAGGGGCGTCGACCAGCCCGTGCATCGCCGTGTCGATCGACGGCGCCGCGCCGCCCTTGCCGTGCAGGCAGTAGTCGAACGCGGCGACCATCTCGTCCTCGCGGTCGACGCCCGGGTAGGAGTCGACCAGGGCGTTCAGCCGGTCGAGACGCAGTACCGCCAGGCCCTTGGCCGTCAGGGTGCCGAGGTCGCCGCCGGAACCCTTCACCCACACCAGGTCCACGGGCTGCTGCGTGACCGGGTCGGTCTCGGTGCCCTTGGCCGACGTGTTGCCGCCGGCGTAGTTGGTGTTGCGTGGATCGGCACCCAGTCGGTTGCTACGCGCAACGAGCTCGGCTGACGTGTCGGTCATCTCTGTTCAGGCTCCCCATCCGGCTTGCTGACCGTCGGCACGGTCCTTGGTGATCTGGTCGAAGTAGCCGCTGCGCTTGTACGCGGCGATCGGGTCGGCGTCCATGCCCTGGGACTCGCGCAGCTCCGCGAGCAGCGGCCGGACGTCGGTGTTGTAGGCATCCATCAGCGCCGCGTTCGCACCGAGGACGTCGCCTTCCTGCTGCGCCTTCCGCAGCGCGTCCCGGTCCACCAGCAGCGCCTTGGCGGTGGCCTCCTGGACGTTCATCACCGAGCGGATGATCGCGGGGATCTTCTCCTCGATGTTGTGACACTGGTCGAGCATGAACGCGATCCCGGCGTCCGGGTCGAGCGCGTCGCCGCGGACGATCTCGTTCATGATCCGGAACAACTGGAACGGGTCCGCCGCCCCGACCATCAGGTCGTCGTCGGCGTAGAACCGGCTGTTGAAGTCGAACGCGCCGAGCTTCTTGGTGCGCAGCAGGAACGCCACGATGAACTCGATGTTGGTCCCCGGCGCGTGGTGCCCGGTGTCGATACAGACCGTTGCCTTCGGCCCCAGTTCGAGACAGTGCGCGTACGACGTACCCCAGTCCGGCACGTCCGTGGTGTAGAAGGCCGGCTCGAACAGCTTGTACTCCAGCAGCATCCGCTGGTCGTCAGCGAGCCGGTCGTAGACCTCCTTCAGCGCGGTCGCGAGCCGGTCCTGGCGGTCCTGGATGTCGTCCTGGCCCGGGTAGTTCGTGCCGTCGGAGAACCACAGCTTCAGGTCGCGGGACCCGGTCGCGTCCATGATGTCGACGCATTCGAGCAGGTGGTCGGTGGCCTTCCGGCGGACCGCGGGATCCGGGTTCGTGACGCTGCCGAGCTTGTAGTCGTCGTCCTGGAACACGTTGCTGTTGATCGCCCCGAGCCGGACACCCTGCTCCTTCGCGTACGCCGACAGCGCCGCGTAGTCGTCCACCTTGTCCCAGGGGATGTGCAGCGCGACGCTCGGCGCCACCCCGGTGTACTTGTGCACCACGGCCGCGTCGGCGATCTTCTCCTCCGGCGACCGCGGGACGCCGGGCTGGGAGAACACCTTGAACCGGGTGCCCGAGTTGCCGAACGCCCACGAGGGCAGCTCGATCTCCTGGCGGCTGAGGGCGGCCTTCACGGCTTCGGTCGTCATGGTGTCAGTCCCCTTCAGGAAGCTTGTGCGGACAGGTGGAAGATCTCGGGCAGCAGCTGGAACGACTCGTCCGGCGGCCGGCCGTCGGTTCCGCTGAAGAAGTCCGTCATCTGCGCCTGCCATCGGGTGTTCACCTCGGTCGCCGCCATCGCCTGCTGCGCCGCCTCCAGGTCCGCGGACTCGACGTACCCGATCAGCAGGCCGTCGGCGCGGAGGAACAGCGAGTAGTTGTGCCAGCCGGAGTCGCGCAACGCCGCCTGCATGTCCGGCCAGACGTCACGGTGCCGGTCGACGTACTCGTCGAGGCGGTCGGGCCGAACCTGCAGGCAGAAGCAATAACGATTCACTGCGTCACCTCTACCTGGGGCGGGCGGAGTCGATGAAAGGTTTCAACGACGTCCCCTGACGCTAAGTGCGAGTCCCCTGAGCCGTCAAGAGGCTGACCAGCTTTTGCGGCCGATCCCGGACCGGCGCTGCGGAGATTCGCCGGACACCGGGTATTCTTCGGCAGCTAAGACGTTTCAAGTGCGCAGGGAGGTCTCGGGTCCGTGGACGATGCCGAAGCCCTGCCCGAACGGACCCGGCGGCGCCGGGCCCCGAAGCCGCACGCGGCCGGCGTGAAGGCGGTCGCCGCCGCGGCCGGCGTCTCCCTGGGCACCGTCTCGAACGTGCTGAACCGGCCCGAGGTGGTCAGTCCGCTGACCCGGGCGAAGGTCGAGGCGGCGATGGCCTCGCTCGGCTTCGTGCGCAACGAGTCGGCCCGGCAGTTGCGCGCCGGTTCCAGCCGGATCCTCGCCTACCTGATGCTCGACGCCGGCAACCCGTTCTTCACCGACGTCGCAAAGGGCGTCGAGGAGGCTGCTCGCGCGGCCGGACTCTCGGTGTTCCTCTGCAACAGCAGCGAGGACGCGGACCGCGAGGCGGCGTACCTGGATCTGCTCGAGCAGCAGCGCGTCCAGGGCATCCTGATCACGCCGATCGACCAGAACTCGTCCCGCCTGCGCAAACTGCCCTCCCGCGGTACGCCGGTGGTCGTGGTGGACCGGGCCATCGACGACGCGGAGCACTGCTCGGTCGCGGTCAACGACGTACTCGGCGGGGAGCTCGCGATCGCGCATCTGCTCGAGCTCGGCCACCAGCGGATCGCGTACGTCGGCGGGCCGAACACCATCGGCCAGGTCATCGACCGGCGCGACGGCGCCCGGCGCGCGCTCCGGACAGCCGGCAAGCCCGCCACGGATCTCGTCGAGCTCACCACCGGCGCGCTCACGGTCGCCGAAGGTAGGGGCGCCGGGCAACGACTCGCCGGCCTCCCCGCGGACCGCCGGCCGACCGCCGCGTTCTGCGCGAACGACCTGCTGGCGCTGGGACTGCTGCAACAGTGCGTGAGCCTCGGGCTACGCGTCCCGGAGGATCTCGCGATCGTCGGGTACGACGACATCGAGTTCGCCGAGGCAGCCGCCGTACCGCTGACATCGGTGCGTCAGCCGCGCCAGTTGCTCGGTCGCACCGCCGCGGAACTCCTGCTGGACGAGTCGTCGAACCCCGACCACGAGCACCAGCGCGTCACCTTCACACCGGAGCTGGTCGTCCGGACATCCACCCGGGGCACCCTCTGAGCTCAGCCGGTCGCGGTATGGTGGCGAGGCGGGTGGTGCACTGGGCGAGGTGAGAGATGCGCGTCGCTGGCGGGGGATTCGGGGGATTGGTGCGGCGTTGGGGCGGCCGCGCTGTCGGCCTGGCCATCACCGGTGTCGGTCTGTACATCGTCGCGCCGAGCATCCTGTCCCTCTTCGGTGCCTGGCCGCGCCTCGCGGACGTGGATCTGTGGTGGTTCGCCGTCCTCGTCGTCCTGGAAACGTTGAGCTTCGCCGCGTTGTGGTGGCTCGCCAAACTGGCTCTGGCCCCACATCCCGCGAGCGAGGATCCGCCACCGGCACCCGCGGGGTGGGGCACGATCGCGACGGCGCAACTGGCCGGGAACGCCGCCGCCAAGGTCGTCCCCGGCGGCCCGGCCACCGGCGGAGTCCTGCAAGGCAAACTCCTGATCCAGGCCGGACAGCCGGCGGCAGTCGTCACCTCCGCCTTGACCGCGATGGGCCTGATCACGACCGGCGTGCTGCTGCTGTTGCCGGTCCTCACGGTGCCCGCCGTACTGATCGGCCCGCCGCCGGCGAAGCAACTGGAGCTCGGTGTCCTGGTCTCGCTGATCATGGCGATCGTCATCGTCGGCCTCGGGCTCACCGCGCTGACCTGGGAACGGTTCGTCGTACTGGTCGGTCGTGGGATCGGCCGCGTCGTCCACGTGCTCAAGCGGAGCGTGACCGCCGACAGCTGCGCCGCTGCTCTGGTCGCACAGCGAGATCGCGTGGCCGCGGCCTTCGAAGGCCATTGGTGGGGTGCGGCCCTGTCGGCGGCCGCGAACCGGATGTTCGACTACGCCGCCCTCGTCGCGGCGCTCGCCGCGCTCCATGCGCATGCCCGCCCGTCCATGGTGCTGCTGGCGTACGTCGTCGCTCAGGCGCTCGCGATGATCCCGATCACGCCAGGCGGCCTCGGCTTCGTCGACGCCGGTCTCACCGCGCTACTGGTCCTGATCGGAGTCAGCGCGGACACCGCGCTCATCGGGACGCTGCTGTATCGGCTGTTCTCCTTCTGGCTGCCGATTCCGGTCGGCCTGTTCGCCTGGGCGGGCTGGCGCATCCATCTGCACATCACCCGTCCGTCGAGAGCGAAGCGGCCCCCGTCCGCCGTGGACGACCAGTAGCGATCAAGCTCCGTAGGCGGCGAGGAACACGTCGGTCGCCCGGTCCGCGAGCTTGTCCAGCTCGTCCGGCTTCGGCCGCTGCCGGGTGCCCGCGAACATCGCCCGGTTCATCGGCTTGTACATCACCAGACCGGCGAACTGGTACGCCGCCAGCGTCGGGTCATCGAGCTCCTTGAGCAGACCGCGGTCACTCAGTTTCGCCAACGCCTGCCCGAGCGCGTCGAGGGACTTCTCGAAACCGCTGGTGAACCAGGCGCCGCACACCTCGGGAAACCGGTCCGCCTCCGCGATCACGAGCCGGCGGAGCTGCAGAACGCTGTCGGCGGTGAGGCTCTGGAGCAGGCGATACGCCAACGCACGCAGGGCTTCCCGGGCGTCGTCGGCTCCGTCGAGAGTGTCGACGTACGCCTGGAGCAGGCCGTCGATCAGCTGGTCGCTGGTGCCGAGGACGATCTCGGCGAACAGCCGTTCCTTGTTCTCGAACTGCTTGTAGACGGTCTGTTTGGAGACGCCGGCCCGCGCGGCCACTTCGTCCATGCTCGCGCCGAGGTACCCGTGCTGCAGGAACACCTCGGTCGCGGCGGCCAGGATCGCGCGGCGCTTGCGCGGCGTCCGGCCCTCGGTCTCCAGCTGCTCCACGAAGCCCTCCTCCGGTCGGATCCGGAAATCATACTAGACAGTCCAGTTCTCCGTTGAGTACTGTACGGTCTAGTTCTTCAGGGAGGGAAAACCATCATGAGCACCGTGACATCCACCGACGGCACGACGATCGCCTTCGACGCGTACGGCGCCGGCCGGCCGCTGATCCTGGTCGACGGGGCGACCGCGCACCGCGCCGTCAACCCGGCGAACGCCGAGGTCGGGAAGCTGCTGAGCGACTCGTTCCGGACCTCCGTGTACGACCGGCGCGGGCGGGGCGCGAGCGGCGACACCGCGCCGTACGCGATCCAGCGGGAGATCGAGGACATCGAGGCACTGATCGCGGACGCTGGGCAGCCGGCCATCGTGTTCGGCTGGTCGTCGGGTGCCCTGCTGGCGCTGGACGCCGCGGCCGCCGGGCTGCCGATCGCCGGGCTGGTGCTGTTCGAGCCGCCGGTTGTTGTGGACGACGTCCGGCCGCCACTGCCGGCTGACTACGTCGAGCAGCTCGATGCGTTCGTCGCCGAAGGCCGTCGCGACCGCGCCGCCGAGCTGTTCATGACCGCAGCCGCCGGCCTGCCCACCGAGGCAGTCGCCGGGATGAAGCAGTCGCCGTACTGGGCGCCCGTCGAGGAGATCGCCCACACGATCGCGTACGACGGCCGCATCATGGGCACGACCATGTCCGGCAACCCGTTGCCGGAAGACCGCTGGGCCGGTGTCAAGGTCCCCGTCCTGGTCCTGCACGGCGACCAGACCTGGCCCGCCCTCTCATCAGGCGCGCAGGCCATAGCCGCCCACCTCCCGACCGCCACCCTCAAAGCCATCCCCGGCGAGAACCACAGCACCGAACCAACAACCCTCGCACCAGTACTCCGGGAGTTCGCCGACCGCACCTAATTCGTTGCGGATCAGCGCTCCCGCTGTCCCGGGGTCGGTGAGATGGTTTGGGGGTGGACAGGGATGGTTTCTGGGGGCTGGTCGAGGATGCGCGGGCCACGGTGGACGACACCGTGGCGGATCCGGACGGGGTGGCGGACGCGTTGACCAAGGTGCTCGGACTGGCCGCGACCGGGGAGATCGCCGGGTTCGGGGTCGAGCTGGCGCGGCTGCAGGTCGAGTCGTACCGGTGGGATCTCTGGGCGGCGGCGTACCTGATCAACTCCGGTGCCTCGGAGGACGGGTTCGACTCGTTCCGTGGCTGGCTGATCGCCCAGGGCCGGGAGGTGTGGGACGCCGCGCTGACCGACCCGGACTCGCTCGCCGACGTGGTGGACGAGGACCGGCCGGAGGGCTTCGAGGGGTTCGACGGCGAAGGGATCCTGCACGTCGGGAGTCACGCGTACAAGAACGTGACCGGGGACGCGGCGGCGTACTGGAAAGCGGTCGACGCGGACGCGCCGGACACGCCGGATCTGCCCGCAGGCAACGAGATCGACTTCGACGACTCGGACGATCTCGAGTCCCACCTGCCGCGGCTCGCCGCCTTGTACCTGGACGCCTAGGCCGGCTCTCCGCCAAGTCGCTCGATGGCGTTCCGCAGCCGGCTGCGCCAGCCGGAGCGGCCTGCCTCCTCGTCCGCGGCGGCGAGGCTGACCAGGTGCTGCGCTGTCTCGAAACCCTCGGCGATCTGCGGTTCCACCTCGGTCAGCGCCGACTGCGGCTCGTCGTGGTCGTACTCGATCGGCCGGCTCGTCCACCCGAACCCGTCCGGCACCAGCAGCTCGGGGACGAGCGTCTCGTGGCTGAGTGACGCCAGCTCCTGGTCCCCGTTCCCGATGCTGAAGATCGTCGTACCGCGGCGTCGTACGTCGTTGATCCGCTCGAGCAGTGTGGTGGCCGGATTCTCTTCGGCCACGACCAGCAGGGACTCACCACGACCTGCGTCCCGTAGGCGGTCCAGACCAATCGCCAAGTGTGGCGGGGCATCCGGTGGTGGCGCCCAGCGGACCAGGGACGGTCGCATGTCCTCCACGCCGGCGCGGTGCAGTTCGTCGTCCAGGTGCGCGGTCAGGTGCCAGGGCTCTTCGTCGACCGGCCCGAACAGCATCAGGCCGCTGCGCCTGGTGGTGAACCGCCGCAGCGCATAGCCGAACTCGGTGGTGCGGCTACCCAGTTCGGTGCCGCTCAGCATCTCCCGGAGGAGTGACGCCCTGGTGAGATCCACTCGTCCAACCTGACACATCCAGAGGTCCAGCGCGACTTCAGTCCAGGCGGTCCGCCTTCGACTGCAGGTAGTTCCGCTCCGGCACACTCGTCGTACGCCGGGCCGCCAGCAGGTAGCTCTCGCGCGCAGCGGCGGTGTCCCCGGACATCTCGAGCAGATGCGCGCGGACAGCCTCCAGCCGATGGTTCATGCGGTCGTCCGACTCGAGTGGCTCAAGCACGGCGAGGCCCTCCTTCGGTCCGACCGCCATACCGACAGCGACTGCGTGGTTGAGCTTCACCATCGGGTTGTCGACCAGCTGCTCGAGTACGTCGTACAGCGCGACGATCTGCCGCCAGTCGGTGTCGTCGGCGCGCGCAGCCGTGTCGTGCACCGCTGCGATCGCGGCCTGCACCTGGTACGGACCCAGCTGCGTTCGGGACAGCGCATCGGACACCAATGCCTCGCCCTCGACGATCAGCGTCTTGTTCCACAGGGTTCTGTCCTGCTCGGACAGCGGTATCAGTGTCCCGTCAGCCCCGGTCCGCGCCGGCCGTCGCGCATCGGTGAGCAGCATCAGCGCCAGCAGTCCGGCCACCTCACCGTCGTCCGGCAGCAGCTTCCGTACGCCGCGCACCAGCCGGATCGCCTCGGTGGTGAGCTCCGCACTGTGCAGCGACGTACCGGACGACGCCGTGTAGCCCTCGTTGAAGATCAGGTAGAGCACATGCAGTACGGCGCCCATCCGCTCGTCCCGGTCCGCCTCGGGCGGCATCTCGAACGAACTACCCGCCTGCTTGATACTCCGCTTCGCCCGGCTGATCCGCTGCGCCATGGTTGCCTCCGGCACCAGGAACGCGGCCGCGATCTGCGCGGTACTGAGGCCACCGACCGCGCGCAGCGTCAGCGCGATCTGGGACGCCGGCGACAGGGCCGGATGGCAGCAGAGGAACAGCAACGTCAGCGTGTCGTCCCGGCCGCCGGGATCGTCGATCTCCGGGCCGGAGGCAACGAACTCCTCCGGAGCGGCGAGCTGCGCGGCGTTCTCCTCCCGGCGCCGCCGCGCGGACTCGCTGCGGAGCAGATCGGTCAGCCGCCGCGACCCGACCCGGATCAGCCAGCCCCGCGGGTTGTCCGGCACGCCCTCGGACGGCCACTGCTGCGCGGCCGCCAGCAGCGCCTCCTGGACCGCTTCCTCGGCCAGGTCGAAGTGGCCGTAGTGCCGGACCAGCGCACTCAGCACCTGCGGCGCCTGCTCCCGGAGCAGCAGGTCGAAGTTACTCACATTTCCAGCCCGGACATGTCCATCACAGGTCGCACCTCCACGGCGACGTACTCCGCGTCGGGCATCCGGGCGGCGTACCCGATCGCCTGGTCGATGTTCTCGCACTCGACCAGGTAGAAGCCGGCCAGGTGTTCCTTCGCCTCGGCGTACGGCCCGTCGGTGGTGGTCGCGGTGTCGTCCCGCACCTGCACGGTCCGCGTGGTGATCGGGTCGGCCAGACCGGCCGCGCTGACCAGCAGGCCTTGTTCGGTCAGCTCCCTGGACAGCGTCTCGTGCGCCTCGACCAGCCCGTCGCGTTGCTCGGCCGACAGGCTCGCCCAGCTCTCGGGGTTGCTGTAGATCAGCAGCATGTACTTCACAGACACCATCCTGTCCCCAGTGGAGGCCGCGGTGACCTCCAGTTAACAGGTACGTCGAAACAGACCCGGCGTACTTCGACAGTTCCGGAATGTCGAAGTACACCAGGTCGGCGCCGACGTCTCCGGCGAGTGACGCTCAGCCGGGGCGTCCCGGCGTACTGGAGATGGCTGATGGTTTCGGAATCGAAGCGCTGGCTCGCGCTGGCGTTGCTCTGCCTGACCGGGTTCATGATCATCCTGGACGCTTCGATCGTGCTGGTCGCCGTACCGTCGATCGAGCGGGAGCTGACGTTCTCGACCGGTGGCGTGCAGTGGGTGCCGAGTGGGTACGCGCTGATGTTCGGTGGCCTGCTGCTGCTCGGCGGCCGGATCTCCGACCTCCTGGGGCGTCGACGGGTCTTCATCACCGGACTGCTGCTCTTCGCGGGGTCCTCCCTGCTGTGCGGCTTCGCGTGGAGTGGTGACGCTCTCGTCCTCGCGCGCGGCCTGCAGGGCGCCGCGGCCGCCGTACTCGCGCCCAGCGCGCTGTCGATCGTGATGACCACGTTCCCGTCCGGACCGGATCGCAACAAGGCGTTGGGGATCTGGGGTGCGACCAGTGGGGTCGGCGGTACGGCGGGTTCGCTCGTCGGCGGCCCGGTCACGGACGGACTCGGCTGGCAGTGGATCTTCTTCATCAATGTGCCGGTCTGCCTCCTTGTCGTCGTACTGGCGCCCGTACTGCTGCTCGACAGCCGCGGACCCGGACGCCGCGGTTTCGACCTCGCAGGCGCCGCCACTGTCACCGCTGCGCTCATCGTCCTCGTGTACGCCGTCATCGAGGCACCAGAGTCGTCAGCGATGCGGACGGCTCTTCTAGCTCTGCTCTCGGCTGTTCTCTTCGCTCTATTCGTCCTTGTAGAGAAGCGATCCGCAGCACCCCTCGTGCCGCTTCGAATCTTCCGATCGCGCACGCTGGTCGGCGGGAACCTCATCACGATCGCCTGGGGCCTGGCTGCGTTCGGACTCAACTTCGTGTACACGCAGTACGCCCAGCTCGCTCTAGGTGCGTCCGCGATCCGCTACGGCCTGATGTCCGCAGTACTCGCGGCAGCAGCGGTCGTGGGGTCCATGGTCGGCCAGCACCTCGTCACGCGCGTCGGACCGCGCCTGGTCGCCTTTGTGTCCTTACTGATCGCAGGAGTCGGTACGACGCTGATGACTCGACTGACCGTGGACTCCGGGTACTTCGAGCTGGCCTTCTGGGGTCTGACGATCTTCGGCGCCGGACTGGGTGCCGGCTCGGTCGCAGGTTCGATCGCCTCGCTCAGCGACGTCGCCGGCGAGGACGCTGGAGTCGCCTCCGGACTCCAGAACGCCAGCTTCCAGATCGGTGGCGCGGTCGGCGTCGCGGCCGTCTCCGCCGTGGCTACCGCGAACACGTCGGGTAGCGCTCCGACCGCACTGACGCACGGCTACCGGATCGCGTTCGCGACGGTGTGGTTGTTCATCGCGATCGGCCTGGCCGGATGCCTGCTGGTCAAACGACTGTTGGAGGTTCAGGGGGCCGGGAGTGGGAACCGGGAGCCCGCGGCCGCCACCGTGAGGCGGCCCAGTTGAAGGAGGTTCCATGCTGGTCCTCGGACTGATCCTGCTGCTTCTCGGGTTCCTGCTGCACATCTCGATCCTGTGGACGATCGGCATCGTCCTGCTCCTGGTCGGAGCTGTTCTGTGGCTGCTCGGAGCGACCGGCCGCGCGGTCGGTGGCCGACGCCACTGGTACTGATGCCGTGGTCTTCTGAACTGACAGAGGAAATCCACGGGGCGGCGGGGGCGGCCGGGAGGAGGTGGGGGGGGGTGTGTCTGAGGTGGAGTCTGGCCATACGTGTGGTTGGGATAGTTAGTGTTGGGGGGGGGGGCGCG
>NZ_JBSHBJ010000009.1:0-33524 GCF_053611945.1 Kribbella sp. NPDC054772 | reverse complement strand
GTCTACGCCGGCTTCACCGGTCCGAACAAGGACACGTGGATCCAGGTCGACGACTTCACGGTCAGCTGAGAGAGGCGGACCTGCAGGCCCACACAAAAACGCCCCCCCCCCCGGGGCCCCCGCCACCCCCCCGGGTGCGCGGGGTTCTGAGTTCCTCGGCGATGCCAAGCCGCTGTCGGGTTCGCAGAGTTGGTGGTGGCAGGCCCCGCCCGGGCCTCGCCGGCTTTGTGGAAACAATGTCGCGCCGACTGACCCTTTCTTTCCACAAAGCCGCCGGTGACCGCCGCCATCCGCCGCTGACTGACCGGCGCTGTGCGGGAGGTGTCGGTCCCGCTGGTTACGGTGATCCCATGAAGTACGTCGTGATGATCTTCCGGAGCCTCGACCGGGTGTGGACCGCCGAGGACGATCAGGCGCTGGCCCGGCTGATCCAGCTCGAGCGCGACCTGGCCGCGTCCGGTGAGCTGGTCAGCTCGGAAGGCCTGCGGCCGCCCGAGGACGGCCGGATCGTGCAGATCCGGGACGGTCAGCAGGTGGTCACCGACGGTCCGTTCGGTGAGGCGAAGGAGCAGTTGGCCGGCTTCTACCTGATCGACGCCGCCGACGACGACCGTGCGCAGGCGATCGCCGGCCAGGTATCGGCCGCGGTGAGCGACCGAGTCGAGTTGCGCGGCACTCTCATCTCATCGGGGATGCCAGACGAACCGCGGTGACCGCTTCTCGGTGAAGGCCGCGATTCCTTCCGCGAGTTCACCCGAGGCGATCGTTTCGCGATACCGCCGTACCGCTGCCGTGTCTGCGTCGGCGCCGGCCAGCAGTGCGTTGACCGATTCCTTGGCCGAGCGGATCGTCAGCTGCGACCGCGTCTCGACCGTGGCCGCGAACGCCTCGGCCGCCGCCATCGGGTCATCGGCCACCCGATCGACCAGGCCTTTCAGGCAGGCCTCGTCAGCGGTCAGCAGCTCACCACTGAAGAGCAGGTACTTCGTGGTGGCCGGGCCGACCAGATCGAGCAGGACATTGATCGCGGCCGGCGGATAGACGACGCCGATCCGGGCCGGCGTCACGCCGAAACTCGCGTCCCGGGCAGCGAACCGGAAGTCGCAGTTCACCGCGATCTCGAGACCGCCACCGATGCAGTGCCCGCGGACCACCGCGATCGTCGGCTTCGGAAACTCCCGCAACGCGGCCTGGGCGCGCAGGTTGAAGGCCCGCAGCTCGGCCATCGGATCAGCCGGGTCGTCGCCGGAGATCAGCTCCCGGATGTCGGCGCCGGCCGAGAAGCTCGGGCCGTCCCCAGTCACCAGCAGGACCTTCACGGCGTCGTCGCCGGCCAGCTCGGCGAGCAGTCCGGGCAGTGCCTCCCACATCGCGCGGGTCAGGGCGTTCCGCTTCGCGACCCGGTTGATCACCAGCCTGGCGACCGCACCGCCTTCGATCCGAAATCCCACCCGGGCAGTCAACCAGCAAGCCCGGGCGCCCGCCGCGCCCTGGATCACAACGCCGATCTCTGCACCAAGCGTTTGATCTCGAAGCGGTTACTTCCGGATAGCGGGCAGATCACGGACCGGCCGCGCCTGTGGACGTTCGTAATGCGTTAAGACTCCAGGCCGATTCGAACCCGTGCGGCGATGTGTGCTTGACTCCTCCGGTCGATAACGGTTTGGTCTCGGCAGATTGGGTGACAAGTGGCAGGACGGCATAGACAGGCGCGGCACAAGCAGTCGCGCCTGAAGGGCATCCAGCCCGGCATCGTGAAGGTCGCGATCCCCGGAGCGGCAGTAGCCCTGGTGGCCACCGGCTCGGCCGCCGCGTTCCCCAGCCAGCACGTCAACCTCGATCCGTCGATCGCCAGCTCGTCCCTGCAGCTGTCGCGCGACACCACGATCAGCCGGGACGCTCTGCGTCCGCCGATCAACACCCCGTCGACGACGCCGAGCGCGACGCCGAAGCCGAAGCCGAGCCCGACGGCGAAGCACCTCAAGAAGCAGGCTCCGATCCCGAAGCCGACGGCGGCGAAGACCCGCGCCTCCGCCGAGGTGAACGCGGCGCCGCCGAAGATCTCCGGCACGAAGTACACCACCACCGACGTGAACCTCTGGACCCTGCCACTGACCGGCATCCTGCTGGACGTGCTGCCGAAGGGCACCAAGGTCTCGGTCACCGGCAAGGTCGACGGCCTGTACGCCGAGGTCGTCAGCGACGGCAAGTCCCGCTGGGTGAAGACGCAGTATCTCTCGGCCACCAAGCCGGTCGCGGCCGTCGTCGGGGCGATCTCCCAGACGGTCTGCAAGTCGGGTTCCGCCGTCGAGGACGGCATCACCCAGGACGCGATCCGGGTGCACCGGGCGATCTGCGCGAAGTTCCCCGACATCACGTCGTACGGCGGGATGCGGTCCGGCGACAGCGGCTCCGAGCACTCGACCGGGCACGCGCTCGACATCATGGTCAGCGGCTCCGAGGGCCAGGAGGTCGCGGACTGGCTGAAGGCCAACTACAAGAAGCTCGGTGTCAGCCAGCTGATCTGGCAGCAGCACATCTGGACGGTCCAGCGCAGCAGCGAGGGCTGGCGCGCGATGCCGGATCGCGGCAGCACGACCGCGAACCACTACGACCACGTGCACGTGACCGTCTACGGGAACTCCGGCACGGTCTGACCTAGGGTGCGTCTCCCAGTCCCGCGCAGTAGGCGGGGGACGGGGAGACGCGCCTTAGCTGTGAGCGGTCCGGTCCCCGCCCTTCCGGGGACCGGACCGCTTCTTCATGGCCTGATGTTGGCGTTCAGGTGGAAGAAGTTCGCCGGGTCGTAGCTCCGCTTCACCGCGCGCAGCCGCTCGAAGTCCGCGGCGCCGTACGCCGTCTCCGCGCGCCCCCGGTCGCCGAGGAAGTTCACGAACGTCCGTCCCGAGCTCGGCAGCCCGGCCACCTCGCGGTCAACGATCAGCGAGTACGCCGCCCCGCGGTGACCGACCGGTCCGGCGCCAGGACCGGGGTGCGCCATGGCGCCGCCCCAGTGCCGGACCTCGACCATCGCGTCCTCGAGTTCGGTGACCACGTCGATCACCTCGTCGGTCAGCGTGTCCAGGAAGTCGAGGTGCCGAGCGGGCGTGCCACCCATCGCGGCATCGGCGTACTCGATCGTCGTGAGCTCACCGGCGAGGCGTTGGCCGGCGACCTCGAACAGGGGCTTGAGGAGATGCTCGGCGAGGTCCGCGGGGCCGGCATACAGGACCTTGATCGCGACGGCGCGCTGCTCGGTGCCGGGGATGCGAGTCAGGACGATCGCGGTGCTGAGTTCGTTGGGGATCGTGGCGGTCCAGTCGCGGTACCGGCGCAGGATCGCGGTGGCGCGGTCGATGCCGTAGTACACGATGCCGGCGTGCACCTGGCGGACCGGGTACAGGCGGAACTCGAGCGACGTGACGATGCCGAAGTTGCCGGTGCCGCCGCGGATCGCCCAGAACAGCTCGGGGTGCTGCTCGGCGCTCGCGGTGACGGTGCGACCGTCGGCGGTGACGACCTCGGCGCGGATCACGCTGTCGGCCGCGAACCCGTACTTGCGGGCCAGCCAGCCGACCCCGCCGCCGAGCGTGTATCCGGTGACGCCGACGTCGCGGTGCGACCCGGACAGCGGAGCGAGCCCAAACTGGCGTGCCGCATCCAGTACGGCGCCCCAGCGTGCACCCGGCGCGACCTTCGCGATCCGCCGCTCCGGGTCGATCAGGACCGCCGTCATCGGGGTGGTCTTCAGCAGGATCCCGCCGGCGGCGGGGACCCGAGTGCCGTGCCCCGTGGCCTGCACGGCCAGCGGTACGCCGTACTCGCGGGCCGTCCGTACGGCGGCCTGGACGTCGGTCCGGGTGAACGCTTCAGCAACCACGAGAGGGCGCGAATCGACCGACGGGATCACGGACCGACGCTGCTCGTCGTACTCCGCTTCTCCCGGCAGCCGGACGGCGCCGTTGAACCCCGCCCCCAACAGCCCGGCCACGATGTCACTGGTGGCACTGCCGTTAGTGGCAACCGCTGCAATCGCCTGCGTAGACATCCGATCCGCTCCCTCACGTAGCTGCTTCTACCTGTACGTCGAAGAGGGAGGCCGGTAATTGACACCCCGGCCAGACTTTTCTGATGACGCATTCGGTCGAGGTCACCGGCGGCACCGTCACGAAGCGCTACGCCTCCTGGTCACGCGACGAGCCGGCGCGCGAATGGGCCGCCCTCACCCTGCTCTCGCAGGCCGTCCCGGAGCTCGTCCCAACCCCACTCACCTCGTCCGGCGACCCCGCACCGTGGATGACGCTGACGCTCCTGCCCGGCGCACCGCTGCCCGCTGACCTCACGGCCGCGCAGTTGGCCGCCCTCGGCAACGCGCTGGAGACGCTGTGGTCGGTCCCGCCCACCGGTCTGACCCCCATTGATCTGCCGGCGCTCGTCGCCCGCACCCGCTCGGGGCTGAGCGCGTTGCGGGGCATCGACGGCGTGGTCGGCGCGGCTGCGCACGCCTGGCTCGCGAACGAGCCGGCGGACGTGACCGACGTACAGGATCCTGTGGTCGGGCACGGCGACCCCAACGTCGCCAACTACCTGTGGGACGGCGCCCGGGTTCGCATCATCGACTTCGAGGACGCCGGGCTGGGTGACCGGGCTGTCGAGCTCGCCAACCTCGTGGAGCACCTGTCGGGCCGCGCGACCGACTGGACTCCACTGGTACGGCGCTTCGCCGTGGACCCCGAGCGGTTCCAGGCGGCGCGGTGTCTGTGGGCCGGGTTCTGGCTGACGCTCATCGGGCCGGGCGGACCCAGCGCCGACCGCAATCCTCCGGGGACCGCGGCGGCGCAGGCTCGGCGGGTGCTCAGGCTGGTAGCTGGATGATCTCCAGGCGTTCGACGTCGGCAAGGATGTCGATCTGAGTGATCTTGCCGTCCGCCACGGTGACCGCCATGACACCCATCAGGCGGTCGTTGACGACGGTGATCACACCCGGCAGACCGTTCACGGTCACCAGCTGGTTGTACGGCGCCATGCGGCTGAACAGCAGCGCCTGTTCGACGACCGCCTTCGCACCGCGGACGAGCTTGGACACCGCCGGCCCGGCGAACTCCGCGCTCGCGGAACCCGCGTCGGCGCGCAGCAGCACCTCCGGGTCCAGCAGCTCGAGCAACGCCTCGAAGTCACCGCCGCGCGACGCGGCCATGAAGGCCTCGACGACCGCGCGCTGCCGGCTCGCGTCCCCGTCACTCGCCGGCGCACCCTGCACCCGTCGCCGGGCGCGACTCGCCAGCTGCCTGGTGGCCGCCGGCGACTTGTCCACAATCGTCGCGATCTCGTCGAACCCGACGCCGAACATGTCGTGCAGGACGAACGCCAGCCGCTCCGCCGGTGACAGCGTCTCCAGGACGACGAGCAGCGCCAGCCCGATCGCATCCGCCTGGATGGCCTCGCCCTCGGGCCCCAACTCCCCGTCCACCCGGCCGATGATCGGATCCGGCACGTAGGTGTCCAGCGAGTCCTCCCGCCGCGACTTGCGGCTGCGCAGCATGTCCAGACAAACCCGGGACACCACAGTGGTCAGCCAGCCGGCCAGATTGCCGACATCACTCACGTCGGTCCGGCTCAGCCGCAGCCAAGCCTCCTGAACGGCGTCCTCCGCCTCGGCCAACGATCCGAGCATCCGGTACGCGACCGCACGCAGATGCGCGCGGTTCTGCTCGAACTCCCCCGCCAGCTCCTCGTGCCCGTCCACCGCAGCCCTTCCTGTTCCTGTCCTCAGTGCTCTGACGAATCGACCCACCATGATGTGACAAGGCACTGCCTGCGCTACTGTCAGGGTCATGTTCCAGCGCGTGAGTCAGTGGTGGGCCGTCAACTGACGGCCTGATCGCGCGCATCCACCCGGCCGTCTCCTGCGAGGCGGCCGTTGTCATGTTCTCCTCGTGGGCGGCCCCGCACCCTGAGGAATGCCGATGGCAACAACGCTCCGGACCTGGTCCGGCCTGATCTCCGCGCTCCTGGCCGGTTCCGACCTCTCGGCGGCGGACACCGGGTGGGCAATGGACCAACTGGTGCTGGGCGAGGCGTCACCGGCCCAGATCTCCGGCTTCCTGATCGCCCTGCGCGCCAAGGGCGAGACCGCCGACGAACTCACCGGCCTGGCCGACGCACTCCGCTCGCACGCCACACCGGTCCACATCCCTGGAACGTTCGTGGACATCGTCGGGACCGGCGGTGACCGCACCGGTGCAGCGAACATCTCCACGATGGCCTCAGTGGTCGTAGCCGCCACAGGTGTCACCGTCGTCAAACACGGCGGTCGCGCCGCCTCCTCCTCGGCAGCCGGCTCCAGCGACCTGGTCGAGCACCTAGGCGTCCCACTCGACCTGTCCGCAACAGAGGCCGCTCAGATGGCGACCGACGTCGGACTGACCTACCTGTTCGCTCCGCGCTTCAACCCAGCCCTCCGCCAAGTCGCAGTGGTACGCCGTGAGCTCGCGGTCCCCACGGCTTTCAACGTGCTCGCGCCCCTGCTCAACCCAGCTGACCCGCCACACCAGCTAGTCGGCGTCGCCAACCCGCAGATGCTGCCAGTACTGGCCGGTGCGCTGGCCAACCAAGGCAGGTCCGCACTGGTCGCTCGTGGTGACGACGGCCTCGACAAGCTCACTACTACTGGCTATTCGCGGCTGTGGGTGGTGCATGACGGCTCTGCTAGGGAGGTGATGTTCGATCCTCGCTCACTGGGTCTGCGGCCGACGTCATTGGCTGAGCTGCGAGGTGGTGACGCCGCGTTCAATGCGCGGCTGATGCGTGGCGTGGTCGACGGAGAACGCGGTCCGGTGCGGGACGTCGTACTGCTGAATGCTGCGGCTGCTCTGACCACGCTGACGCTGGAACGGGGGCTGGAACCGCTGGCGGACTGCTTTGCGCGCTGCGTGGAGGCTGTGGACAGTGGTCGAGCGGCACAGGTGCTGGATCGCTGGACCAGACAGTCGTTAGCGTGCCAGTGATGCAAGAGCTGCTGGCTGCCGCGCGAGCGGGTGACGAGCACGCCTTCGGACAACTGGTCGAACCGTGGCGTGGTGAGCTGCACGCGCACTGCTACCGGATGCTCGGCTCCGACACGGACGCGGAGGATGCCGTCCAGGAGACACTGCTCCGCGCGTGGAGCAGCCTGCAGGGGTACGAGGACCGCGGATCGATCCGTCCGTGGCTGTACAAGATCGCCACCAACCGATGTCTGACGCTGATCGAGCGCCGCGGACGGCGTGCCGAGGAGGCGCTCGATCCGTATCCGGAGAGCCGACTGACGTGGACCGCCTCGTTGACTCCCGAGGCGCAGCTGCTGGCGCTGGAGTCCGTCGAGCTCGCGTTCGTCGCGTCGCTGCAGCACCTGTCCGCGCTGCAACGGGCAGTGCTCCTGCTGCGCGACGTACTGGCGTTCAGTGCCCGTGAGGTGTCCGAGCTGTTGGATACGTCGGTTGCCGCGGTCAACAGTGCTCTGCAGCGAGCACGGTCGGTGGTGAGCGCCGTACCGAGTCAGCAGCAGACTCTGCGCGCGCTGGGCGAGTCAGGCGAGCGGGACTTGGTACGGCGCTACATGGCCGCGTGGGAGGCCCGCGACGTCGACGCGATCGTGGCGATGCTGGCCGCGGACGCGAAGTACTCGATGCCGCCGCTGCCGGACTGGTTCGTCGGTCGGGACGCGATCCGGACGTTCCTGCTCGACGGACCGCTGCGTTCCGAGTGGCGGTTCCTGCCTGCTCGCGCGAACGGTCAGCTCGCCTTCGGCACCTACCTGCTCAAGGGCGACCGGTACGTGCCCGGCGGGCTGGATGTCGTCGTACTGCGGGGCTCGGACATCGTCGAAGTGGTGTCGTACCTGGAGGCGGATTTCCCGACTTTCGGGCTGCCCGATGAGTTTGTGGATCCTCCCGGGTTGTAGTGGGTGACGAGCTGCCTGACCGAGGAGAGACATGACTGACGAGCAGGAGATCCGCACGCTGATCGAGAACTGGGTCACCGCGGTCCACGCGGGCGATCTGGACACGGTGATGGCCGACCACGCCCCGGACCTGGTGATGTTCGACGTGCCCCCGCCGTACGACGGTGTTCGCGGGCTGGACGCGTACCGCGCGACGTGGCCCGGGTTCTTCGAGTGGCAGCGGTCCGGTGCGTCGTTCGAGCTGGTGTCGCTGGACGTGACCGCTGGCTCGGACGTGGCTTTCGCCTTCGCGCTGCTGCGCTGCGGCACCCCGGACGACAACCCTGACCAGCGCCTGCGTCTCACGATCGGGCTCCGCAAGATCGACGACCGCTGGACCGTCACGCACGAGCATCACTCGTTCCCGCACGAGGACGCCGACGCGACGGACCTCGGCGCTGTTCTCGACAAGTGGGGCGAGGACACCGCCGTCGGCGATCTGGACGCGTTGATGGAGCCGATCGCCGAGGACGTCGTCTCGTACGAGATCGACGGCAACTACAGCGGCAAGCCGGCCGTCCGCGAGGTCTGCGCGGCCGGCCTGAAGTCCAGCCCTGACCCGATCACGTTCACCATCCCGAACCCCATCATCGAGTCCGCCGGCAACCTCGCCGTCGCCTGGACCATCGACCACATCACCGCCAACGGCACCGAGACCACGTCCCGAGCCACCCGCGTCTTCCGCAGGACCGCAACCGGCTGGAAGATGATCCACCAGCACCTGTCCTACCCGGCGTCGTAGTCACCGGCCAGTCGTTGGACGGCGTCGGTCACTGTGTCCGCGTGGCGCAGCGGATCGGCGCCGGGTGTCCAGATGAACTCGCAGCCGGGGATGCGCGCCGCGGCGGCACCGGCCATGGCTGCGTGGACCGGGCTGTCCTCGTCACCGGCCATCACGACGGACGGCACCCGGAGCTCGTGCAGCTGGTCGTACACGTCGTCATCGAACCCGTCCGCTCCCGTGCTCTCGGGGCGCGGGAAGCCGGGCACGTCGGGGTACAACAGCACCAGTCCGTGCACCTGCTCGGGGTGCACGAGCGCGAAACTGAGCGCCGTACCAGCGCCGGTTGCGCAGCCGACCAGCAGCACCCGCTCGAGGTTCAGTTGGCTCAGGATGGTCTCCAGGTCACCGAGCGGCGAGAAGTCACCGGTTGGACGTGACGAGCGCCCGGACCCGCGTGCGTCGTACCGGAGGACGCGTCGACCGCTCAGTCCCGGCAGCACTGGGTCCCACACCTGTGAGTCCCCGGTCTCCGGGTGCAGCAGGACGATCGGTACGCCGGCTCCGGCGAGATGGTCGGCCCAGACCTCGTCCGGACCGACTGGGATCCTCAGCTCCATGTCTTCAGGGTGCCTGTGCGGTGGTGCCAGTGGCGACCGGCGCGCAGGTGCTCGACGAACGCACGCTGCAGAGTGGTCTCCTGAGGGACCGCAGAAAGGTCCTCCTCGGTCAGCGGATGGTCTGGTACGGCGATCTGCAGCCCGAGCCGCATCAGATCGCGATCACCCTCACTGGGATCGTCCGGTGGGAGGTACGGCAGCAGGTCGAAGCGACTCTGGAAACGCATGATGTTGGACTCCGGACGCAGGTACTCGGCCAACTGCGGGTCCAGCAGCCATGAGTGACACACGAACGCACTCACCGGCTCCTCGGGGTACCAGCGCTTGAACGACTCCACGGCTGTCGCAATGGACTCTTCAGACGCCTGCGCGTCGAGCCGGCCGGTCGGTGGGATGTGCAGAGACAGGACGTGGCCGGAGACCTCGTCGCCCATGCCGAGCTGGGTACGAGTGAACGCGTGGCGACCGAACTCGTAGTCGGCGCCACGGAACCGCAACGGCGGCGTCCACATCGACATCAGTCCAACTCCGGGACGGCCGCAGAGGTGCCGGTGCGTTCCCATCAGCCCTCCGAGCGCGGAGACGCTCGTTCTGGTCACCGACTCCGGCACACCGCGCCTTGCGTGCAGCTCGCGCAGCCGCGGCACGCTGGCCAGCAAAGCCCACGCCGCCGCGAACAACCCCACCGCGGACGCATCCCGCGGTACGGCGGGCCAGCCGCGGAATCCGGTGGGCGGAATGGGCAGGTCGACGTCGCGTTCGATCTCTCCGGCCAGCGCGGCGGTGATCGCCCACCAGTCCGGTTCGCGCTCCGGGTCCGGCCGCGCGGCGAGCATCTCCTTGCGGTCGGCCGGATCGACTCCGCAGTACTCCATCAGGTCCGCGGCGTTCTCCGGTAGCCGCAGGCCGCCGTACCGCAGTCCCTCGAACCGTGTCCGGTCCCGCTCCGAGTAGCCGAGCCGTGCTGCCGCATCCAGGACATCCATATCCAGTTCCTTTCGCCGGTCCTTCGACCCCATCACGGGCCGGGTGCCGCGCGCACGACTTTTGTGTCCGAGGTCACGGCTAGGCTCGCCGCGACATCGAGAAAACCACGGGAGTTGGCATGGCGAAGTTCGGTCGGACCGACGATTTGCAGGGCGCGGAGTTCGTTGACGCGAACCTGAAGGGGGCTCGGTTCAACGAGGTGAACCTGCGCGGCGCCCGGATCACCGAGGCCGACCTGTCCGGCGTGGTGATGCGCGGCATCGACATCCAAGGTGCGGACATCGACTCGCCGTGGCTGACCGAGAAGGACGGCAGCCTGATCGTGAACGGCGTCGATGTGGCGCCGCTCGTCGAGGCCGAGCTCAACCGGCGGTTCCCGGGCCGGGCGGAGCGGCTGGCGCAGGATCCGGCGGGGCTCCGGGCGGCGTACGCGAAGGTGGAGGACGCGTGGGCGGCCGCCCAGGCACGCGCCGCCGCGATGCCGGAGGGCACTGTCGATGTGTCGGTGGGCGGCGAGTGGTCGTTCGCGCAGACGCAGCGGCACCTCGTCCACGCCACCGACCTCTGGTTCGGCCGCTCCGTCCTGGAGCTCGACGAGCCGCATCACCCGATCGGCCTGAGGTACGGCGGCACCGACGCCGACGCCTCGACAACCCCGACGTACGCGGAGGTCCTCGAGGCCCGCGCCGGCCGCCTGACGATGGTCCGCGACTACCTCGCCAAGGTCACTCCGGCCGACCTCGAGGAGACCCGCAAGAACCCCCACTCACCCGAGCACGCCCAGACGGTCGGCTCCTGCCTGCGCGTCATCCTCGGGGAGGAATGGGAACACCTCCGCTTCGCCACCCGCGACCTCGACACCATCGAGTCGGGCCAAACCGCCTGAAAGCAGGCTGGTCAGGACTCCGGGTCGTCCATGAACTTGCGGACGTCCTGTGGGCAGCGGCAGGCGGCCGCCACCTTCGCTGCCCACTCGTGAGCCGCCTCCCGGGTGGGCACGTTGACGACAAAGATGCCGCCCAACTGCTCCTTGCTCTCCGCGAACGGCCCTTCGGTGACCACTCCGGCGGTGTCCGCCGTGGCAGCCTCGGAGCCGTAGTTCAGCCCGCCGGCGAACCGGAACACACCGGCGTTCTTCGCCTCCTGGATCACCGCCTGCCCGGCCTTGGCCACCGCGGGCAGCTCTTCCGCGGGGACGTCGATCGCCCCGTTCGCGAACGAGATCAGGTAATGCGCCATCTCAGCACTCCTTTGTCCGACGGCCGCTCCCCGACCGCCTCCCACCCGTGCAACGAACGCTACCCACGAGATCCGACATCCGGGGCGGAACAATTCTCACGGCTCGCGCTGGGAATCGCGCTCAACGCCTCGTCTCGTACCTGGTCACGACAACGCCGCCGGGCAGCGTCCGCGTCTCCACCAGGTTCAGGTTCACCCAGCTGTCCAGCGCGGTGAAGAACGGTCTGCCGCCGCCCACCAGCACCGGATGAGTGACGATCTCGTACTCGTCGACCAGCCCAGCCCGCATGGCCGCAGCCGCGAGTGTGGCGCCACCGACCCGCATCGGCTTGCCGTCGCCGGTCTTGAGCCGGGTGATCTCCGCGACCGCGTCGCCGGTGACCAGGCGGGCGTTCCAGTCGACCTTGTCGATCGTCGACGAGAACACCACCTTCGGCGTGTCCCGCCAGTTCCGCGCGAACTCGATCTGCGCCGGGGTGGCGTCGGGCAGCTGGTCGGCGGTCGGCCAGTGCGAACTCATACCCTCCCACAGCCTGCGCCCGTACAAGAACAGCCCGATCGCCAGCTCCTGCTCAAGCCACCACTGAAACCATTCGTCACTCGGAGTACTCCACCCGATGTCGTCCCCGGGCGCGGCAACGTAGCCGTCCAGAGTCAGGTTCATCCCATAGATCAGCTTCCGCACGCCGCCACGCCCTTCTGTCGGTCCGGGGACCTCTCGCTAGCCGCCCGTCACCCCTACAACGAACGCCCCACTCCAGATCCGACAGCCCACCGCCAGAAATTTCTCAAGACTCCAATGCGGCCACCATTGCACGTATTGCTCCGGGTGTCGGGTTGCTCAGGTGTGGATCGTCTTCGTCGACGAGCAGCTCTTGTAACCGGTGCGCGTGTTCGTATTGCACACATAGATGTAGATCCGGGAGTCGGTCGGCATGAAGGGCCCACGGACCGCTACGTCTCCGTGGCAGCTGCCGTCCGAGAGCGTGCTCCAAGCGCCAGAGATCCTGTAGTGCAGCACCGCCCCTCGCCCGTCACAGCTCTTGTCCCTGGCGATCAAGGTGACGGTCCCGCTTGCCGCGACGGACACCTGCCCCAACGCCCCGCCGTCCGGCGAGTACACCGACGTCGTGGCGGCCTGCGCTGGAGTTGCCATCAACAACCCGCCCAGCATCGCTGCGGCTCCTACCAGTGTCCCCAGTGCACGTGCCTTCATCAGTCCTCCGAGAGCGATGTCTCGAGCTGGCTTACGCCCGCCCGCTAGCTGCCGCGACAGTACGAGTCGTCGCCGACGTGTCTCTGCCCGTACCGCACCCGTACTTCGCGGGGAACCGTTGCACGCATTCTGCAAGGTCAGCCGAAAGAGACCGCCCAGAACCGCACGCCGCCGGACAAACCGGTCGTCAAGGCACAGGTGTGCGTTTCCGCAGGGCATCAGAGGTAATTTCGGGGGAGTTTGAGCGGAGGGTGTGGGATTCGAACCCACGATGACGGTCACCCGCCATACCGGTTTTCAAGACCAGCGCACTCGGCCGCTATGCGAACCCTCCTGGCGGTTGCCGCCGAGGGTCGAGGATAGCGCAGGCGCGGGGGGAGGAATCGGAATGCGGGGTCGGGGAGCGGCCGGTAGGGTCACCGCAGCGGCGGATGGACCGCCGGAGGGTACGGACGGAGGTGGGAGCAATGTCTCGGTCCTTCGAGGTCATGGCACACACCGTCCGGTCGGCACGCTGACGCACTGAGAAGCACCGACCGGATGCACGAGCCGGCGTACGCCGGTGTCCTGTCGATCCGTCATGCCCTCAGGAGTCACCTCCATGCGTTCTCTCGACGCACTCGCGTTCCCGGCCGAGCTCGGGTCCGATTTCCGGAAGATCTGGCCGGCCTCGATCATCTCCAACCTCGGCGACGGCGCCCTGCTGGCCGCCGGTCCCCTGCTCGTCGCCTCGATCACCACCGAACCGACGGCGGTGGGAGCGGCAGCCTTCGTGCAGCAATTGCCGTGGTTGCTGTTCGCGCTCTTCAGCGGCGTCCTGGTCGACCGGCTCGACCGCCGTCTGATGATCGTTGCCGCCGACACCTTTCGCGCGCTCGTCCTGGCCGGGCTCGGTGTCGCCGTACTGCTCGGCACCACACCGCTCTGGGCCGTCTACGTCACGCTGTTCCTGCTCGGTACGGCGGAAACTCTTGCGGACAACGCATCTGGCGCGCTGCTCGTCAGCGCGGTGCCGAAAGACCACCTCGGCAAGGCGAACGCTCGGCTGTTCGCCAGCGGCACAGTGCTCCAGCAACTCGGCGGTCCGCCGCTTGGCGCATTGCTGTTCGCAGCAGGAGCAGGTATCCCGCTGGTCTTCGACGCGGTCACTTTTGCCGCCGCTGCGGTACTCATCGCGCGGGTCGCCGTACGTCCACCGCTGCCTGACCACGCGGCTCGTGCAGCGCTCTTGCACGAGGTGCGGGAGGGAGTCCGATGGCTGTGGCAGCACCCCGGTGTCCGGACGCTCGCATTGTCCATCCTGGTCATGAACATCACGTTCTGTGCCGCTTTCGCCACCTGGGTGTTGTTTGCCCGCGAGCGGCTCGGTCTGACCGAGACACAGTTCGGACTGCTCGTTTCAGTCGGCGCCGTGGGCGGTGTGCTCGGTATGCCGGCGTACCACTTCCTGGAGCCGCGGGTTGGCTCGGTGACTCTGCTGCGTGCCGGACTGGTCATCGAGACCACGATTCACCTCGTCCTGGCGCTCACCCGGAACCCGTGGGTGGCCGGCGCGACGATGGCGGTTTTCGGCGTCCACGCGGTGGTTTGGGGCATCGTCTCGACTACAACGCGTCAACTGGTCACCCCTGACAATCTGATGGGCAGAGTGAACAGCGTGTATCTGCTGGCTTCTGTCGGCGGTGCAGCGGTCGGCTCCGCGCTGGGCGGCGTACTGGCGCAGCGCTACGGGCTGGCCGCTCCGTTCGCAATCGCCTTCGTGGCGATGGTGGTGATGACAGTGGCAGCCTGGCGTCCCCTCCAGAACGTGGCGGTACGACGGGTGTCCGCAACAGACTGAAATCGGTTGGAGCGCGCTGGCGAACGCTTGCTAGTGTTCGCCAGCCGCCGAGACGACCGATAGGAGCGCTTCGCCATGCCCGCAGCCGCGTCACTCGGCCTCCCGAACGTACGGGGCCGCGTACCGCTCCTGGCCGGTCTGGCGATCGACTCGTTCGGTGGCGGCTGCGCCGGTCCGCTCCTGCTGCTGTTCTTCAACAAGGTCGCCGGTATCGAGCTCGGGACGGCCGGACTGATCCTGACTGTCGCCACGCTGTTCTCCATCGCCGCCCCAGCCGCGGTGGGCGTGGTGATCGACCGGATCGGGCCGCGGAACATCGTGGTGGGCGCACAGTTCGCCCAGGGGCTGGCGTTCACCGGCTTCTTCTTCGGCCGGTCGGTCTGGTTGCTGTTCCTGTGCTCACTGGTGATGGCGACCGGACAGCGAGTGTTCTGGTCGGCGATCTTCAGTCTGCTCGCGGACGTCGCCGACGAGGGCGACCGAGACAAGTGGTTCGGCCTGGGCGGGATGATGCAGGCCGGCGGTGTCGCACTGGGCGCGCTGGCGGCCGGCTGGCTGCTGGCGATCGGTGGCGACGCACCGTTCCTGGTCGGAATGGCTGTGAACGCAGTGACGTTCTACGCCGCCGGTCTGCTGCTCCTGCGACTGCATCCGTCGCACCACGAGCGGTCCAAACAGGACACCGGGCCGGCGCCGCTATTGCGTAAGGACAAGACGTTCCTGGTGCTGATCGGCGCCAACACGTTGCTGGCGCTCTGCACGATGATGCTCGGCGTCGGCGTACCGGTGTACGTCACCGAGGCGCTCTCTGTACCGAAGTGGCTAGTCGGTGTGCTGATCGCGGCGACGGCGCTGGTGCTGGCGACCGGTCAGACGCTGGTCGTTCGGCACACCGAGCGCAGGCGCCGTACGAACGTCATGGTGGTCGCTGGGATCGCCTATGCGGTGTGGGCGGTGCTGATGGCGCTGCAGGTACATATCCCGGCGGGTCTGGTCGTGGCGGTGCTGGTGCTCGCGACGGCCTGTTATGCGTTTGCCGACGTACTGCACGCGGCGACGAACAACGCGCTCTCGGCGGCCGTGGCGCCGACCGTTGGACGCGGGAAGTACTTGTCGTACTGGCAGTACTCGTTCACGTTCGCGAGCGTGCTGGCGCCGGCGTTCTTCACGCAGCTCTTCGAGGTCCATCACGAGCTGCCGTGGCTGGCGCTCGCGGTGGTCGCGCTGGTGGCCAGCGCGACGATCTACGTCCTCGCGCGGGTCGCGCCACGGCTCAGCGCCGAGCGGATCTGACCGCTCACCACCCCTCGGTACCTGACCTGTCAGGATGCGTTGCACTCGATCGAACATCTGTTCTAATGTTGGCTCAGTTCGCGGTTCTCCACCCCGGATTGTCCGCCGGACCGAGCCTCCCACCTCGACGTGGACGGCCCGGAGGACACCGCCGCCCGGGTTGTGAGGACCCGGGCCGTGGAGAGTCCGCACAGATCGGGTACGCCATCGAGAATGGAGGTGATCAGGCTAGGAGAGGACACCGACACATGCTGATGGAACACCGCGGCCGTCGACCGGTCGTGCCCGAATCCGCGTACGTCGCCCCATCGGCCGTGCTCTGCGGCGCCGTCACACTCGGCGAAGGCAGCAGAGTTCTGCACGGTGCGGTGCTGACCGCGGAGAACGGCGACATCCGGCTCGGCGAGAACAGTGTGGTGATGGAGAACGCCCTGGTGCGAGGCCGGGCCGACCATCCAGCGCTGATCGGCGACGCGGTCCTGGTAGGTCCCCATGCACATGTCAACGGCGCCACGGTCGAGGACGAAGTCTTCATCGCCACGGGCGCCGCGTTGTTCCCCGGTTCCGTCGCCTGCGCGGGCGCGGAGCTCCGGATCAACAGCGTGCTGCACGTGAACTCGCGACTGGAAGCAGGCGCGGTCCTCCCGATCGGATGGATCGCGGCCGGTGATCCGGCGCAGCTCTTCTCCCCTGACCGGCACGAAGAGCTGTGGCAGGTCCAACGCGAACTGGACTTCCCGGGAACGGTGTACGGCGTGCCCCGCGGCACGTCCATGCGCGAAATCATGGCGCGCCAGTCGGCGTACTACGGCGCGCACGGAACGGATCGGCCCGTGGACCCGTCCTGACCCCTCAGGTGGGCGGTCAGGTGAATGGTGAGGCGGGCGGTCAGATCGTGGTCAGGCTGTGGAGTTCGAACCGGCGGACCTGCGTGGGAGAGGAACCCGCACAGGTCAGGCGGGCGTCGACCGTGTCGACATGGGCCGACACCTCGACTGCGACCAGTCCGTTGGTGGATGCGAGGAGGATTCGCCAGCGGTGCTCAGCGAGGACTTCGACTGTTTGCGGAAGGAGGTTGTCGACGCGGGCCGAGTGACGGGCAGCGCGAGCGAAGTGCTGAGCCGCCTGCACGGGCGGGATGAGCGCACCTGATCCACGGAGGAAATCGGGTACGACGGCACGCTCGTCGTACTGCTTCGCGAGTTCGACGGCGCCGGCCGGTGGGACGTGTCCGTAGAACAACCCGTGGGGCAGGACGACCACGTTCGCCGCGAAGCGGTCGCCGCCGATGTGGCTGCACTCCCAGGTTCGTTCCGGGTACGCGGCGGTGAGGGCCGCCGCGACGGGGCGTCCGCGGACCGCGCAGCACGCGTCGTGACGTCCGTGCGTGCAGACGAGATACACCGGCTCATCACTGACCACGCCGGCGTCATTGCCGGCCAGGACCTCGAGGAGATGCTCATCGGTCGGTAGGTCACCCCAGCGTGCGAGCTCACGCCCCGGCCGGCAGTCCACCAAGGCCCAGCGGCGAGTCCTGGTCCGATCCACTCGTCCAGAGCGACGCACCAACACCGGGCGGATCCCCAGCTCGCGGCACCTGCGCGTCACGACGTCCCCGACAGATTGGAGAGAGGTGAGTGCCTGACGAGGCCATGCCACGTGCGACTCGATGAGCAGCCAGCGCTCGGCGGGCGGAGCGGTGGCGATCAGTGAGTCGTGACGGAGGTCGGCCTGCGCTGCGCAGCCGGTCTCCGGTCGATACCTGACGTCACCTGGGTCCACACCGCCTCACGATACTGTTGCGCACTTCAACTATCCGGACGCTCTCACTGTGCGGTTGCGACGACCACGGCTTCGGTGAGCAGACGGCGTACCAGGACCAGTTGGTCGGCGTCGTCCAGGCCTGAGAGGTTGCCGACCTTGCAGTCGGCGCCGGAGGCGAGTTCGGCGACTGCGGCTGCCGTGACGGGCGGGAACGTGATGGTCCGGTCCGGGAGTTGCAGGACGACCGGGTCGCCTGGAACGACTCGACAGCGCAGACCGGCGCGCAGCCGGACCGTCGTACCGACCGCCAGCGAAGCGATCGACGCAGCGTGAGCCAGCGGAGGGAGCGGAGTCGGGCGGTTGCTGGACCAGGTACGGCGGCGGAGGCGAGCAGCCAGCTCTTCCGGCGTCGCCGACTGCAGCTCCTGTGTGAAGACCTGGACCACCTCGGGCAGCAGCTCGGCCAGTTGTTCCGGGTCGCCGAGGTCGAAACCGAGCGGCAGAGCAGTGCGCAGCGACGCTTGGTCTGCAGCCAGCGCGGCCAGCTCCTGGACTAGGAGATAGCGCGTGAGAGTGTGCAGTCCGATCGTCAGGTGTGCGCTGACGCCGCCCAGCGCCTTCGCGGAGTGCAGGAACCCTCGCGGTACATACAGCGCGTCGCCCGGCCTCAGCACCTCGTCGATCACCGGCACCTGGTCCCGAGCGGCCGCGGCGACGGCCTGGGAGTGATCTGTCCACGGCTGATTGCGCAGCGGATCGCTATGCACCGGCTCATGCACAGTCCAATGCTTCTCGCCCGCTACCTGCAGCACAAACACATCGTGCACGTCGTAATGCGCGGAGAAGCCCTGCGATTCGGCGGGCGTGATGTACGCGTTGATCTGCACCGGATGACCCGCGTCAGCCGCCAACTGGGTGGAGAAGTCCACCAGCGCAGGCCACGTGCGATGCAGTGCCTGCAGTACGACGGTGTGCCCGCTCGCGAACAACGCGGCGACCTTGTCGTCGCGCACCTGGTCCGCGACCTCCGCACCGGCACCAGCTGGACCGGTGAACTGACTGTCGCCGACGACCGAACCGTTCTTGGCGATCCGCAGGAACGGTGTGCGCAGTCCACGGCGAGACAGCAGTTCGTCCACAGCCGCGAGGCTGAACAGGTCGTCGTACGGTGCGGGCAGGTCGGGGGCGTGGGACAGCATCGCCCGCGAACCCCAATGGAAGTTGGCGAACTCGTCCAGGTCTCCCGCTACACAGCGCCGGAGTGCCGGGCGTTCGTTCCGCAGCGACTCGCGGCCGTCAGCCGGCGGTTGCGAGTTCTGGGGAAAGGGCCCGGCCTCCGGCACGGCACTCACCAGCTTCCGGAGTTCCCGCCGCCGCCGTCCGCGCCACCATCGGCACCACTGTCCGAGCCGCCCGAGTTCCCGCCGCCAGACCCACCAGACCCACCATCATCGCCGTAGCCGCCACCGGAGTCACCGCCGGAGCCACCCGAGTAGTTGCCGCCGGACCCGCCGTCAGCACCACCGTCGGCGCCGCCGTCCTGCGACCCCTGCGACGCGCCACCGTCAGCCGGGCCCTCGCCGCCACCGCCATCCCCGCCACCGCCATAACCGCCGCCGTTGTCACCACCACCGTTGCCACCGTCGCCGCCGCCATAACCGCCATCCCCGCCACCGTTGCCGCCGCCGTAGCCGCCACCGCCTGCACCACCGTCAGCGCCGCCGTCCTGCGAGCCCTGCGACGCACCACCGTCAGCCGGACCTTCGCCGCCACCCGCGCCGCCGCCGGAACCACCCTCAGAAGAAGAGCCGTACCCGCCGCCGGACGAACCCTCGTTGCCTTCGCTCGAGTAGCCGCCTCCGCCCGAGTTCCCGAAGCCGCCTTCGGACGAGGTGTTCATGTCGTCGTCGCTGAGACCCATGACGCTGCTCCTTTACGAATGGCCAGAAAGTTGCCCGGGACAAATGCAGACGGGCACCTGGTCATCTTGTGCGCAAAGTCGTCCTCAGCTAAACCCCTCGCGCGTTACAGCGCCAACTCGATTGAGCGGCAGAACTCCACTCAGCGCAGGACGTCGGACAGCACCTTCACGAACCCGTCCGTGACCTCTTCGGGCCGCACGGCGATCCGCAACCAGTCCGGCCCGAGCCCCGGGAACGTGTCCCCACGCCGAACCGCAAATCCCTGTACACGCAGGGATTCCCGAACTTCCACGGCACCCGGGACATGCACAAGTACGAACGGTGCACGCGCCACGCCGTACGTCGAAAGTCCACCCGCCGTACTCAGCCTGTCAAGCAAATGGTCACGTTGCCGGTCGATGTCCAACGCCGCCTGAGCCGCCTCCGTCACGGCGCGCTCGTTGCTGCAGGCAATTGCTGCCGCGAGCGCAGGAGTGGACACCGGCCAGTGCGGTTGAACCGCGGCGAGCTGTTCGATCAAGCTCGCACCCGCGAGCACATAGCCGACGCGAAGTCCCGCGAGTCCCCAGGTCTTGGTCAGGCTGCGAACCACCACGAGCCCCGGGATCGAAGCCCCGGCGAGCGATTCGGGCTCCCCCGGTACGGCGTCCATGAACGCCTCGTCGACGACCAGGATCCGGTCCGGCCGCGCGAGTTCCCGCAGGTCGTCGGCCCGGTGCAGGACCGACGTCGGGTTGGTCGGGTTGCCGATGACAACAAGATCCGCATCAGCCGGTACGGCGGAAGGGTCCAGCGTGAACCCGTCCTCGGGGCGCAGGATGACCCGGTCGACCAAGTGCCCGGCCGACCGCAGCGCGGCCTCGGGTTCGGTGAACTGTGGATGAACCACCACCGGATGCCGCGGCCGGAACGCCCGCGCGATCAGCACGAACGCCTCCGCCGCACCCGCGGTGAGCAGCACCCGGTCCGGCGCGACACCGTGCCGCCCAGCGACAGCCGCGACCGCCGCGTCCTGCCGTGGGTACGCCGCCAAGTCGGTCAGGCTCGCGGTGATCGCGTCGACCAGCCAGGCCGGCGGCGTCCCCGCGCGCACGTTGACAGCGAGGTCGACCAGTCCAGCGCCGACCTCGAGATCGCCGTGATGCTCCAGATCAAACCCATCCACCACGCCCAGGAGGCTAACGGGTCCGCGAGATTTTGGGACCACTCGGTCCGCGCACTGGTCACCGTGGAGTGACGGAGTACCTGCGGTTCTGCAGTGACGGGTTGCGCTTGCGTACGTCGGCCAGGCGCTCGGCGGTGACCTCAGCGAACGCATGTCCGTCCGACTCGCCTACGGACGCCAGCGCGACGCCCTGTGGGTCCACGACCTGGCTGAGACCGCAGTACTTCTTCCCGTTCTGGGCGGCCGCCGCGACGTAGCAGGTGTTCTCGACGGCGCGGGCGGTGAGCAGCGTGGTCCAGTGGTGCTCCTTGAGCGGTCCACGGACCCAGGCGGCCGGGACGACGAGCACTTCGGCACCGGCGTCGACGAGCGCGCGGGACAGCTCCGGGAAGCGCAGGTCGTAGCAGGTCATCAGACCGAGTGAGTGGCCACCGACCTGCACTACTACCGGCGCTACGTCTCCCGGCGTCAGCTGGTCGGACTCCTTGTAACCGAAGGCGTCGTACAGGTGGATCTTCCGGTACGCCCCGAGCAGGGCGCCGTCCGCGCCGACGGCCAGCAGCGTGTTGTACGGACGATGCTGGTCACAGCTGCGTTCGAACATGCCGGCGACGATCGCCACCCCGTGCTCGACCGCGGCCTTCCGCAGCGTCTCGACGAACTCACCGTCCAGCGGCTCGGCGGCCTCGGCCACCGAGTCTCCTTCGACCGCGAAGTCCGACATCATCGCTTCCGGCAGGACGACCAGCTCCGGCCGCCCCTGGGCCGCGTCCGCGACCAGGCGGCTGACCAGGTCCCGGTTCGCGCCCTTGTCGTAACTACTGGCGGTCTGCACCACGGCGATCCTCATCTCTCCATGGTGCCCCACCACTTGAACCCCACGCCGGGTCAGCGGCCTGAGCGGACGATTGCTGGCAGACTGCGAGCGTGGAGTTCGACGCGGTGGTGCTGGCCGGGGGTGGGTCCACGCGGTTCGGTGGTGTGGACAAGGCGATGCTCGTGCTGGACGGCGTCTCGTTGCTGGACCGGGTGCTGACCGCGACAGCCGCCGCGGCGTCGACAGTGGTGGTCGGCCCGGTGCGTTCGACGTACCGCTCGGTGGACTGGACCGTTGAGGATCCGCCCTCGGGTGGGCCGGTGGCGGGGCTGGCGGCTGGGTTGGTGCAGGGCACGGCTCCGGTTGTCGTCGTGGTGAGCTGTGATCTGCCGTGGATCACTGGCGACGATGTGGCGGCGCTGGTGGAGGGTCTCGGGGAGCACGACGGTTTCGGTCTGCGCGACACGGGCGGGCAGGAGCAGCAGCTCGCCACGGCCTACCGCCGCACCGCCCTGGCGCAAGCGATCCGGCAGGTGGGCGACCCCCGGGACAAGTCGGTACGCCGGACGCTCGCCGGGCTGGATCTCGCCTGGACCCCACCAACCAGAGCCGGCGACGACGTCGACACCTGGTCCGACCTCGACAACTGAAGACGAAAACCGCTGGACGCCGCTCATAGGTTCGACCCATGGATGTCGCCCAACTGGTGTCCGACGTCGTCGGGCTCGAGGTCGTCGAGGTGCTGGAACGCACCGGCGGCCAGCTCAGCACCGTGTACGAGGTCCGCACCTCCGGCGACGCACTCATCGTCAAGGTCTACGCACCCGAGTGGCGCTGGAAACAGGCCAAGGAAGTGCACGTCTACCGAATGCTCGAACCCGAGCTCGGCGACTCGATCCCCCGGGTCGTGCACGTCGGCGACGGTGTCACGATCCTCACCAAGCTCGACGGTGCGCCGCTGTCCGAGGTCGAACCGCCCGACTGGGCGAGCGATGTACACCCAACTCGGCGAGCTCCTGCAGCGCGTCCACCGCATCGCGCAACCGGCGTACGGCTATCTGACGGATCAGATCCTCGACCCCCTGCCGGACAACGACCAGTACATGCGGCGCCAGTTCGCCAAGAAGCTCGCGGAGTTCGAGCAGCTCGGTGGTGACGCGAAGCTACACGCCAAGCTCACCACGCACGTCCGCGACCACGCGCACCTGTTCGCGGACGACACCGCGGCCGTCCTGTGTCACAACGACTTCCACGAAGGCAACATCCTCGTCGACACCGGCACCTGGCGCGTCACCGGTTTCATCGACGTGGAGAACGCGATCGCCGCCGACCCGCTGATCGATCTCGCCAAGACCATCCAGTACTCGGCCCACGACGACGCCGGCAAACTCGCGGGCCTCACCGACGGGTACGGCGCCGTACCGGCGGACCGGATGGACATCTACCGGCTCTACCACTCGCTCGAACTATGGGACTGGTTCCAGTCGATAGGCGAGACCACTTACCTCGACTCGATCGCGCAGGACATGGTCCGGCTCGTCGAGAGCTGAGGGTAGGTTGGGCAGCATGCGAGCTGTCGTGTGTGATGGAGCCGGCGGAATCGACGTTCTCGGGATCGGCGAGATCCCGGACCCGCAACCAGCCGTCGACGAGGTCGTGATCGACGTCGTTGCCGCGGGCGTGAATCGGGCCGACCTGATGCAACGCCAGGGCTTCTATCCACCTCCGCCGGGTGCTCCCGGCACGATCGGGCTCGAGGTGTCCGGCCGGATCGCGGCGGTCGGCGCCGAGGTCGAGGGTTGGTCGGTCGGGGACGAGTGCTGCGCGCTGCTCGCCGGTGGTGGGTACGCCGAGAAGGTCGTCGTACCGGCACCGCAGGTGATGCCCGTCCCGGACGGTGTCGACCTGGTCAGCGCGGCCGCGCTGCCCGAGGTGGTGGCGACCGTCTGGTCGAACGTGTTCATGGCCGCGCACCTCAAGGCCGGCGAGACCTTGCTCGTGCACGGTGGCTCGTCGGGGATCGGCACGATGGCGATCCAGCTCGGTGTCGCCCACGGCGCGCGGGTGCTGACGACGGTCGGCAGCGCCGAGAAGATGGAGTTCTGCACCCGCCTGGGTGCGGACGTCGCGATCAACTACAAGGAAGCCGAGTGGCCGTCGGTGGTCAACGAGGCCACCCATGGCGCGGGCGCCGACGTGATCCTCGACATCATCGGCGCGAAGTACCTGACCGACAACGTGAAGTCGCTCGCGTTCGACGGGCGGCTCGTCGTGATCGGGATGCAGGGTGGCGCGAAGGGCGAGCTGGATCTCGGCCGGTTGCTGAGCCGGCGCGGTTCGGTGATCGCGACCGGCCTGCGGTACCGCTCGGTCGAGGGCAAGGGCCGGATCCTGGCCGAGGTCGTCGGCCACGTCTGGCCGCTGATCGCAGAGAAGAAGGTCCGCCCGGTCGTGCACGCCACGTTCCCGCTGGCCGACGTGGCCATGGCGCACGAGGCGGTCGAGCAGTCCACCCACCTCGGCAAAGTCCTGCTCACGACCTGAGGCGGATCTCCAGCACTCACCAACCCGCCGCACGGGCCGCGGCTCGCGCTCAGCCGACCCGCGGACGCACCGCTCAGGCGGACTTGGTGAGTGCTGGAGATCCGCACCCACGGCTCATGGCGCCGTGGGCAGGTTCGCCGCGACCCATTCCGGGTCGGGTTCGACGAGCTGGATCACGTCGATCCAGGTGCCGGCCGGGTCGCGGACGAAGAAGTGCCGCTGGCCGAACACCTCGGTCACCGGTTCGTTCTCCAGTTGCACGCCACCCTCGCGCAGAGCGGTGGCGACCTTGTCGACGTCCTCGACGATGAAGCCGAAGACGTTCGAGCTCTCGGTCAGCGCCGACACGGCCGCCGGAACGGTCGGATGGCCGCGCTCGCAGACCGCGAGCTCCCAGTCCGCCGTGCCGCGGCGCAGCGTGATGAACCAGCCGAGATCGATCCCGACCTGCAGGTCGAGGTATTGCGTGTAGAACGCGGCGACGTCCGATGGCCGGTCGGTGACCACGGTCGCGCCGAATACTGCGGGTTGCATACGCTCTCCTGACTACTACAACTGTCGTTGTTGTGTACGACATTTGTAGTGGAAGCCTGCTATCCTGTCAACATGCCCCGGAATCCGGAACGCCGTACCCAGCTGGCCGACGCCGGTCTCACCGTGCTCGCGGAGGCCGGCGCCCGCGGCCTCACCCACCGCGCGGTCGACGCCGCCGCCGGACTCCCGGCCGGTACGGCGTCCAACTACTTCAAGACCCGCGACGCCCTGCTCGGCGCCCTCGGCGAGCGGATCTTCGAGCGTCTCGCCCCGGACGAGGCGGTTCTCGAGCCACTCGTCGCGCGCGAACCCGGTGTCGACCTGATGACCGACTACGTGCGCTACATCGTCGAACGCCTCCTCGGCCGCCCCGAACTCTCGCTCGCCCTGTTCGAGCTCCGCCTCGAAGCGGCCCGGCGCCCGGGCCTGCACGAGATCCTGTCGCGCACCCTCCGGCAGGGCTTCGACGCCGACGTCGCGTACAACGCGCACGCCGGCCTGCCCGGCGGCGCCGAGGAGATCCGGCTGCTGCACTTCGCGATCGACGGCCTCGTCCTCGACCAGCTCACCCCCGGCACCGGACGCCCGTACGACGTCGACGCGGCGACCGCCCGTCTGGTCCGCCGGCTCACCCGTGAGGATTGACGCTGGCATACTGGGTATGCATACTCAGTATTCATGTCGATCAAGCATGGTTTGCTGGCGCTGCTCCAAGACGAACCGAAGTACGGCTACCAGCTCCGCGGTGAGTTCGAAGCCGCCACCGGGGCCACCTGGCCGCTGAACATCGGGCAGGTCTACACGACGCTGACGCGCCTCGAGCGCGACGGACTGGTCCGGGCCGCGTCCACCGAGGGCGACGGCCGGTCGATGTACGAGATCACCGACGCCGGGCGGACCGAGCTCGCGAAGTGGTTCGAGACCCCGGTGACCCGCGAGTCGCGGCCGCGGGACGAGCTCGCGATCAAGCTCGCGCTGGCGCTCGCCGTCCCCGGCGTGGATGTCAGCGCGGTGGTTCAGCGGCAGCGGATGTCGACCATGCAGTCGCTGCAGGAACTGACCCGGCTGAAGCGCAACAGCACCGACGGCGAGATCTCCTGGCAGCTGGTCATCGAGTCGATGATCTTCGGCGCCGAGGCCGAGATCCGCTGGCTCGACCACTGCGAGTCGATGCTGTTACGCCACCGCGGCAAGCCCCGGGCGGTGCCGCAGAAGTACGACGTACCGGATGAGCAGGAGGCGCGGTCGTGATCCTGGACATCCGCAAGCTGACCCGGACGCACGGTCAGGGCGAACAGGCCGTACAGGCGCTGCGCGGCGTGGACCTGGCGGTCGCGCCCGGTGAACTGGTCGCGGTGATGGGCCCATCCGGATCGGGCAAGTCGACGTTGCTCACCTGCGCCGGCGGTCTCGACCGGCCGACCAGCGGCGAAGTACTTGTCGATGGCAACGACCTGACGACGCTCAGCCGGAACGCGGTCGCCGCACTCCGGCGCCGCCGGATCGGCTACGTCTTCCAGGACTTCAACCTGATCCCCGCCCTGACCGCGGCCGAGAACGTCGCGCTCCCACTCGAGCTGGACGGCACCCGCAGCCGCGCCGCCCGCAAGTCCGCCGTCGCCGCTTTGCAGGAGGTCGGGATCGACGACCTCGCCGACCGGTTCCCCGACGACATGTCCGGTGGCCAACGGCAACGAGTCGCGATCGCGCGCGCAATCGTCGGTGAACGCCGCCTGCTGCTCGCCGACGAGCCGACCGGCGCGCTGGACTCCGACACCGGCGAGGCCGTACTCCGACTGCTCCGGGACCGCTGCGATCAGCATGGCATCGGCGGCGTCCTCGTCACCCATGACGCACGGCATGCCGCATGGGCGGACCGCGTCGTCTACCTGCGTGACGGCGTCCTGGTCGGCCAGTCCGGACCGTTGTCCGAGGCCGATGCGCTGCTCCAGGAGAGCCGCTGATGGGCCAGTGGGGTCCGCCGCTGCGTATCGCCCGCCGTACGACGCGGAGGTCGCTCGGCCGGACGCTGTTGGTGGCGGCGCTGATCGGCCTGCCGGTGCTGGCGGCGACCTGGATGGGCATCATCCTCAAGACCCAGAGTCCTGAGGGCGAAACGCTCGCCAACAACACCATCGGCCGCGCGGACGCGCAGCTGGACGTCACGAAGTACGGCAAGCTCCAGATGCCGCAGGGCGGTCAGATCACGTACGGCGAACCGTCGCCGGCCGACGGGGAGGACAAGGCCGTCCGGACGCCGGCCACGTTCGATCCACGACCGCTGCTCCCGCCGGGCGCCAAGCTCGCTCGTCAGTTCGCCGAGTCGGGTCCGATCGAGGTCCGCGGTCAGGACGGGAAGACGTCGGTCACCCTGGTCACCGGCGACGGCTCGAACCCGTTGACGGAAGGCACCGTCAAGCTCGACAAGGGCCGTCTCCCGGCGACGGCGAACGAGGTCGCGATCTCACCATCGCTCGCCGACAAGGTCGGACTGAGCGGGCCGAACGGCACGCTGGTGAGCGACAGCGGGAAGAGCTACACCGTCGTCGGCATCGCCCGGATGCTCACCACGCAGAGCACGCGGACCGTCTTCGCCACACCGGACACGACGCTGCACGAAACCGATCCGGCAAGCACGGTCCAGTACCTCGTCGACCTGCCGGACTCGGTCGACGCGGACCAGCTCGGCGCGCAGCTGATCGACCAGGGTCTCTATCTCTTGCCCCGCGCAACCATCGTCGACCCGCCGCCGGACCCGTTGACCCAGCCCAGCGCAGTCGGGGCGTACGCCGCGATGGCCCTGGTGATCGGCTTCGGCGTCCTCGAGATCGTCCTGCTCGCCGGTACGGCGTTCGCGGTCGGCGCCCGGCGTCAGACCCGGGAGCTCGGCCTGGTGATGGCCGCCGGCGGTACGCCGCGCGACGTACGGCGGATCGTCACGATGCAAGGCCTGTTCGCCGGACTGGTCGGAGTGGCCGGCGGTCTGCTCGTCGCGAGTATCGCGGTGTTCAGCGCGAAGCCGTTGTGGGAGCGGATGACGGACACGATCTTCACCGCGTGGCAGGTCCCGTGGGGGACAGTCATCGGGATCGCGGTTCTCGGGCTCGGCGCCGGGCTCGCCGCCGCCGTCGTACCGGCGATCAGCGCGGGACGGCAGGCGCCGCTGGCCGCGCTCGCGGGCCGGTTCACGGTGACCGCGAAGGCAGCGCGGATCCGAATCGCCACCGTCGTACTGCTGATCGCCGGACTGTTCTGCGTCTTCCTCGGCAGCACGCTGATCGGCGTCGCGCTGAAGGACGCTCGGCAGTCGAGCCAATTGGGTGAGCAGGCCAGCGTGACGCCGACCGGTGCGATCGCGCTGGTGCTGCTCGGGATCACGGCGACGATCGCCGCGCTCGTCTGGATGCTCCCGAGTCTCGTGGCCAAGACCGCCGGCTTGGCCCGGGTGCTGCCGTTGAGCGGCCGGATGGCGATGCGTGACGCCGCAAGGCACCGGCACCGCACGGGACCCGCGACTGCGGCGATCATGATGGCCGTGGCCGGTACCGCCGCGGTCTCGTTCGCCGCAGCCAACTCGATCGCGGCCGACGCTGCGGAGTACACCGCGGCCGGTCGGCACGGTGACGCCGTACTGCACTTCGGCCAGGACGTCGCGGGCGCGGTCTCGTACACGCCGGAGGTGGTGTCGCAGCTGACTGGCCTGCTGCCGGTCCGGCACCGGTACGAGCTCGGCGACGTACTGCTGCCGAACGCCAAGCCCAACCAGTACGGCTACACGCCGGTACTGTCGGTCGCCTCGCCGGAGAACTCCGAAGGCATGAACGGATTCATCCTGCAGGCGGTCGATCCGGCGTTCGTCACCCGTTTCGGCGAGTACGGCGAGAAGGCGGCGGCCGCGCTCCGGACCGGGCAGGTGGTGCTCCCGGACGTCGCCCTCACGCCCGGGCAAAAAGTTGCCATGCACAACGATGACAGCCAGGACTACCTGCGGAACCTGGACGCGGTCTCGCTGGGCCAACCGCCGAAGGTCCAGTTCCTTCGAGAGACGGCGTTGATCAGCCAGGACGCGGCCCGCAAACTGGGCACGATCCGGGTCGCCGAGGTGCACTTCGAGCTGACCAGGGACCCCTCGAAGGACGAGCTCGCCGCGGTCGCCCGCATGCTCGGCTCCGACGAGCAACTGCACGTGGAGAAGGGCTACCAGAGTCCGGCGCGGCTGTTCCTGATCGGGATCCTGGCGGCCGCGACGGTCGTCACGCTGCTCGGGGTGGCGATCTCGGTGTCACTGTCGGCGGCCGAGGGACGGGCCGATCTCGCGACGCTCGCCGCGATCGGTGCGCCACCGCGGCGCCGGAGGTCGCTGGCCGCCGCGCAGGCGTGGGTGCTCGGTCAGCTGGGCTGCGTGCTGGGCGTGGGGGTCGGCGCGCTGTACGGCTACACGGCCCACGCCGCCTTCGGGTCGCCGCACTTCACGGTCCCTTGGGCGGAGATCGGCGGCATCGTGATCGTCGTACCGCTGTTCGCCGGTCTGCTCGCCTGGTTGCTCACCCGCTCACGCCTGCCGATGGTCAGCCGTATCGACTAAGGCCAGCTCCGGATAGGCAACGGGGTACGGCGGTGTGCTTGCGACTCTCCACCGGCCGCAGGCGCACCGCTGGTACACGACCAGGCCTTCGCTGACCTGATGGGTGGAGACCACGCTCCAGCGGTGCCGATGAGCATCTGTCATGGATCCATCGTGATGTAATGGCATTATGCATCTCAACCCTTACGGTGCCGATGCCGTGCTGCTCGCGGTGAACCTGGCCACCCGGCCCGCGAGCACGCCGGCCGAGCTGGCGGACCGCTGCGAGGAGAGCGGCGTCGAGAACCGCCTGGTGCGCGACCGGGATGTCACCGCCGCGGATCTGGCCGCGGTCCGCGTCGCGCTCGACGAGTGGCTCGCGGTCGTGGACGCGACGGACGAGCAGACCCGCGTCGATCTGGTGAACGCGATGCTGGCGAAGTACACCGAGCATCCGCGGCTCACCAACCACGCGGGCGACGGCTGGCACATGCACTACCGGCCGGACCACGTCCCGGTCGGCCGCCTCGTCGCGACCCTGATCAGCACCGGTACGGCGCTACACCTGGCCGGCCGTGGCATCAGCAGGCTCGGACGCTGCGCCGCCGAGGGCTGCGACAACGTGTACGCCGACCTCTCGCGCACCGGCCGTCAGCGGTACTGCAGCCCCGCCTGCGCCAACCGCGATGCCGTCCGGAGGCACCGCGCCCGCACAAGTTGAGCTCGACCTACGATAGGGAGATGACCGAGAGCAGCAGCGAGGGCCAGGGAACACCGATGGCCGGGGCGCGGACCGAAGACGGCAAGGTGCTGATCGTCGGGCCGGACGGCATGGCCGTCGAGGGACCGCCGCGCTCCGACGGCGACCACGACGAGCACGACGACGAACCCCGTTCGGTCACCGAGCTGGTCGAGCAGCCGGCCAAGGTGATGCGGGTCGCGAACATGATCCGGCAGCTGCTGGAAGAGGTGAAGTCGGCGCCTCTCGACGAAGCCTCCCGGGCGCGGCTGCGCTCGATCCACGAGGCGTCGATCAAGGAGCTGGAGAGCGGCCTGGCGCCGGAGCTGGTCGAGGAGCTGGAGCGCCTCAGCCTGGACTTCACCGACGACAGCACGCCGACCGAGTCCGAGCTGCGGATCGCGCAGGCACAGCTGGTGGGTTGGCTGGAAGGCCTGTTCCACGGCATCCAGACCGCGTTGTTCGCGCAGCAGATGGCCGCGCGCCAGCAGCTGGAGCAGATGCGCCGCGCACTGCCCGGCGGCCAGCAGCTCCCCGGTGACGAGCACCCGGGCTTCCCCGGTGCACCACAGGCCGGAACGACCGATGGCCCCGGCAGCGGCGGGATGTATCTGTAACGCCTTATTTCACAGGCTGGAACAACTCCTCGAGGACGGCGGCGACGCCGTCCTCGTCGTTTGCCGGGGCCGTTCTGTCCACCACCGCGAGGACATCGGGGTGCGCGTTCGCCATTCCGTACGACGTTCCGGCCCAGGCGAGCATCGGCAGATCGTTGACCGAGTCACCGAAGGCGATCGTCTCAGATGCCGAGATCCCCTGTGACGCAGCGAATTCGGCCAGCATCGCGGCCTTCGAAACTCCGGACGCGGAGATCTCCACCAGACCGTGCCCGCCACTGTGACTGGCCGTAACTCGTTGGCCGACCAACGGTGAGACCAGCGCGAGCAGCTCGTCCGCGTGCAGGCTCGGATGCCGGACAAGCAGCTTCGCGGCCGGCTCCGCGAGCAGTTCTTCGACCGCTGCGATCAACGTGTCGTCAGGTTTCGGCCAGCGGTTCAGGTAGACCGGTTCCTGTCCGTAGCGATCCGGTCGCTCGATGGCGAACTGCACGTCCGGGATCGCCGCGCGGATCGCCTGCGCGACCTCGAGGGCGACCGCGGGTTCGATCAATCGGGTCCGAATCGCCTTACGGCGCGGGACGTCGTACAGAATGGCGCCGTTGGCAACAATCGCGACACCGTGCTCGCCGACCAGGTCCGTGAGGTCGTGCAGCCAGCGAGGTGGACGAGCGGTGACCATCACGAAAACACTTCCCGCGCGTTGTGCCGAACGCACCGCGGTCAAGGTCCGGTCGGACACGGTTCCATCACTACGCACGAGGGTTCCGTCGAGATCGGTGGCAATCAGGCGGGGGTACTGCGAAGCCGTCACAAGGCCACCGTATCCTCGTCGTGGGCGGTCCCGCATTACTCCTCCCAACGGCCTGGACGCAACCCGTTCGACACCGGTTTCAGCGGGTTTTGACTTTTCTCGTTGAGCTTTTGACAACGTCATCAGACCGTTACGGCAGGATGCTGCAAAGGCAGCAAGTTCCCCTGCGCCGCCCAGCGCGTGCGTGATTTCATGCGGAGGTCTGGCGGGGAACCGGGGGCTGTTCGGCCGCGTCGTATGCGTGTTCTGGATCAGCGCGACTGAATCCGCCCCACCTGCACAAGCACACACAAACGTCGAAGAACTGTTGTGGGATTGGCTGCAACCAAACCCTCGGCAGCGACGTCAAGAGTTATGGATCGGTGCGTCCCGCGCCCGGGACGACAACGGTGGGCCGGCAACAGTTCGCAGGTCCATCAGCTAGCGGATCTGTGCGAACGAACGACGTTCACTGTTCATTCATTCAGGTCTTGATACTTGGGGAGCCTTGATGACCGTCAACAGCGCCAATCTAGCGGGGCCGGGGGGCAATAGCTCCCGAGCGGCTGTCGACACATCTTCCAGCAGGGAGGGGGCAATGACCGGCTGCATCGCCCGCTCGGACATCTTTCAGCACCGCCTGATGGAAGAGCCGCCGCCCGCGTCCGCGACCCGTCGTACCAGGGAGCGGTACGAACAGCTGACCCGCGAGGCCAAGACGTTGTGCGCCTCGTGCCCGCTGTTCACCGACTGCCTGTACAGCGCCGTCGCCGAACACGACGTGAGCGGCTTCGTCGCCGGAACCACCGCGGTGCAACGGCGTTCGATCCGCAACCTGCTCGATGTCGAGGTGCAGGCGGACGACTTCGACCAGCTTGCCGGCGCGCGGGGGACGCGCCGGCCGGTGAGCCACGAAGAAGTCCTGCGGCTGCGCACGCAGTACCCGAACGACAGCCTGGAGTCGCTGGCCATGCGACTGGGATGCTCCCTGTCCACGGTGAAGCGGCACCTGCGCCGTGCTCGCCGCGGTCAGAGCCCGGCCGCCAAGACGCCGCGTCCGCGGCCCGAGGTCGGCGCCGTACTGGACGCGTTCGACACCGTGGTCGACCACCAGCACGCCCAGCCGCGCCGGACCGGTAGTACCCGCGTCGCCTGACCCGATACTCGGCCCGCCAGCGGACTATCGGGACCAAAGCCCAGGACCCCTGCAGCTGCAGGGGTTCTGGTCGTTCTGTTGCTTGCAGCAATCTGTTTACGCCAGGTCAGAACCAGCGGTTGAGGATCGCGGCGGCACCGTCGTCCTGGACCGGCTTGGTCACCTCGTCGGCCTCGGCCTTCACCTCGTCGGGCGAGGACCCCATCGCGACCCCGAGACCGGCGTACGTGAGCATCTCGATGTCGTTGCGTCCGTCACCGATAGCCAGCAGGCCGGACGGATCCAGGTCGTACTGCGCGAGCGCGACCTTCAGGCCCGTCGACTTGTCCACGCCCTCGGGCGCGATGTCGAGCCACGCCGTCCAGCCGACGAAATAGCTGACCCCGTGCAGGCCCAGGCGTTCCGCCAGGTGGACGAAATCGCTCTCGGACTGCTCCGGGTCGCGGATGATCAACCGGGTCACGGGTTGCGGCGCGAGCTCCTCGTCGCCGACCACCCGGATCCGCGCGTCCCGGCCGAGGTCGCCGTCCGGGAACGGTGCCGTGACCAGATAGCTGCCGTCGTACTCCTCGACCGCCATCCGGGCGTTCGGGGCGTACTTGCGGACCGATTCGATCACCGTCGACGGGTCGAATGTCCGCTCGTCGACGACCTCGCCATCCGGGTAGCGGAGCGTGCGCGCGCCGTTGCTGCAGACAACCAAACCGCCGGCCGGCAGACCGAGCCGCTCGGCCACCGGCCGGGTGGTCGACCAGGCCCGGCCGGTGGCCAGGATGACCGGCACCTGCGCGGCGGCCCGCCGGACCGCGTCGACGACCGCAGGCGACAATCTCTCGTCGTGATCGATCAGCGTGCCATCGATGTCCAGGGCAACGGCCGTCGGCCGCGGTCCTGTGGTCATGGGGCCTCCCGGCCTGGACTGAGGAGCGGAGGGAGCCCGGTCGCGGGGTCCCCGGTCTGGACTGAGGTGGGGCGGGTGCGCAGCGACAGGGGGGACGCGGGGAGACCGGGT
>NZ_JBSHBJ010000008.1:118466-298247 GCF_053611945.1 Kribbella sp. NPDC054772 | reverse complement strand
GGTCTGTCCTGACGCCGCTTGCGCGAGGCTCAGGCCAGACCGGCGGGTGGTTCCTTTACTTGCTGGAAGCAACCGTGATCTCGGTGGTCACCGAGTTCGCGATGAAGCACTCCTGGTGGGCACGGTGGTGGATCCGCTCGATCGTCGCGGCATCCGGCTCCTCGCCGGCCCAGACGATCGTCGGGTGCAGCGTCACCTCGGTGATCGCCACCCGGCCGGCCGCGTTCTTCGCCATCACGCCGACCGCGTGGTCGTCGTACGACTCCACGACCAGGCGCTTGCGGGCCGCGATCGCCAGGAAGGTGAGCATGTGGCAGGACGACAGCGACGCCACGAACGCCTCCTCCGGATCGACCGGCCCCGGATTCCCCAGGTACTTCGGGTTCGCCGAGCCGGGCACCGTGATGCCGCCGTCGAAGTGCCACTGGTGGTCGCGGTTGTAGGTGTCGTAGGTGAACTCGTGCTCACCACGGCTCCAGCTCACATCGACCACGTGCTCCGACATGTCCTACCTCTCCGAAACGGCCGCCTTCGCGGGTGCGGTGACGGGATTGCATCGTACGGGAGTGTGCCCCGGCAGCTTGGCGACGTAGTCGCTGTCGTACCGGGCCGCCATCCCGGCGACCGGGAAGTCCGTCGTCACCCACTGTGCGCCACTGGCCAGAGCGATCCCGAGCCGGGTGTAGTCCTTGTCGCGGATCGTCGCCATCGGCTCGTCCGACCGGGTGCGGACCAGGTAGCCCTTCGTCACCAGCCGCTGGATCTCGGCCTGGTTCGCGCCGCGCGGGTCGTTCACCTCGGTGACCGCGGCGTCCGGCGCGCCCTCGGGACCGCGGGTGAAGGCCGCCCGGCCCTCCAGGTTCGGCTTACCCGCCGTGTAGGTGTCGCGGATCTCGCCGGGTCCACCGTTGTCGAAGTAGAACATCACCTGGCCGCGAACGCTGTTCAGCCTCGGCCAGCCCTTGGTGAGCACGGACTGCTCGAGGGTCAGACCGGGCTTGCGGACGTCGTCCGGCGTGACGATCTCGTTCTCGGCGAACACCGACCGGATCTCGGTGTCGACGCTGTCCAGGTTGGCGGCGTCCCACGGCGGCGCCTTCACACCACCGGCGGCGACCACGTTCGGGTCGGACTGCTTGAGCTCCAGGTTGATCGCGATCGGCACGTGGTTCGGGTGCGCGTCGGACCAGGTCTTCACCTGCTGCAGGCACACCACGAACGTGGCGCAGTTCGTGTTGTAGTCGAAGTCCGGGACGTGCATGACCTTGATCCCGGGCTTGGCCATCGCCGGGTCGGTCAGCGGACCCTGCCCGGTCAGCTTCCGGATCAGCGGGTAGGTGTACAACCCGCCCTGCGGATCCGGGAACAGGTCCAGCTCGAGCGAGCGGACGTTCTGGTCCTCCAGCTGCTGCGTGATCGGGGCGTGCGAGTACCACAGGTCCACCGAGCCGGCATTCTGCTGCTGCTGGACCTTCTGCTCGTTCGGGCTGAGCTCCCGGTGATAGGAGTTGTGCGAGCCGACGACCTGCATCTGGTTCAGCCGCAGGCCGTCACCGGCCGCGCGCGAGTCCTGCCGAGCGACCGCCGTACCGGCGACACCGGACGCCGCGAGCGCCACCGATGCGAGGCCTGCGACCGCTGATCTGCTGATGCGCATACGAAGTTCCCCTCCTCGTGATTGACGGCAATCTGTCACATACGGGTGGCAACGGTGTCCCCCCGATGCGTGGACAATGAGTGAATGGTGACTTCGGGGGCGTATCCGCTGCGCCGGACGCCGACCCAGGACCGGGCGAGCCGGCAGGTCGAGCGGATCCTGGACGCGGCCTGTGCCGAGGTGGTCGAGCGCGGGTACGACGCGGCGTCGACGAGCGGGATCGCGAAGCGGGCCGAGATCGCGGTCGGCAGCGTGTACCGCTACTTCCCCGACAAGCGCAGCCTGATCCAGGCGATCGAGCGCCGGAACCAGGCGCGCTACACCGACGCGGTCAGCGAACGGCTGGCCGGTGTCACCAGTTGGCGCGGGGCGGTCGATGTCACGCTGGACACCTTCCGGGACATGCACCGGACCGACCCGGGATTCAAAGCGGTCGTGCTGAGCGGTCTCGGGGACCCGGAGCTGGAAGCGAAGCCGGGCGAGTTCGACGACCAGCACGCCGGCGAGTTCGCGGAATTGCTGGTGGCGCGGTTCGGCGCGCGCGAATCACAGGACTTCCGGTTGGCGGTGACGCTGAGCATCACGATGGGCGAGGCGCTGGCGCACCTGGCGGACCGGTTGGCCGCGGACGAAGCGAAGTACGTCCTGGATCAGGGCCGGCCGGTGCTGTACAACCTGCTCGCCCCACATCTGCCTGCTTGAGCCGAGGAGCGGCTCAAGCAGGTGAACCGTCAGGCTGCTGGGGCCGCGGAGTACGGGCCCAGCGTCGGCCAGTGGCTGACCCGGCCGGCCAGGCGAGCCCGGCGCGGCGAGCGGACGTCGTACGCGACGATCACCCGATCACCCTTGGCGTAGGTCAGCCGGCTCCCGACCGGGAACTTGCGAGCGACCTCGTACGGTCCCTCACCCCGGCGGGTGTAGTACTCGACGATGACCTCGGTGTACACCGCCGGGGCACCGCTCTCCAGTTGGCCGCGGACCGGGCCTCGCACCCGGATCACTCGTCCCGCGGTCTTCTCTTCCGTGCCGGTGGGGAGCCGGTCCCGCCGGATTCCGGCCAGGACGTCGGTCACGATGAAAGCCGCAACCACCAGCACCAGGCCGAAACCTAGAACAACGATCGTCAACATGGCACTCACCCCCGACGCGCCACCCGCGAGTGACGCGGTCGTTGTCGAAACTGCCTTGCGCGGCCCTTGCCGCACACCGGTGAGACGCCACCGGATTTCACTTGGTTCCAGGTAAGTACAAAATCTTTTCTACATGAACATAGTAGAACCCGGTGGAGCGGTGTTGCTAGGGGTGTAGTTGACCTGAAGTTGTCAGTTTCCGCCCATCCCGAACTGGTACTGCGGTGGAACTGGCCGGTGGGTGCCAAGCGCCTCCTCGGCCGCCAGCCAGTACTCGGTGAGCGGATTCGCGCCTTCCCGGACTGTCGCGAGCTGGATTCCGGCCGCCAGCAGTTCGTGGGCCGCTGCCGGGTTTCCGGTCTCCAATGCGTGCCTGACCTGCAGCAATTGGATCCGGGGATCGTCCGGAGCGTGCTCCAGCATCCGCTCCGCACGGGTCACGTCGGTGTCGAGCGCGGCGGCCACCGCCTCCACCACCAACGGCACCAGATCGGGCCGGAGTTCGACCGCGCGCTCGTAGTACACCGATTCTCCCGTGACTACACCGAGGTTGCGTAGAGCCCAGGCGTTGTCGCCGGACTGCCGCCACGCGGCGATCGCGCCGTCGACATCACCGTCGTAGTGCCGCGCGACGCCCCGGTGGTACCAGACCAGCCAGTTGTCCTCCGCGGCCTCCAGCAACTCCCGCCACGCCACCAACGTCCCATCCGGTACGTCGTCCACCGCCGGCAACTGTCCGTCGAGCAACGGCAGCCACGCCCGCTCGCGCGACGTCATCGTGTCCGGAGCGAACGGCGTACCGCCCGACACCGTCCACCCGGTGCGGGCCAACTCGAGCGCGCCCCATCCGGAACCGACGGCGAGGCTCTCCGCCGGTACTGCGTCGACGATGCCGAGCCACGCCTCTTCGCGGGCGGGCAGTGCCTCGAGCAGCGGACTCAACGCGGCGGCGCCGGCGCGACGAGCCGTGCGCCAGTCGTCGGAGTGCGCGGCGCTCGGGTCCACGGACATCCGGCCGTACGCCTCCAGCCAGTGCCAGTTCGTTCCGGCCGGCAGCTTCAGGTGCTCCATCTGGGTCCGGGCGAGACCCGCCTGAATCTCGGCGTACCCGTCGCCTTCGAGTCCTGGTGACAGCCACTCCTGCCAGCGGTGGCCGCCGTCGCCCTGGCCCCAGACGAACAGCTTGCGGCCCTGCAGCCGCTCAGTCGACGCCTGCACCAGACCAACGCCTGAGCCATCGACGGAGGCGATCCACGCGTCCTCGTCCGCCAGTGGCTCGAAGAAGAAGTCGACCGCCCGCGGGTGCCGCGTCGGGTAGGTCAGATCGGCGCCTTCATAGAGAGGTACGTCGACCAGGTCGAGGCGACTGCCGTACCCGAACCGCCAGGCCTGGTCAGCCGGGACGAGCACCCGCCGGTCCGCCGACTCCGGGACCGCGATGTTCGACCACCAGTACGCCGGGACGTCGGTGTCGGACGGGTTCTGCAGGCGCACACCGACGTACAGGAACTCGGAGTCGTCGGGGAGCCAGAAGTCGAGTTGGGTGACGAGGTTCCGGGTGCGTTCGAGCTCCCACAGCCGGAGCACCGGAGTACCGTCCGGGCCTTCGACGCGGGCGGCGTGCATCGGCGCGCAGGTGCCGGTCCAGTGGCCGGTGCTGCCGACGTTCCACTCGACGCCGCCGGCGAACCAGGCATTGCGGAGCGCGAGGTTCGCGGGCTGGAAGACTGGGTTGCGGTAGAGCAGCTCCTCGCCGGTCGCCTTGTGGACGAGTGAGTAGAGCCGGCCGCCGAGGCTCGGCAGGACGGTCGCCCGGACGTGGTCGTTCTCCAGCACCAGCGCGGGGAGCGGCGCCTCCACCAGCCTGCGGTCGTAGCCGTCCTGGTTGAGGCACGGCAGGGGGCTGTGCAGGCGCCCGTACTCGATGTTCTCCCGGAGGTCCGCGGGCAGCTCAGCGATGTTCTCGACGTGGTGCGGCTCGCGCTGCGTGCGCAGCGGGGCGAGCGGGTTCTCCGAACCGAGCGAAGCTGCGGGAAGTACGACGTTTTGCGCAGAAAGAATCGTCACGCACTCATCTTCGCAAGTGCGCTATACATGGTCGACATGGACGCTGATGTGATCGTCGTCGGGGCGGGACTGGCCGGGCTGGCCGCGACCGCCGAACTGGCCGACGCCGGCCGGAAGGTGCTGCTGCTCGACCAGGAACCCGAGGCCTCGCTCGGCGGCCAGGCGTTCTGGTCGTTCGGCGGCCTGCTGTTCGTCGACTCCCCCGAGCAGCGCCGGATGGGGATCAAGGACTCCCGCGACCTCGCGCTGCAGGACTGGCTCGGCTCGGCCGGTTTCGACCGGCTCGACGACGAGGACAAATGGGCGCGCCAATGGGCCGAGGCGTACGTCGACTGGGCGGCCGGCGAGAAGCGTCCGTGGCTGCACGCCCAGGGCGTCCGGTTCTTCCCGGTGGTCGGCTGGGCCGAGCGCGGCGGGTACAACGCGGACGGCCACGGGAACTCGGTGCCGCGCTTCCACATCACGTGGGGCACCGGCCCGGGTCTGGTCGCGCCGTTCGAGCGGCGCGTGCGCGAGGCGGTCGCGAAAGGACTGGTCGAGTTCCGGTTCCGGCACCGCGTCGACGAGTTGACCGTGACGGGTGGAGTGGTCGACGGTGTCGCGGGCAAGGTACTCGAGCCCAGCGACGTACGGCGTGGTGAATCGAGCTCACGCGTCGAGGTCGGTGACTTCGCACTGACAGCGCAAGCCGTGATCGTCACGTCGGGTGGGATCGGCGGAAACCACGACCTGGTGCGCGCGCAGTGGCCGGAGCGGATGGGGACACCGCCGAAGCGGATGATCAGCGGAGTGCCGGCGCACGTCGACGGCCGGATGCTCGCGATCACCGAGCAGGCCGGCGGCCGGTACGTGAACCGGGACCGGATGTGGCACTACACCGAAGGCATCCAGAACTGGGACCCGATCTGGCCACTGCACGGGATCCGGATCCTGCCCGGACCGTCGTCGCTCTGGTTCGATGCCACCGGCAAGCGACTGCCGGTGCCGCTGTTCCCCGGGTTCGACACGCTCGGCACCCTCGAGCACATCATGCGGACCGGACACGACTACACGTGGTTCGTGCTCACCCAGAAGATCATCGAGAAGGAGTTCGCGCTCTCCGGTCAGGAGCAGAACCCGGACCTGACGAACAAGGACGTCAAGGGCGTCCTCGGCCGGGCCCGCGGCGGCGCGACCGCACCGGTCCGGGCGTTCATGGACAAGGGTGCCGACTTCGTTGTGCGCGGCAACCTTCCGGACCTGGTCCGCGGCATGAACGACCTCACCGGCGAGAACCTGATCGACCTCGACGACCTGGAGCGCCAGATCGTCGCCCGGGACCGCGAGCTGACCAACACCTTCACCAAGGATCTGCAGGTGACCGCGCTCCGCGGCGCCCGGAACTATCGCGGCGACAAGCTGATCCGGGTCGCGTCCCCGCACCGCATCCTCGACCCGAAGGCCGGCCCGCTGATCGCCGTCCGGCTGAACATCCTGACGCGCAAGTCGCTCGGCGGCCTGCAGACCGATCTGGACTCCCGCGTCCTGCGCACCGACGGCACTCCGCTTCCCGGCGTCTACGCGGCCGGCGAGGTCGCGGGCTTCGGTGGCGGCGGCGTCCACGGCTACCGCTCGCTGGAAGGCACTTTCGTCGGCGGCTGTCTCTTCACCGGCCGTACGGCGGGACGCGCGGCCGCGAAGGCGGTGTCCTGAGGGACCACCGCGGAGTCCGTGGTTATGTGCTGCGATCCGATGTCCGAGCAGAAAGGCGACTCCTAGCGTGACGCCATGCGCCGTCTCCTCGCCCTCGTCACCTCCACCGTCACTTCAACCATCCTGCTCGCCGGAGTGACCGTGCCGGCTGATGCCCATCGTTCGGTCCGCGTCCCCGACGCGGAGCACCAGGAGGTCGCCCGGCTCGACGACCTGACCACAGCGGGCACCGTGAAGTCCGGGCACACCAACCCGGCCGACTACGCGGGTCTGACCCATGCGGGGCTGCCCGCGCATTCCGGCGTACCCGGGGTGCAGATCGACGGGTATTTCCGGGACAACTCGCACACCAACACGAACCATGGGTGGAACCACGACTCGCAGTTCGTGATCCGGCTACCCGAGCACTGGAACGGCGGTCTGGTGGTGTCGGGGTCGCCCGGCGTACGGGCGCAGTACGCGAACGATGTCGCGATCTCGGACTATGTGCTCTCGCTGGGGTACGCGTACGCCGCGACCGACAAGGGCAACACCGGCGCGGAGTTCTACAAGGACGGCGTGCGCCCCGGGGACGCGATCGTCGAATGGAACGTGCGGATGACGCAGCTCGCGCGAGCAGCCCGCGCCACGGTCGCGCAGTACTACGATCAGCGGCCGCGCGAGGTGGTCGCGGCCGGGATCTCGAACGGCGGTTACCTGGTCCGCTGGCAGCTCGAGAACCATCCCGAGCTGTACACCCGCGGCGTCGACCTCGAAGGCACGCTCTGGACCGTCGACGGGCCGAACCTGTTCACGTACTTGCCGCAGGCAATCAAAGGCTACGAGCTGAAGAACCCGGCGCTGATCACCGCCGCCGGCTTCGACCCGAAGTCCGACTTCCTGTGGGATTACCACTACACCGTGTACTGGAAGCTGACCCAGCGCATCTACGCCGCCGAGCTGGACCCGACATACACGGGCAGTGAGTCCGACTACGACTACGCGCTCAGGCCTGAAGCACACAAGGCGATCAAGCGGATCGCGCTGACCGGGAAGATCCGGAAGCCGCTGGTCACCATCCACGGCACCTACGACAGCCTGCTCCCGATCACCCAGGACTCCGACGTGTACGCCGAGATGGCGCGGCACACCGGCCTGCACAGGTACCAGCGGGTCGAGGCAGGCAATCACGTCGACGGTCTCGTCGACACCTACCTCGACCGGCTGGTCCCGCTCGTCCCCCAGTTCCAGGAAGCGATCAGAACACCATGGTGAGCAGGTCGGCGAACATTTCCTGTTCGTCGATCTCCAGCCCGCGGTTGGTGAACCAGGTCGCCATGTTGTGGCAGTCGCGCATCAGGAAGTCCATACCCTTCGGGTTGCCGACGATGTCGACCACCTGCGGGAGGTCGATCATCACGATCCGCTCCCCCTGGGCGAGGACGTTGTACGGCGAGAGGTCCCCGTGCGCGAGTCCGGCGCGGGCCAGCTCACGCATCCCGCCGCGGAGCTGCTCGAAGTACTGACCGAGCAGTTCCTTCGACGGCCGGACCTGGGCGAGCCGGGGCGCGGCGCCGCCCTCTCCGTCGTCGATGAACTCCATCAAGAGCTCGGTGCCGTCCACCTGGACGGGGTACGGCACCGGGACGCCGGCCGTCCACAGCCGGTTGAGGGCATCCCATTCGGCGTAGGCCCACTGCCCGGCCGCGACGCTCCGGCCGTGCGAGGACTTCTTCGCCATCGCCCGGCTGTCCCGGCTGTTGCGGGTACGGCGCCCCTCGACGTACGCCGTACTGCGGTGGAAGGACCGGTGTTCCTCGGTGCGGTACCGCTTCGCGGCGAGCAGCGAGGACTTCGCCGGGTTGTCGCCGATCGCGACGACGGCCCGTTCGAGCAGGAAGACGTCGGCTTCCTTACCGGTTTTGAGGACGCCGAGCTCGGTGTCGATCGCAGCCTGTTCCGTCACAACCCAGTCGGGTCGTGGTTCCGGGCCGCGAGAGCCGCGCTCGACGTCCAGCCAGGTGGACCACCGCTGATCCGGGCCCAGTTGCTCGTCGACCGAATGGAACTGGAAGACGTAGGCGTCGGCCGGATCGGGTTGGGACTCATCATTGGTGAATTCGGCCCAGCGGGAGTCGAGATCTGCGTAAGAGGTATCAGAGATGCGGTATTTCGAAGACAACTGGTGTGCTCCTGAACGAAGAAGAGAATCTGACGCGGACATGCCGCAGCACAGTGATGGCCATCCGTCAGCCCTCCTTAGGTCCAGGCAGCGTCTACCGCCGCTCGGTGAGATCAGGATGCCTGCCCGCCAGGCACCCCGCAACGTATTTATCGGAACTGCGATCGCGCGGTCGGCCGGAGCCGCAGTTCCTGCGCTGGCTTCGCCGACCGGCAGACCAGTTCGGGCAGCACCCGCTGCTGCCACACCCTCGACGCCGCGAGCAGCCGGCGATGCTCGTCGTACGCCGTGTCGTCGGTGAACCGCGCGAACCAGGCGAGCACCACCTCGTCCCGCAACGGCAACTGTGGAAAGTTGTTCTCGGCAACCAGACTCTCGAACACCGCGACCGGCTCGGCGCCGGTCCCGGCCAGCACCGGAGCGACCTGATCGGTGAAGAACTCGACAAACCCGTCGTCCTCCGCGCCCCGGTGATAGACAGCACCCGCGACCACCGAGTCCGCCGGCTCGTCCTTCCGCACCACGTCGAGCGCCGGGTACGCCGTACCGAGCCGGACCGGCCTGAGCAACAGTGCATTGTCCGAGTCGATCATCGTCGCGTTCGCGGCCGCGGAGTGCGCGTGCCAGATCGGGCCGTAGTAGAAGGCGTTCAGTGCGTCCGCCCGCGCGGGCAGATCACGGAAGCCGCGCAGCCAGACGAACCGGTCCGGGTGATCGAGGTCACGGAACTGACCGGCGATGTGCATCCCGGTCTGTTCCTGTCCCTCGACGAAGTACGTGTCGAAGAGGTCGATCAGGGTGTCCCGTCGCCCGGGGTGCAGCGTGTACTGGCGCAAATCGACGGCGGCGCAGCATTCGTTCATACGCGTCAGCGAACCATCGAAACCTGACAGTTACTGTCAGGCGACAGTCGTTTCAAACACTCGTAACAGCCCGGTACTTGAAAGCTCTGGCCGAGTTTGGTCTGGTGGAACCAGTGGTTGAGCCCCCTGCCACCAGACTTCCACGACGACACGACGAGGTATCTCCCGTGACGATCGCAGCTGCCGAAGAGAAGCAAACCATTGCCGATGCCACCCACGACCTGCTGCTGGAGGCGGACAGCGTCCCGGATCCCCGCCACCAGGCGTGCCTCGACGAGGTCGTGCTGCTGAACGCTCCGGTGGCGAGGTCGATCGCCTCCCGCTACCGCAGCAAGGGAGTGGACGCCGACGACCTCGAGCAGGTCGCGTACCTGGGTCTGGTGAAGGCGGCCAACGGCTACCGCCTGGACGCCTCGACCGCTTTCCTGTCGTACGCCGTACCGACGATCCGCGGTGAGCTGAAGCGGTACTTCCGCGACTGCGCCTGGACGATCCGGCCGCCGCGCCGGGTCCAGGAGATGCAGGGCAACATCGCCGCGGCCGAGCCGGAGCTGATCCAGCGGCTCGGGCACGTGCCGACCGACGCGGAGACCGCCGCGGCGCTCGGCACCGACCCGTCCGAGGTGGCCGAGGCCACCTCGGTGCGCGGCTGTTTCAGCACGCTGTCACTGGACGCCCCGGGCGCGACGGAAGCCGGCACCAGCCTGCTCGACACGGTCGCGGACGCCGAGAACGGCTACGACCTGGTCGAGGACGTGCACACCCTCACCCCGGCGGTCGCGAACCTCGGCGACCGGGACAAGCGGATCCTCCACCTGCGGTTCTGCAGCGGTTTCACCCAGGAGGAGATCGGCAACGAGCTCGGGGTCAGCCAGATGCAGGTGTCCCGGCTGCTCCGCGGGATCCTGGAGAAGCTGCGCTCCGAACTGGCCAGTCAGGTACCGAAGAACGGGTAGTGGTGGTCCGCACGGGACCGAGATGAGCCGGCGGGCGCCGCGCAAGCCGACCTTTACCCGCTGGTCGGTACGGTAGCGTCGCTTGCGTGGACTTCGACGAGGCGGCGGACACGCTCTACGCGGCGCCGGCCGCCGAGTTCATTGCCACCCGCAATGAGCTGGCCAAGCAGCTGAAGGCCGACGGCGACCCGCTCGGGTCGACCCGGCTGAAGGCGCTGCGCAAGCCGACGGTCGCTGCCTGGGCCACCAACCTGGTGTCCCGCAAGCTCCCGGACGAGCTCGACGACCTGCTCGCGCTCGGTGACGAGTTCCGCGAGGCGACCGCCGACCTCGACGGCGACCGGCTGCGCGACCTGACGCCCAAGCGCCACAAACTCCTGGACACGTTGGCCAAGCAGGCGGCCAAGTTGGCCGGGGACGAGGGCCAGAAGATCAGCCCGGACGTCGGCCAGAAGCTCCGCGAGACCCTCGACGCCGCGCTGGTGGATCCGGCCGCCGGCGACGCGGTGCGGGAAGGCCGGTTGAGCAGTGCGCTGCGGCACGTCGGCTTCGGCGTCATCGACGAGAACGGCGAACCGTCCAATGTCACGCCGCTCACCGACGAACGCCGCCAGGCAGCGCGCGATCGCCGCAAGGCGCAGCAGCAGACCGAGACGGACACCGCCAAGGAGAAGCACGACGCGGCCGCCCGTGAGCAGGAGGAACACGAGGCCGCCGAGCGCGCCAAGGCCAAGCAGGCCCTCGAGGACGCGGTCGCCGCGGCCCAGGAGGCCGAGGCCAAGGTCGAGGATCTCGACACCCAACTCGACAACGCCCGCGAAGCGCTCTCCGAGGCCCAGGCTCTGGTCCACCGCCTCGGCTCCGAACTCGACGAAGCCCGCCGCACCGCCCGCGACGCCCAGAAGGAGAGCCGCGAGGCCCGCAAGCGGTACAACCGCCTCTGACTCGACCGATTAGGGTCTATCGCCGTGGGTGGACTTCTGCTGGGCGGCGTCGTCGTGTTGGGGGCTTCGGTCCAGTGGATGACCGGGATGGGTTTCGCCCTGGTGGCGGTGCCGGCATTGGTGCTGGTGCTCGGGGCGCAGGACGGTGTCGCGCTGGCCAACTGTGCGGCCGGAGTGATCTCGCTGGCCGGTCTGTCGGAGGGCTGGCGGCGGGTTCGGCTGCGCTCGATGGTGCCGTTGATCGTCGCCGCGGCGTGCACGGTGCCGGTCGGCGGCTGGTTCGCGCGGCGGCTGCCCGAGCCCGTTCTCCTGGTCACGATGGGTGCCTTGGTGACGGTGGCCGTACTGCTCCTGCTTCGCGGGCTGCGGCTCCGCGCGCTGAGTGGTGTCGGCGGAGCCGTGGGCGCCGGCGCGGTCGGCGGTTTCATGAACGCGGCAGCGGGCCTCGGCGGACCGCCGGTCTCGCTGTACGCCGTGAACGCGGGCTGGACAATGCGCGAGTTCGTCCCGAACGCACTGTTCTACGGCACCATCGTCAACGTCTTCTCGGTGGCCGCGGGCGGACTGCCTGACCTCAGCTCGGTCCAGTGGGTCGTCGCAGCGACCGGACTGGCGATCGGGGCGGTGGCCGGGCGCACGCTGGCCGGGCGGGTGTCCGAGCCGCGGGCGCGGTTGCTCGTGCTGATGCTGGCACTGGTCGGCGGGGCGACCACGGTGCTCAAAGGCGTGTGGGGCCTTCTCCCGGCGTAGGCAGCAGGTACCGGCTGGGATTCGCCGGGGCGCCGGCGTCGAGCCAGCGGTGGAAGCCATCCGGGTTGCGTCGTTCGAACTCGTCGAGGCAGATCCGCCGTACCTCGGCAACTGCCTGGCGGTCTCGGAGCCCGGCGTCGTGGGCGAGCTGCGTCACCGTCTCCGACCAGACGCCGCAGAGTTCCTCGATGCTGAGCGGGCACTGCAGCGATGCGATCAGCTGCTCGTCCTCAACCAGCTGAGTCTCGGACCACCGGCTCAGCCTGTGTTCCTTGCGGGCCGCCCGCCGCGACGGCCGATCGGGTACGGCGAGGTCGATCAGCACGAACAATGCGGCCAGGACCAGCGCCGCAGTCACACCGAGTCCACCCCAGGCGAGCAGTCGAACCAGCCCGGGCAGGGCCAGCACCCCGGCCGCTGCCGTCGCCGCGACCAGCACCGCCGAGCCGTACGGCGCGTCGTCCGTCACGTGCCGGACCACCGCCGCCAGCGGCCAGACCAGCGCGAACACCACGGCAAGCAGGATCGCAGCGGCCACCGGACCGAGCAGCAGAACACCGGCGAGCGCCCCGGCGGTCCCGACCCCGAGACCGGCCGCGAGCCCCATCCGCCGTAGCACCCCGGACTGCCGCATCACTCACTCACCGTCACCCAGCACACCCCACAGAGTCCCTCCCCCGAAGAACGAACAACACCTGAGCACGGTTCCCCAGCCGGCTCCCGCGCAATCCACCGCGTCATCCGCTGGCGTGTTCACGGTGTGGTCGGCGCTGTGGTCCGGACCGTCTTCGCGGATGATGTATCAGATGAGGACCTTCGCCGAACGCGTCCGCGGCCTCGCCCCGGCCCCGTGGGAGCACGACGCAGAGCTGCTCCGCGGCCTGTTCGACGCTCAGCTCGGCAGCCGGCACGCGGACCTCGCCGCCCGCTGGATGCAGTCCCAGGGCACCGGCTTCTACACGATCGGTTCGGCCGGTCACGAGGGCAACGCGGCCGTCGCCGCCGCCCTGGAGCCGACCGACCCGGCGCTGCTGCACTACCGCTCCGGCGCCTTCTACCTGACCAGGGCCGCCCAGTGCGGCTCCAAGGACGGCCTGCGGGACATCCTGCTCGGCGTCGCGGCAGCGACCAGCGAGCCGATCGCGGGCGGCCGGCACAAGGTGTTCGGCCGCGCCGAGCTGGCCGTCATCCCGCAGACGTCGACGATCGCGTCGCACCTGCCGCGGGCGATGGGCGTCGCGTTCTCACTCGCCCGGGCGGCGAAGCTCGGCGTACCGTCGCCGTGGCCGGACGACGCGATCGTCGTGACCAGCTTCGGGGACGCGTCCGCGAACCACTCGACCGCGACCGGCGCGATCAACGCCGCGCTGCACGCGTCGTACCAGGGGCTGCCGATGCCGTTGCTGCTGGTCTGCGAGGACAACGGGATCGGGATCAGCGTGCGCACCCCGGACGGCTGGATCCGGCAGGCCTACGGATCGCGCCCCGGCCTGCGGTACTTCGACGCGGACGGCACCGACCTGGACGCGGCCCTGTCGATGGCGACCGAGGCGGCGACGTTCGTCCGGCGGAACCGGCGGCCGGCGTTCCTGCGGCTGCGGACCGTACGGCTGCTCGGCCACGCGGGTTCGGACGTCGAGACGGCGTACCGATCGCCCGCCGAGCTGGCCGCGGACGAGGAGCGCGACCCGCTGATCGGGACGGCGCGGTACCTGCTCGGCGCCGGCTACACCGCCGACGAGATCATCGAGCTCTACGAGGACAAGCACGCCGAGGCGCTCCGGATCGCGGCCGAGGTCGCCGGCCTCCCCCAGCTCACCTCGGCCGAGGCCGTCGCCGCGCCTTTGCGCTTCCCGGCACCGGAGGCGGTCGCCGACGCGTTGCCGCAGCGCACCGCGTCCACGGAGCTCCTGACGCTCAGCCAATCCATCAACCGCGCCCTGAGTGACGTACTGGCGTCCTACCCGGAGGCGATGGTCTTCGGCGAGGACGTCGGCCGCAAGGGCGGTGTGTACGGCGTGACGCGCGGACTGCAGAAGGCGTTCGGACCGGCGCGGGTGTTCGACACCCTGCTGGACGAGCAGTCGATCCTCGGACTCGGGCTCGGCGCGGGGGTCTCCGGGCTGCTGCCGATCCCGGAGATCCAGTACCTCGCCTACCTGCACAACGCCGAGGACCAGCTCCGCGGCGAGGCGGCGTCGCTGAAGTTCTTCTCGCAGGAGCAGTACGCGAACCCGATGGTCCTGCGGATCGCCGGGTACGGGTACCAGAAGGGCTTCGGCGGCCACTTCCACAACGACGACGCGATTGGCGTACTGCGGGACATCCCGGGCGTCGTCATCGCATCTCCGTCCCGACCGGACGACGCGGCCGCGATGCTGCATGCGTGCACGGCCGCAGCGCGCTCGTCCGGGACGGTCAGCGTGTTCCTCGAGCCGATCGCGCTCTACCACCGGCGTGACCTGTACGAAGACGGTGACGAGCAGTGGCTGGCGCCGTACCCCTCCGAGGCGGTGCCCATCGGGCGGGGCCGGACGTACGGCGACGGCGATGCGCTGACGATCGTCACGTTCGGGAACGGCGTACCGATGAGTCTTCGGGTGGCGGCGCGCGTCCCCGGGGTGCGGGTGCTCGACCTGCGCTGGTTGGCGCCGTTGCCGGTCGAGGATCTGTTGCGCGAGGCAACCGCTACCGGACGGGTGCTGGTCGCCGACGAGACCCGGAAGTCCGGTGGGGTGTCCGAGGGCATCCTCGCCACGCTGATCGACCACGGGTACGCCGGGCGGCTGGCGCGGGTGACGAGCTACGACTCGTACGTCCCGCTCGGCGCGGCCGCGCACGAGGTCCTGCTCGACGAGCAGACCATCGAGCGCGCGGCCCGCGAACTGCTCAGCTGAACAGCCGCTGCCAGATCGACTTCTTCCGGGCCGGCCGGTGCTGCTCGGACTGCTGCGCACGGGGCTCGCGCGCGGGGCGGTCCATCCGCCACTGGGCGATGACCACTTCCTCGTTCACCGGGCCGGTCGGCACGACGGGGCCAGTGGTGTCGCGGATGCTGACCCGGATCCGCTTGTTCAGATCCGACAGGTACTCGCGGACCTCGGACTCGCGCCGCATGCCACGGACCTTCTCGTGGACGTGCTCCTTCTCCTTGCGGAGCTGGACCGCCGGCGGCAGCAACGCCTCGGTCTCGACGTCCTCGCGGCGGATGAAGTCCTTGACCCACCAGTCGGGGTCGTGCTGGTCGGCGAGCTTCAGTGGTTTGCCGGCGCCGGGCAGGTTCTCGAATTCGCCCTGGTTCTGGGCCAGCTTGATCTGCGACTCGACCCATTCCTGGTTGCTCATACCCGGCGGTCTGCGCTTGGTCATGGCCACACCTCGTCTGTCGTCGTCGACAGTAGCTTCGGAGGAACATCCTACTAGCTTGTGAATGCAATCACAAGGCATACTCGAAGACGTGCGACTGACCGACGAAGAGATCGCGGCGATGACGCCGGCCGAGCGGCGGGAGCTGATCCTGCGGCTTGCCCCGCGACCGGGCGGCTTGCCGTCCCGGCAGACGATCGAGCGGATCCGCAAGTGGCGGACCGTGCTGATCCTGGTGTGTGTGGCGGTCCTGGTCCCGTGGACGGTGTACCTGGCGATCACCCTGCCCAACCACTACGTCGCCCGGAACTGGGTCGCGACCTGGGTCGGGTTCGACATCCTGCTGCTCACGATGCTGGTGCTGACCGCGATCGGCGGCTGGAAACGCAAGCAGTTCGTGTTCCCGACCGCGTTCGCGTCCGGCGTCCTGCTGCTCTGCGACGCCTGGGTCGACGTGATGACCAGCCAGCGCGGCGGCGACCTCACCCAGGCGCTGCTCAGCGCGCTCCTGGTCGAGCTCCCGCTGGCGTTCGTGCTGATCGCCGGCCCGCTGCGCCTGCTGCGGATCATCGCGATCCGGCACGGCATGGTGCACCCCGACTCGCACCTGTGGCGGATGCCGATCCCGATCCCGGACCTCTACTCCGACCACAAGGTGCCGCCCGCGATCTAAGGTGGCCATCCATGACCAACGGGGCTGTCAGGCTGACAAGGACTGAGGAGAGGATGCCGCATGGCCGGTGAGGTGCTGTCCGTTGTCGGTGGCGAGCGGGTCGCGGAGACGGTACGGCGTACCGCGTCGACCAATCCCGCGCGGCTGAGTGAGGTCGTCGGGACGATCGGGAGCGCCGGGCCGGAGGTGTTCGTCCGGGCGGCCGCGGCGGCGCACGCCGCGCAGCCGGCCTGGGCCGCGACGCCGGCGCCGCAGCGCGGTCAGGTGATCTCGAACGTCGGCCGGCTGATGACCGCCAACAAGGAACGGCTCGCCGCGCTGGTCACCCGGGAGATCGGGAAGCCGCTCGCCGAGGCGCTCGGCGAGGTGCAGGAGATCATCGACACCTGCGACTTCTTCCTCGGCGAGGGTCGCCGGCTGTACGGGCAGACGGTGCCGTCGGAAATGCCGGACAAGCAGTTGTTCACGTTCCGGCGCCCGGTCGGAACGGTTTCCGTGATCACCGCCGGAAACTTTCCGGTCGCCGTTCCGTCCTGGTACATCGTGCCGGCGCTGCTGTGCGGAAACACAGTGGTCTGGAAACCGGCGGAGTACTCCGCGGTCGTTTCCGACGCGTTCTACGAGATCTTCGCGCATTCCGGCGTACCGGCCGGGGTGTTCAACGTGGTGTACGCCGACGGGCCGGACACGTTCACGGGTCTCGAGCAGGCGTTGGAGGCGGGTCTGATCAACAAGGTCGGATTCACCGGGTCGAGTGCGGTCGGGACGCGGATCGGTGAGCTGTGCGGCCGGCACCTGCAGAACCCCTGCCTCGAGCTCGGCGGCAAGAACCCGATGGTGATCACCGAGGACGCGGACCTGGACCTGGCCGTCGAAGGCGCCCTGTTCTCCGGCTTCGGTACGGCGGGCCAGCGCTGCACGTCCCTCGGGACGGCGATCGTGCACCGGTCCGTGTACGACGAGTTCCTCGACCGTTTCGCCCGCGCCACCGCGGCGGCGGCGATGGGCGACCCGACCGAGGACGTGCTGCTCGGGCCGTTGCTGGACGAGAAGTTCGCGGCCGGCTTCGAGAAGACCCTGGGCTGGATCAGCGCGCACCACCGGGTGATCGGCGCGACCGGGCGGGTCACGGCGGACAACCCACGCGCCGGGTTCGTCGGTGATCCGGCCGCCGGGCTCTTCTACCACCCGGTGATCGTGGCCGGGGTCCGGCCGGATGACGAGCTGTTCCTGAACGAGACCTTCGGTCCGATCGTCGGCGTCACGGCGTACTCCGAGCTGGACGAAGCGATTGCGCTGGGCAACAAGTCGGGGTACGGGCTGTCGAGTTCGATCTACACCACGGATCCGAACAAGGCGTTCCGGTTCGCGCAGGGGATCTCAGCGGGAATGGTCAGCGTCAACAACTCGACGTCCGGGGCGGAGGCGCATCTGCCGTTCGGCGGGAACGGGAAGTCCGGCAACGGCTCGCGGCAGAGCGGGATGTGGGTGCTGGACCAGTTCACCCGCTGGCAGTCGCTGAACTGGGACTACTCGGGCAAGCTCCAGAAGGCCCAGATGGACACCGAGACCGTGGAGGCCGACTTCTTGTTCCAGCTGCCCTGATGGCGACGCCGGTCCCGGAAACCGCCGATGTGGTGATCATCGGCGGCGGCGTGATGGGCACGAGCATCGCCTTCCACCTGGCCGAGGCCGGAGTGCGGGACGTCGTCCTGCTGGAGATGAACGAACTCGGCTCGGGCTCGACCTGCAAGGCGGCCGGCGGCGTCCGCGCGAACTTCTCCGACGCGGTGAACATCGCGCTGGGCGCTCGCAGTCTGGAGGCGTTCGCGCGGTTCGGCGAGCGGCCCGGGCAGGAGATCGATCTGCATCGGGTCGGGTATCTGTTTCTCCTGGAGACTGCCGAGCAGGTCGAGCACTTCCGCGAGAGCACCGAGCTGCAGAATCGGCTGCAAGAAACTGGCGGGCTACCTACGCGGATGATTTCCGTCGACGAGGCCGTCGCGCTCGCGCCGATCGTCGTACCGGACGGGCTGGTCGGTGCGTGCTTCTCGCCGACCGCGGGGCATTGCACGCCGGAGTCCGTCGTACTCGGGTATGCGTCGGCGTCGCGGCGGCTGGGCGCATCGCTGGTCACCGGTTGCGAGGTTCTCGGGATCGATGCTGCGGGCAACCAGGTGACCGGCGTGCGGACTAGCCGTGGCGTGGTTCGGACCCGAACGGTCATCTGTGCGGCGGGGGCCTGGTCGGCGGAGCTTGCGGCGATGGTCGGGGTCAAGCTGCCGGTCGTCCCGCTGCGGCGGCAGATCGCCGTGACCGAGGCGATCGCGAGTCTGCCGGACATGCTGCCGATGACGATCGACTTCACGAGCACGTTCTACTTCCATCGCGAGGGGCCTGGGTTGCTCGTCGGGATGTCGGACCCGGATGAGGTGCCCGGGTTCCACCTGGGTCGGACCGATGCGTGGATCCCCCGGCTCACCGAGGCGATGGCACGGCGGGCGCCCGCGCTGCTCGATGTCGGGCTGACGGGTGGCTGGGCCGGGTTGTACGAGGTGACACCTGATCACAACGCATTGATCGGCGAGGCTGACGGAACCTCGCGATTCCTTTATGCGACAGGGTTTTCGGGACACGGTTTCCTGCAAGGGCCAGCGGTCGGCGAGGTGATCCGCGACCTGTACCTGGGCCGTACTCCGATCGTCGACGTCAGCCCGCTCGACGCGCGCCGGTTCCAGTCGGGCAGCCGAGCTGAACGGAACATCGTCTGATGACAGCTCTGTTGACGCGCTCGGACATCCTGCGGTCCCTCCACGTGCCCGACGTACTGGAGTCTCTGCGCAGCGGTTTCCTGCAGTCGGCCGAGGTCGAGCCGTTGCGCATCCGCACCGACCTTCCAGGACCCGGTACGGCGACTGCGCTGTTGCCCGGGTTGATTCCGGGCATTCCGGCGTACACGGTGAAGGTCAACGCGAAGTTCCCCGGTGCGACGCCGGCGCTGCGCGGTGTGGTCTGCCTTCACGACCTGACCGACGGCACGCTCCTCGCGCTCCTGGACAGCGCCACCATCACCGCCTGGCGCACCGGTCTGGCCGCGGCCTTGGCCACAGACGCCTTGGCCCGACCAACTAGCGCGACCTGGGGAGGATCCTGCGCCCAGATCGGGCACAAGATCCTCCCCAGCTCGGGTCAGGCAGTTGGAGTGGTGGGCGCTGGGGCGCAGGCCGCGATGACGTTGGCGGGCATTGCTGCGTTACGACCCATCGATCGTCTCGTCGTGCATGACCTGGATCCAGGGCGGGCCGCGGATTTCCTTGATAAGCAAGGGATTCCGGGAGAGGTGGTGAACACTCCGCGGGAGGTGGCTGCGGCGGCGGATGTCGTGGTGCTGGCGACGTGGTCCCGGGCACCGTTGCTCACTGCGGCTGATCTTCGGCCGGGGCTGCATCTCACGACGTTGGGCGCGGACGAGCCGGGGAAGGTGGAACTGTCGCGGGATCTGCTGGAGGCCTCGCGAGTCGTCGTGGACGATCGGGCGCTCGCCGTACAGATGGGTGCTCTGGGCAACGTTGGACTGACGGCGGACAGGGTTCACACGCTGACCGAGGTGCTGACCGGCGCTGCTGCAGGACGCCGGTCAGCGGAGGAGGTCACCGTGTACGCTCCCGTGGGACTCCCCTGGCAGGATCTCGCCATGGCCTGGCCCCTCCACCAGGCCACGCACGGGCGCACGATCGACTTCCTCAGCTAGATGACGACAGTCTCAGCTAGATGAACAGTCTCAGCTAGATGACGACAGTCTCAGCTAGTTGACGACGGCGCCGGCGGTCAGGTTGATCGCGGTGCCGGTGACGGAGCGGGCCAGGTCCGAGGCCGCGAAGGTCGCGATGGCGCCGACGTCGGCCAGGGTCGCGGCGCGGTTCAGCATCGTCTGGGCCGCGGTGTGCTCGGCGACCTCGCGCCGGAAGTCCTCGGGGTAGGTCTCCGGGTTCGACTCCGGAATACCGTTCGTCTGCAAGGTGATCACGCGGATGCCGTGCGGCCCGAGCTCGCAGGCGAGGCTGCGCCGCAGCGCCTCCACCGCGCCGAACCCGGTCTGGAAACTCCCGAGGTTCGCCGCCGGGTCGCCGTACCCGCCGAAGGTGAGGATGACGCCGGAGCCCTGCTCGACCATGCGCCGGGCGGCGGCGCGGGAGGTGAGGTAGAAGGTGCGCAGCATGTTCCGCACCGGTTCTTCGACGTCCGCGAGGGACATGTCGATCAGCGGCGTCCCGAAGTACTGCTTGTGGCCGATCAGGTTGAACGAGATGTCGATCCGGGCGAGCGTCTCGGCGTGCTGGTCGACCGAGCGTTCGTCGAGCGCGTCGACGACCGCGGTCTCGGCCTTGCCGCCGCTCGCGCGGATCTCGTCCGCGACCCGTTCGAGGGTTTCCGCCGTCCGCCCGGCCAGGTGCACCGTCGCACCTTCGGCGGCGAACGCCTTCGCGACCGCGCCGCCGATCGGGCCGGCCGCGCCGTACACAACTGCCTGTTTGTCGTTGAGCATCATCAGGTGGCCTCCTCGGCCAGTTCGGTGACGAGGTCGTCGAGTTGTTGCATCGACGCGCGGATCCCGCGCTCCATGCCGCCGGCGACGTACAGGTCGCGATCCTCGACCGCGAAGAAGACGGTGTTCTGGGTCAGCGTGGTGACCCCGTCGGCCTCGTCGAAGGTGATCAGATTCAGGTAGACGGTCCCGGGCGCCTGGTCGAATTCGTACGTCTGCACGATCCGCTCCTGCGTCGGTTCCCCGTGGTACAGCCCGTGGAAGACGTAGCCCTTGCCGTCGCCGTCGTAGTGCGTCCAGCGCCAGCGACCGCCGTGCCGCGGGTCGAGCTGGTTCACGATCAGCTCGAGCCCGGCCGGACCCAGCCAGCGCGGCACCAGATCGGGTTCGGTGTACGCGCGGAACAGCAGCTCGCGCGGTGCGTTGAACGTCCGGATGATGACGACTTGCGGTACGCCGGGCTCCGCGATGACCTTCACGACTGCTCCTTCAGGTCGTCGAGCAGATCGTCGAGACGGTCGAAACTCACCACCCAATAGGCCCGGTAGTCCATCAGCCAACCGACGGCCGCACGGAGCGGCTCGGCCTCGAGATGGCTCAGCCGGGCCGTGGCGCGTTGGGACCGGCTGATCAGACCGGCCGCCTCGAGCACCTTCAGGTGCTTGGAGACCGCCGGTTGCGACATGCTGAACGGCGCCGCCAGTTCGGCGACGGTCGCGTCGCCGCGCTGGAGCTGGGTCAGGATCGCCCGCCGGGTCGGGTCCGCGAGGGCCGCGAACACGCCGGTCAACGTGTCTTCATAACCAGATGGTTTCAGAACCATGCGGTTAAGGATGCGGACTGGACCGCCCTGCTGTCAACCGGTCGTCACGGATGCCGCGGCGACTGCCAGTTGTCCGGGTCGCAAAAGGCCGGGTCGATCCCGCGCTGGACGCAGTACTGCCGGAGGAGTTCTTCCCGGGTCGACGGACGACTGCTCGGCCGCGGTTTCTTCGTGGTCGTCGTCGTCCGGGTCGGCTTGGGATCCGGGGTCGATTCGGTCCGCGTGGTGCTCCTGGTCGCGGTCGGCTTCCGGGTCGGCCGTTGGGTCGGCACCTGGGTCGGGGTCGGGTGGGTTGGCACCTGGGTCGGCGTGACGGTCTTCGGCACTCGCGGCGGCGTGACCGTCGGCGACGGTACGTCGGGAGTCGCGGAACTCGTCGCGTCGTCCTGCAGGAACTTCACGGCCGCGGTGTCATCGGAGCCCCCGAACACGCTGATCGAGGACGCAACGACACCCACGACCAGGACAGCCACCGCGGCACCGGCGTACACGACCCGGCGGGACGGAGCGGCGTACTGGCCGAGCGGGCCGCGGACCGGCTTGCCCTTGCCGTCGACCCAGAACACCCAGCCCTCCGGCGCCGGCGGCCAGGACGGATCGGGGCGCCAGGTCTTCGGCGGCACCCAGCTGCGCCGGGGTGGGGTCGGCCAGTTCGGCGGGGCCACGAACCGCTTCAAGGGAACTCCTCCACTCCACCGGGACTCACCCAGGCCAACGACACAGACCAGATGCAGGCTACTTGCGGCGCGGGACCAGTTGCTTTGCGGCTCCGCCCAGTTCCGCGTGTCGGCGTGCTTTTTCGATCAACCCCCACCATCGGAGCCCTTTTAGTCAGGTTAGGCTTACCTAAACCTGACGTCCTTTTCGGAGGAACCATCCGCCATGGCCTTGTCCCGAATCCGGTCCGTCGCGGCCGCCGCGATCGCCGTACTGACGCTCGGCGCCGGCCGCACCGCCTGCGGCCAGGACGACACCCAGAACTCCCCAGCGAGTACCGGTGACACCGCCGGCTTCCCGGTGACGATCGACCACCTGTACGGCTCGACGACGATCAAGGCCAAGCCGGAGCGCGTGGTGACGCTCGGCGGTGGCGATCTGGAGGCCTCGATCGCGCTCGGCGTCGTGCCGGTCGCGGGCGCCGACTGGTTCGGGAACCCGAACCTGCGCGGCTGGGTGAAGTCCGCGCTCGGCGACCGCCCGGCACCGAAACTGATCGACTCCTCGGAGCCGAAGTACGAGGAGATCGCGGCGCTGCGGCCGGACCTGATCGTCTATATCAACAGCGTCAACGACAAGTTGCAGTTCGACACCCTGAACGCGATCGCGCCGACGATCGCGGCGCCGGTCGGGACCAAGAACGTGTACGGCGTCGCGTGGCAGGACCAGGTCCGCGAGATCGCGAAGGCGACCGGAACGACACCTGCGGGCGAGCAGGTCGTGAAGGACACCGAGACTTTGCTGACCGACGCCGCGAAGGCGAACCCGGAGTTCGCCGGGAAGGTCATCACGGCGGGCGTGTACTCGGCGAACAGCCTGAACGCGTGGCTGCCGTCCGACCCGCGGATGCGGCTGCTGACCGCGCTCGGGTTCAAGACCAACCCGCAGATCGACGCGATGGAGAACGGTGACTTCTACGTGAAGATCTCGCCGGAGCTGACCGAGAAGCTGAACGCCGACGTGATCTTCATGGCCGCGCTCGACGGCGCGGGCAAGCTCGATCCGGCCGTCATGAACGACAAGGTGTTCAACGCGCTGCCCGCGGTGCAGGCGAAGCACGTCGCGTATTGGGGCGGTGCGCCGGTGATCAACACCCCGACGCCGAGCGGCGAGTTCTCCAGCGCGATGTCGATCGGCGGTCCGCTCGGCATCAAGTACGCGCTTCCGAAGCTGGTCCCGATGCTGCAGGACGCCCTGGCGGGTAAGGGCTAGAGAACGTCGTCGAGGAGCCGGGTCAGGTCCTCGCCGAACGGGCGGTCGCCATCGATCGGAGGTACGACGTCGTCGACCGCCCGCAGCAGTTCCTGGAGCCCGGGTGGTACCGGGCGCACAGACAGGGCGAAGGCCTGGCGTACGGCGAGCAGCTCGCAGGCGGCCGTACCGCGGGTGAGGCGGATCGCGTCGCCGAGGTTCCCGACCGCTTCCCAGGAGAACGTCTGGACGTCCTCCTGACCGTTCGACGTCTCCGCCGTACTGATTGCTGTGGGCAACGTCAGTCGGCGCAACTGGTGGGCGGTGGCGACCGCGCGTTTGTGTACGGCGACGAGGCCCGCCTGCGGACCAGGCTCGCGCGCGAGCTGCGCGGTCAGCCCGGTCACCGAAGGATCCAGCAGCCTGTGCAGCCGCGCCACCGAGACCTCGGCCGCGTGCGCGAGCGCCGCCGTCAGGTGATCGCAATGCGCGGTCAGGTCGATCCCGTGAAACCCGGCCGTTCCGACAAACTCCCCATCCAGGTACGCCGGTGAGTCGGTGACACCGTTGAACGCCCGCTCGACCGCGTCGTCGAGCTGCTGCAGAGTCCGTCGTACGTGGGCACCCACGTGGCCCGCGACGCGGAACGACACCGGGGCCTGCAGGCTCCGCGGCTCGTCCTCGGGACCTGCCAGCTCGCGCAGCCGCGCCAGTTCGGACGCCAGTACGGCGTCTCCGCGGCCGACCGCCGGACGGTACGGATCCCGGTTCGCCCCAACGACCGCGATCGCCCCCGCAGCGATGGCGCTGAGTGTGTCGGCCAGCCGGTGAACTGTGTGCGCGTGGAGAGCGGCCCGGCCGGTCGCGCCGGGGATGCCGGCCAGCAGCGCGATGCCTTCCTTGGGACCGGGATCCAGCGAGGCGAACGCGTGGGAGAGCGGGATGATCTCGCCGGCCGATCCTGCACCTTCGGCGGGGATGTTCGGGAGCTCACCACTGTTGATCAGGGCAACCAGCGCCTGGATGAGCTCGACCGAGACGGCGGCGTCACCGGTGAGGAAGGTTCGCAACCGGCCGATCAGGACGGCGCGGGCTTCCTCGGGAGGCAGCCACGGCGGGCCGCCGACCGCGCGGCCGCGGAGCAGGTTGCGCTGGTGGACACGCTGCTCGTCCTCGGTGAGGCGGACCTTGCTGAGGTTGCCCATGCCAGTGTTTACGCCGTACACGGGCCGGCCCGACTCGAGCGTACGGAGGGCGGCGGCACGCGTCGCGGCGAGACGGTCGAGGAGCGCGGGTGCGAGCTCGATCGGATCGGGGCTCGCCGGGTCCAGGTCGGCGGGATCCTCGATCATCAGTGGAACCGGAGCATCGTGCCGGCGTCGGCGGCCTCGGCGCGGCGCAGGATCAGGTGCGCGATCGCGACGTCCAGCAGCGAGAGCCCGCGGTGCCAGAAGAGGTTGCGCTCGGCATCGTTCTCGCGGCCGGGTTTGTGGCCCGCGACGATCTCGCCGATCTCGGCGTACAGCGTCTCCGGCGACAGCCACCCGGTGTCCACGTGCCGCCGGAGCGAACCGAAGCGGCCCGACTGCGCCTCCCGCCAGTCGTCCACGACGACCTTGTCCATCACGTCGAGCAGGTCCAGCTCGACCGCGGACACGGTGCCGTACGGTACGACGAAGGCTCCGGGCCGGACCACCGCCGTACGCAGCAGTGGCTCGGGCTCGGTGAGCCGGGTCGCCTCGACGATGACGTCGGCGCCGTCGAAGGCCTCCTCCGCGGTCGCGCACACCCGGATCGGCGTGGACAGTTCGGCGGCGAGGTCAGCGGCGAACTTCTCCCGGGATTCCGGTCGCCGCGACGTCACCCGGATCTCGTCGAGGTCGAGCAGGTCGTCGAGCATCGTCACGTTCCACCACGCCGTACCCCGGGCTCCGGCGTGGGCGAGGATCTTGCTGTCGCGGCGGGCCAGGTGCCGCGCGCCGACCGTCGTCATCGCGCCGGTCCGAGCGGCGGTAATCATCGTCGCGTCGAGAACCGCCAGCGGTACGCCGGTGGTCGGGTCGAACAGCGTCGCCATCGCGAGCTCGCTCGGCAGCCCTCGCTGGTAGTTCGGGACGAAGTCGCCGACCACCTTCACGCCGCTGATCCCGTGCTCACCGAGGCCGTCGAGGTGTCCGCGGAGGATGTTGAAGTGACCGATCCCGCCGTTGTCCGGAGTCAGATGGACCCGCGGCTCGAAACTCGTCCGGCCCTCACCGTGCTCGCGGACCGCGTCCTCGACGGCGTCCACGATCTCCAGCCGGGTCAACCCCAGCGCGTCGATGTCCGGGCCGCTCAGGAAACGCAGCCAGATCCCGTCCGTCACATGGCTCCTTCGGTTGCCGTCGATCGATACTTTAGTTTCACGCCGTGACGCTACGTTCGGGACATGGGGTCGACGACTGGAACACCGGAGCGCACCGTCATCGGGCACTCGACCGGTGACAAGGTGATGCTGTTCGGCGGGCTGCCGCTGGTCGGGCTGGTGCTCGGGTTCTTCCTGCCGCGGATCGCGAACTGGGCCGCCGACCGGCAGTGGGTGCCGTTCCAGGGGCCGCTCAAGCTGATCGCCGCGTGGGACAGCTGGTGGGTCGTGGTGATCTGCGTGCTCGTCGGCCTGGTCGCCGGCGTGGTCCTCGCCGGGATGGCGCTCGACGACACGCTCAAGGTGACGATCACCGACCGGTCGGTCGAGTTCTCGAAGAACCAGAAGACGGTGACGGTGCCGCGGGAAAAGGTCGCGGTCGCGTTCCTGGACGAGAAGGAGATCGTCCTCCAGGACGCCACGTCCCGCGAGCTGGCCCGGGAGAAGCACGACCAGCTGAAGTCCGAGGCCAAGCAGATCCCGGCCGCCTTCCGGGCGCACGGCTACCCGTGGTCGGACGCGGGCGATCCGCACGGGTCCGCGTTCCGCCGCTGGATCGAGGACGACCCGGACCTGCCGCCCGCCGTGAACGCCGTCCTCAAGGTCCGTTCGAAGTCGTTCGACGACGGGGACAAGGGCAAGGCCGACCTGCGCGAGCTGCGCGCCGAGCTGACCAACCTCGGCTACACGGTCAAGGACAGGGACAAGAAGCAGTACTGGCGCGCGTTTTAGGCACCGAGCAGATGCATCACGGCCGCCGCGTACGCCTGCTCGGCGTCGGCGGAGGTGTGGGTGCTGTCGGTCAGGGTGACCTGCCAGCCGTCGGGGGTCGACTCGAGGGATCGGAAATGCGGTCCGAGGAGCGCGCGGAGCTGCTCCTCACGGGGTAACCAGATGACTTCGCGCTGCTCGATGCTGTCCAGCGCCCATTCCGTGGTGCCGTTGAAGCCGATCACCTTGCTGCCCTGGTAGTCGTGCACCTCGACGGTCATGTCGCTCACCACGAACACGTCCTCGTCCATGTCCCGGTCCGGTACGACGAAACGATCTCCGGCACCGGGGCTCCACAGCACCCCGGCCTTGCGCAGTCGTCCGGCCTGCTCGATCGTAATCACCCTTCCATCCTCCCCACGGCGGGCAAACGCCGCAGGTCCGCGCGAGCCGCAGCCACCGAGACACGGCTCGCGCGAAGGACCCTCGGTCAGCGTTCGAGGGACCTGTGGTCAGCGTTCGAGGGACCTCAGGTCAGCGCGAAAGGGGACTGGGGTCAGCGCGCGAGGGCGCTGCGCAACTCCTCGGCGCGGTGGGCGATCCGGTCCCGGCACTCGGTGGTCAGCGGCAGGTCGAGGAGCGCAGACGCCTGCAGGTGACTGAGCGCGAACCGGTCCCGCAGCCGGCGGACGGCGATCGCGCGGTCCGGCGCGGTCCGCAGTACCGCGGCAACCTCGTGGCGACGCTCGAACGCGGACAGGACGCCGTCGTAGATCTCCAGCTGTGTGAACGCGGACCGGTCCGGCTCCGGCGGCATCGCGTGCTCGGACTTGTCACCGGTCCGGATCACCTGCCGCCACAGAGCGGGTACGGCGAGCCGGGCGCGGGTGTAGCGCCGCCGGGTCAGGGGCTGCGCGTAGGTCATGGTCATGAGATATCCCCCTAGTGATCAATCTGTCTTGGCCACCGCGTGCGGTTCCCGCGGTGGGCACTTCTTCCCGGGCGTCGTGAGCGCCTCGAAGTGCCAGGGTTCGTTGTCGTACCGGCGGCACACGCCGTACCGCCAGCCGTTCGTGTTCAGCCACGTCATGGCGGCTGTCGGACCGATGTCCACGGCCTTGCCCTGCACGTGGGCGGAGTACTTCGGCGGCAGCACCCACCGGGTCGCCACCTTGTAGGAGCCGTACTTCTCGACCGCCTCGTCGAGCAGCCGCTGCTGCTTGGTCGCGCTGCGCCGAGCGGATGTGATCCGGATCGTCACGCCGTCCTTCCTCGCCGCCGCGATCGCCTTCTTCAGGCGGGTCCGCAGCTTCGGCGAGAGGCCCTCGATGCTCTCCTCGCGGACCCCCGTCGACGGCTTCTTCGTCGCCTTCTTGGACGGTGTCGTCTTCGGAGTCACCGGCGTCGTGGACGGGGTCTTCGACGGCGTGTGCGTCGGCCGGCTGGTCGGCTCGGGCGTGGTGGTGACGAGGGTGGTCGCCGGCGGTGCCCCCACCGCCGGCGCGCTCACGGTCGACACGACCGGCTCCTTGTCCGCGGCCAGGCCGAGGACCTCACCCACCTGCGCGTGCCACAGCAGCAGCGCACCGACCACCGTCCCGGCCCCCACCACACCGATCACGGACAGCAACTTTGTCCGTACCCCACCGTGCGGGCGTGGCGGGCGGCGGTCGTGACTCATGGGGTACAGCCTTTCTGATCGGGACAGGGCGGCGCATCGGTCCCAGGGACCGTCCTCGCGTCCCATCTGTAGCCCCTGAGTATCAGTTCGGACGCCGAGCCTCCTCCAAAAGTTGGAGAGACCGCCCCTCCGGTCAGATGAAGCTTCGGCAAACACAAGCTGACTACGCTGGGCGACGTGAAGGGACTCTGGCGGAGATTGTCGCAGGGGCAGCAGGATCTGCTGCTCGCCGCGGTGATCGGCGTGGTCTGGTTCGGGGCGCTGAACCTGATCAACGGGACCGGCCTGCGCCCGCGCAACCCCGCGGTCTCGGTGGTGACCGGGGTCTTCCTGGTCGCCACGGTCGCCTTCGCCCGCCGAACGCCGCGCACGATGCTGCTCGTCGTCTCGGTCCTCTACCCGTTCATGTACGCCGCGGTCGGCACCGGGCTCGCCGCTCAGCTCGGGCTGACGATCTTCGGTCAGCCGGAGATCAGCGACGCCGCGCTGCAGTCCGAGATCCATCTCGTCCCGCTGCTCGTCGTCGGGTACCTGGCCGCCGCGGCCGGGGTCCGGCGCTTCACGTGTCTGTTCTTCACCATGGGCAGCCTGGCGGGCCTGATGATCGGTCTGCCGACGGTCGTCGCGATCGTCCTCGGGCGCGTGAACCGCGACATCCTGCTCGGCGACCGCTACCAGAGCCTGCCGCGGAACGTGGCCAGCCTGTACTCCTACATCGACGTCTCACTGTTCGTGTTCGCCGAGGCCCTGATCTGCGGCATGGTGCTGCTCGGCGCGGACGCCCGGCGGCGCCGGAAGTCGGTCGCGCTGCTCGAGCAGCGCAACGCGGAGCTGATCCGGTTGCGCGCCGTCGAGGCCGAGCGGGCGGCGGTCGCGGAACGGACCCGGATCGCCCGCGACCTGCACGACGTGATCTCGCACCACGTGAGCGCGGTGGTGATCCGGGCGCAGGCCGCGGACCGGGTCGCCGACCAGCGGCCCGAGGTCCTCCGGGAGGCGATCCGCTGGATCATTGCCAGCGGCAAGGAGGCGCTGACCGCGATGCGGGAGACCGTCCGGGTGCTGAACACCGCCTCGCCGCAGGTCGCCGGCGACACCGGCTCCGGCGGCGGGACCGCGCCGGTGCCCGACCTGGCGGACGTCGCGCGGATGGGCGAACGGCTGAAAGCGGTCGGGATCGACGTGACGATGGACCTCCCGCCACGGCAGCGGCAGCTCACGTCGGCGACCGACCTGACCGCGGTGCGGATCATCCAGGAGGCGCTGACCAACGTGATGGTGCACGCGAAGGCGACCGCGGCGCGGGTGACCTGGCAGAGTGGGCCACAGGGCGAGCTGCTGACCATCGACGACAACGGGAACGGCGGCCCGCCACCGGTGAACGTGCTGGAGACCGCGCGGCGGAACGAGAGTGGCCGCGGCAACGGGTTGATCGGGATGCGGGAACGGGCCACCGCGGTCGGCGGCACCCTCGCCGTCGCGGCCGGGCCCCTGGGTGGATGGAGAGTGCAGGCATGGTTGCCCCCGCAGAACTGAGCCCCGGCGGCCCCGATGGCCCCGGCCCGGGCCAGAGCGAGCCGATCCGGATCCTGGTCGCCGACGACCAGGGCGTGATCCGGATGGGGCTGGCGATGATCCTCGACCACGAGCCGGACCTGACCACGGTCGCCCAGGCCGAGAACGGCGCGGAGGCGCTCCGGCTGATCGACCAGTACGACCCGGACGTGGTGCTGATGGACATCCGGATGCCGGTGATGGACGGTCTGGTCGCCACCGAGCGGATCACCTCCGCGAACCGGGCGGCCGGTCGCGCGCGTCCCGCCGTACTGGTGCTGACGACGTTCGACGACGAGGCGTATGTGCTGGCGGCGGTGCGGGCCGGGGCGTCCGGGTTCCTGCTGAAGGACACCGATCCGGATCTGCTGGTGTCGGCCGTGCGGGCGGTGTACCGCGGTGACTCGCTGGTCGACCCGGCCTCGACGCGGGTACTGCTGGAGCGCTGCATGGAGCTGGAGCGCCAGGTCGACGGCGGTACGGCGCCCGCGGCGCCGGCGCAACCGGATCCGCGGTGGGTCGGACTGCTCGGTCAGCTGAGTGAGCGGGAGCGCGAGATCCTGGTCTGGATGGCGCGCGGGTTGTCGAACCGCGACCTCGCGGCGAAGCTGTTCGTCAGCGAGACCACGATCAAGACCCATGTCAGCTCTGTGCTGTCGAAACTCGGGCTGTCCAGCCGGGTGCAGGCGGTCGTCGTCGCGTACGAGGCCGGGGTGGTCCGGCCGGGCGAAGCTGACGTGCGCTGGGACTCCTAGTCGCTAGAGGAACAGCCAGACCCCCAGGGCCACGACGGCGAGCAGGATCAGAACGGTTACGGCTTGGCTCAGCGCCGACGCCTGGCGGCGTCGGGGTAGGAAGTCCCCAGTCATGCTTCCAGAGTCGCTCGCGGAACCGCCGCACCCATCGGCCGTCAGGATGGTTCCGGTCTACTACCTGAGGATGAGCTGGTTGCCTGGAGCCCCTGCTTCCGTCGGTCCCCGGTTGCGCCCCGGTCGTCCTCAGGCGTCCTCAGGTGCCGAAGTATTCGGCGCGGACCTTCTTCGGGACGCACATCGACCAGGCCTCCAGGATCAGCTCGCGGAGCTCGGCGTGGTCCAGGGCGGCCAGCCGGACCTGGATCCAGCGGAAGCGCTCGTCGGACGGGCGGGGCGGGAAGAACTTGTCCGGCTCGGCGGCCAGCGCGGCAGCCCGCTCCTCGCGCGGGAACCCGATACCGATCGTCTGCTCGTCCGGAGCGACCGCGAGGTACACGATCTGACCGACCCGGAACTTGATCTGGTCCCGGACCAGAACCTCGTAGCTGCGCGGCAGGTCCGCGGTGATGGCGCGGATATCGGTGAGATCGACCACGCTCCCACGATAGACAGCGAATCCTGACAGCTGATGTCAGTGTTTTCGTCGGTACCGTGGTCTGATGCCTGCAGTAGTGAGCGCGGTCGAAGGTGCCGAGGTGGTGTTCCGCCTCGGTGACGCCGCGCATGCCTTCACCGGCGTCCGGCTGTGGCAGGAGCTCGGGTTGCCTGCCGAGGTGCTGGAGTTCAAGCCGGTCGACTTCGGGTGGGAGCTGCGGCTGCCACGGCCGGCGGTGCACCGGATGGAGTACCTGTTCGACATCGCCGACCTCGGGATGCGGACCGATCCGACGAACCCGCGGGTGGTCGGCGGGGCGTTCGGCGACCACTCGTGGCTGCCGCTGCCCGGGTACGTCGAGCCCGCGTGGATCGCCGTACCGCCTATCGCGGCCACGCTGACGCCGCTGACCGTGGATTCCCCGGTCGGCGCGGTCGACGTGCAGGTGTGGGCGCCGGAGGGGATCGCGCCGGGGTTCGAGCTGCCGTTGCTGCTGTCGCACGACGGTCCCGAGTTCGCGACGTACGCCGGGCTCACGCATTACGCGGGGGCGATGATCGCGGGCGGTTCGCTCCCGCCGTTCCGGTTGGCGCTGATCCGGCCGACCTCGCGGAACCTCTGGTACGCCGCGAATCCGCAGTACGCCGAGGCGCTGACGCAGTACGTGCTGCCTGCTGTGCAGACGGCGTACCGGAGTCGGCGGCCGGTGATTATGGGCGCCAGCCTGGGCGCGCTCGCGGCGCTGCACGCGGAATGGAATTTTCCGAACACGTTTTCCGGGCTGTTCCTGCAGTCGGGGTCGTTCTTCACGCTAGCGACCGATCCGCAGGAGTCGAAGTTCGAGTACTTCGCCGCGGTGACCGGGTTCGTCGAGCAGGTGCTGACGGCAACCGCGGCGCCGAGTACGCCGCCGGTCGGGATGACCGCCGGGACCACCGAGGAGAACGTGCACAACAACCGGGTGCTGGCCGCGCGGCTGGCCGAGCTCGGGTTCGCCGTACGGTTCGACGAAACTCCGGACATGCACAACTTCACAGCCTGGCGGGATGTGCTGGATCCTGATCTGACAGAACTACTGCGGCAGACCTGGGGTGGGGCTGATGGAACGGGAGCAGGTCGAGTTGGAGGCGCCGGGGCTTGACCGCCCCGGCACCCTGATCCGGTACGGGCACTTCGGCCGCCCGGTGCTGGTCTTCCCGAGCGAGCAGGGCCGCGCCTGGGACTACGAGAACAACGGGATGGTCGACGCCGTCGCGGACCTGATCGAGGCCGGCCGGGTGAAGCTGTACTGCGTCGACTCCTACGACCACGTCAGCTGGTCGGACCGCAGCATCCAGCTCGAGGTCCGCGCGCGGCGGCACGAGCTGTACGAGTCCTGGATCGTGAACCAGGTCGTGCCGACGATCAGCTCGGACTCCCCCGGTGTCGCCGACATCATCACGACCGGGTGCAGCCTGGGCGCCTTCCACGCGCTGAACTTCGCGTTCAAGCGGGCCGACCTGTTCCCGATCGCGATCTGCCAGTCGGGCAACTACGACGCGGCCAGCTGGCATGCGTGGGGCGAGCGCGGCGACGCGACGTACTTCAACAACCCGGCCGACTATCTGCCGAACCTCTCCGGCGAGCATCTCGACTGGCTGCGGCAGCGGCTGTTCCTGCTGCTCACGGTCGGCCAGGGCGACTGGGAGACGCATCCGACCGGCTCGTTGCCGTCGGCCCGCGCGACCGCCGCCGTACTCGAGTCCAAAGGCATCCCGCATGAGCTGGACGTGTGGGGGTACGACGTAGCTCATGACTGGCCGTGGTGGCAGCGACAGCTCGCCCACCACCTGCCCCGATTCTGTTAGGAGCACCTATGTCTGACCGCTCACGGCATCTGATCGGGTTGTTGCTCGGGGCCGAGGAGGACTGGCCGCGAGCCTTCGAGGCGCTGCTGCAGCGCCTCGGTCCGGTGACCATCGACGGGCGCGAGCACGAGTTCGGCTCCCGGCGGCTCACCATCGAGCCGTTCGACCTGAACGACCCGGTGCGGGTCGGGCTGGTGATCGACCGGCTCGCGTACTGGTACTACCACCCGCGCGAGTGGCTGAAGAAGGCCGCGCTGATGAACGGGACGTACCTGCTGAACTCGCCGTTCACGTTCCAGTCGATGGAGAAGCACTCGGCGTACTGCGCGATGCTCCGCCTCGGGCTGAAGATCCCGCGGACCGTGCTCGTGCCGTACAAGAACCCGGTGGACAACGTCCGCTGGGCGTACACGTCGGCGAAGTACAACCAGTCCTTCGACCTGGACGCCATCGCCGACGACCTCGGATACCCGCTGTACATGAAGCCCTTCGACGGCGGCGGCTGGCGGGGCGTCTCGCGGATCCGGGATCGTGACGACCTGCACCGGGCGTACGACGAGTCCGGCGAGATGCTGATGCACCTGCAGGCCACCATCGACTACGACAAGTTCGCCCGCGCGCTCTCGATCGGCGCCGAGACGATGGTGATGGACTTCCGCCCGGACGAGCCGATGCACAACCGGTACGCCGTCTCGCACGACTTCCTGTCGCCGTCGGCCGGTCACCAGGCGGTGGCGATCAGCCGGATCGTGAACGCGTTCTTCGGCTGGGAGTTCAACTCCTGCGAAATGCTGGTGCAGGGCGACTCGGTCCATCCGATCGACTACGCCAACGCCTGCCCGGACGTCGCGGTGACCTCGCTGCACTACTACTTCCCGTGGGCGCTGAGCGCGCTGGTCAAATGGTCGGTGTTCTGCCTGGCGACGGGCCGGCGCTCGTCGGTCGACCTGCGCACCGAGCGGTACTTCGAGATCGCGGACGACGAGACGCTCGACTACGACGCCAAGCTCGAGGCGTACCTGACGCTCGCGGACGAGCACTTCGAAACCGCGAAGTACCACGAATGGTGTGCCGCGCACCTGGGCGACTTCGACCTGCGCGTCCGCGACTGGGTGGCCGGACCCGACTTCGAGCGCCTGCTGCGGGACACCGTCGCGGCGACCTATCCCGCGCACGAACAGGACAGGTTCCTCGCCCATTTCAAGGGCCTGACCGACCTCTGGCTGGCCGATCAGGCAGGCTAGAGGGCGTGCGTGACTCCGAAGTACCGGCATGGTGGCAGCGACTAGGGCTCGACGGGCTGGTGGACGTCCACGTCCACTTCCTGCCGGACCGGATGCTCAACGCGGTCTGGTCGTACTTCGACCAGGCCTCGCAGCACTACGGGACCGAGTGGCCGATCACCTACCGCACGTCGGTCGAGGAGCGGCTGAAGACCCTGGATGCGCTGGGGGTGCGGGCGTTTCCGGCGCTGGTGTACCCGCACAAGCCTGGCATGGCCTCTTCGCTCAACGAGTGGGCGCGCGACTTCGCTGCGGGCACCCCTGGCTGTGTGCCCAGCGGCACGTTCTATCCGGAGCCTGAGGCGTCGGATTACGTCCGGGAGGCGTTGGAGCTCGGGACGCGGATCTTCAAGGTGCATGTCCAGGTCGGCGACTACGATCCGCGGTCGGGGGAGCTGGACGATGTCTGGGGGCAGTTGGCGGAGGCCGGCGTACCTGTGGTCGTGCACTGCGGGTCGGGTCCGATTCCGGGGCGCCATACCGGGCCTGGGCCGATGGGTGAGGTGCTGCGGCGGCATCCCCGGTTGACTGCGGTGATTGCTCACCTGGGCATGCCCGAGTATGCCGAGCATCTGGCGCTGACGTCGTACCCGAACGTTCATCTGGATACGACGATGGCGCTGACTCCTTTCACGGAAAAGCTGATGCCGTTCCCGCGCGACCTGGTTCCGCGGCTTGGTGATCTGCAGGAGCGGATCGTGCTGGGGACGGACTTTCCGAGCATTCCTTATGAGTACGCGGTTCAGCTCTCTGCGCTGGAGGAGCTGGGGCTCGGGGACGAGTGGCTGCGCGCGGTCTGCTGGGACAACGGCGCTCGACTGCTGGGCATTTAGTTGCTCTTGGCAAGATCCACAGGTGTGGACAAGAATTTCCCTTGAAAATAAGGGGTTCTGGGTTTGGGAAGTGTCGGTGGGTGTGCCTAGAGTTGGTGCATGGAGACACTGGGTGAGCGACCGGTCTGGTCGATGAGTGGCAGCGAGATGCTGGACACCATCGATCAGCTCGACGCCGAGCTCGCGCGCCTGGAAACGTACCGCCTGCAGGTCATCGCGGGTCTCGACGCCGTCGGGTACGCGAAGGAAATCGGGGCGCAGGACACGACCCAACTCCTCGAGTACCGCTTCCTGCTGGACCACGTTCGCGCCCGCCGCGACGTACGCCTCGCACTAGCCCTCCCGAAATACCCCGCCGTCGCGAACGCCCTCCCAACCGTCGACTCGCGTGACCCCGGCGCCGACTCGCCTGGCTCCGGGGCCGATCCGGCCGTCGACTCGGGTGACTCCGTCGACTCTCGTGACGAGGACGTGCCACGTCTGCGGCCTGCGCAGGCCGAGGCGATCGTGTCCGCGCTCGAACAGGTCCCTTCGACCGTCCCCGTCGAGGATCTCGAGGTCGTCGAGCGCGAACTCGTCGGCCTGGCCCGCCACCTCTGCCCCGCCGAGCTCCGCAAAGCCGGCCAACGAGCCCGCGACATCCTCGACACCGACGGCCCCGAACCCGAGGAACAAAAGGCGTACGCACGCGAGACGCTCACCCTCAGCACCGCAGACCGCGGCGTCAAGTTCCGCGGCTACCTCGCCAACGAGAACGCCGAACTCCTCCGCGCCCTCATCCACGCCGGCGCCCGCCCCCACAAAACCCTCGACGGCCAGCCAGACCCCCGCCCCCACGACAAGCGCCAAGCCGACGCCCTCACCACAGCCCTAACCGTCGCCGCCACCACCCTAGACACCCCAACCCCAGCCAACCACCAGTCGAACTCCGCCGATCACGCAAGCGGGCCGACTACCGGTAACCACGCGGGTGAGGCGAACGCTGCTAGTCACGCGAGCGAGGCGAATGCTGGTGCTCACGCGAGCGGGCCGAACACCGCCGGGCACACGCGTGGGGCGACCGCTCCCGGGCGCACGGGTGAGGCGAATGCTGGCGCTCACGCGGGTGAGGCGAACACTGCTGGGCACACGACCGAGGAGAACGCTGGTAGCCACGCGAGCGGCGCGAACGCTGCCGGGCGCACGGGTCAGGCGAATGCTGGTGGTCACGCGGGATGGTCGAAGACTGCTGGGCACGCGCGTGGGGCGAACGTTGCTGGTTACGCGGATGGGTCGAGTGATGGTGGAACTGACGGGCAGGTTCCAGGCTTCGGCGCGAAGGCGAACATCACGGTCACCATCGACCTGGCCGACCTCCAGTCAGCAGCAGCCGACGCAATCGGCGACGTCGTGTACGGCGACGGCCTCTCCGCCGCCGCCCTCCGCCTCCTGGCCTGCGACGCGAAAATCATCCCCCTGGTACTCGGCTCGACCTCCGAACCCCTAGACGTAGGCCGCTCCCAACGCCTGGTCACCCGATCGCTCCGCCGCGCCCTGAACGCCCGCGACCGCGGCTGCGTAGTCTGCGGCGCCCCACCCATCATGTGCGACGCCCACCACCTCACCTCCTGGCTCCACGGAGGAGAAACCAAACTCACCAACCTCGCCCTCCTCTGCCGCCGCCACCACCGAGCCCTCCACGCCGGCGAGTGGACCATCACCATCACCAACAACCAGGTCCACGTATCCCGCCCCACCTGGACCACCCCACCCCCTCCCCACGCCATCCACCCAACCCCACCCAACGCCCGACCACCCACAACTCCCACACCGACCCCCGCCACACCCCACACACCCACGCCCACATGCGCACCCACACCCGCAACTGCCCGCACGCACACGCCTGCACCCGCAACTGCCCGCACACCTACGCCTGCACCCACCGCAGCTCGGCCACCCACGGCTGCGCACACATCTGCCGCAGCACCCACCTTCACGAATGCGTCGGACCGCCCCACCCCGGCACCACCGTCCGACCACCCAACCCCGGCATTCGGCGCCATCGCCAACCGCTCGGCAATCGGACGGAAGCTGCTCACCAAGCTGGCATCAACCACAGAACCCGGCACCCCAGCCTCCGAGCGTTCCCTCCGCGAAGCCGCATCCCAAGCCATCTGGGGTGAATCCACAACCCCCGACGACCCACAAACCCTCGACAACCCCCACATTCAAACCACCGCGAGCCTCCCCGCCGACCAGCGCGTAGACCCCTGGGCCGATCCCCCAGCCGACGTCCCAGCCTCATCGCCACAATCAGCCGCCTGACCACCCCGCAGCAAACGCGCTCCCCCACGTCTCGATCAACGAGCCAAACCTCGGCCACGTACTCCGTGGCTCACGCGCGCACGTCGACGCACGGCGTGCGTACTCCACCCCGAGCACACCAGCGCGAACACACAGCAGCCGCAGGCTCGACACGAGCATCCGCGAACCCGCAACGACAAGCAGCAAAGCTCCATCACCAACGTCGCCCCAACCAAACGCTCCCTCGGTAGAACTCGCCGACGTTCAACGCGCAGCTCCACCCGACCGCACCCGCACGGACGCACAACAGCCGCAGGCGTAACACGAGCATCCGCGAACCCGCAGCGAGAAGCAGCACAGCTCCATCACCAACGTCGACGCGACCAAGCGCTCCCTCGGTCCCGCCCGCACGCCGACGTACAACGCGCAGCTCCACGCGACCGCACCCGCACGGACGCACGCAGGCCGCCGGGACCGGCAAGAGCACCATCGCGGACCCGGCGGACCCGGGCAGCGCGGGCAGCGCAGGCAGCGCGGGCAGCGCGGGCAGCGCGGGCAGCGCGGGCAGCGCGGGCAGCGCGGGCAGCGCGGGCAGCGCGGGCAGCGCGGGCAGCGCGGGCAGCGCGGGTCAATCACGGACGCCCCCCTCGGCGAGGCGCTCCGTCAGACCCGCCTGCAGGCGACGTACAGCGCGCATTTCCACCGGCAGCGCCCACACGGACGCACACCAGCCGCGGCACCAGGCAAGAGCATCCATCGCGGACCCCGCAGCGTTGGCGGCGCGGCTCAATCAACCGATGTCACCCTCGACCAGGCGCTGCGCCAGACCGGCCTGCGCGGCGACCTACAGCGCGCCCAGCAACGCGCTCCGGCACACGCACGCAGACCCGAACGCGAGCTTGCGGGTACTCCGCGACCTGGCGACACGGTGGCGGTGCTCCACCCGAGCACACCGGTGCGAACGTACACAGCAGTCGCCGGATGGTTGGTGGCATCGAGCTGATTCGTCACCTGGGCTGTTATCGCGGCCGGGCGGTTCTGGGCGGAGTTCGGCGGCGGCTGAGGATGTAGATGGTTGGGGTCGCGCCGTTGTACCTGAGGAGGCGTTGGCGCACGAGCTTCAGCGTTGGCTGTCGTTCGACGGCGGCGAGGAGGGTGCGCTTGTCTTCTGTGAGGAGGACGGCTCGCCCGTCGGTGGTCAGGACCCGGTCGAGCTCCTGTAAGAAGGCTGGGTACAGGCGCTGGTTGGCCCGATGACTGCCTACTTGCTTGCCGAACGGGAGGTTCGAGACAACCCGATCCATGCTGCGGGAGACCACCGGAAGCGCCTCCGCCGCGGCCCTGACGAGCGAAAGATCACCGCGAGCGGCGAGGGCCAGGGCGGTCGGGTCATGGTCCATACCCAGGACGGTTGCCGTCGGGACGCGGCGGCGTACGGACCGCAGGATGGTGCCCGTACCGCAGAACGGATCGAGCACACGCTGCGTCGGATGGATCTTCGCCAGCCGGACGAGCACCTCCGCGACGATCAGGTTCGTTGACCAGGGCAACCGTTCCGGACGGCCGAAGCGGCGGGTCCACGTGAGCGGGCCGTATTCGACAACCCCGTCGGCCAGGTTGACGTCCCAGTCGCGCGGCCGGTTCAGCCAGCCGAATCGTTGCTCGGTCGCGGCGATCAACTCCCGTCGACGCTCCGGATCGTCCGCGCCGACACGGAATCTGATCGGCGATGGAAGAGTGCTCAGTACGCCGCTCCGCAGCGACTCCTCGAGATCGCAGACGGCGACCGTCGAATACAACGCGCAGGCAGCGAGTTCATCCAGCGGCCCGTCGACAACGCACTGCACGGTGTCGGCCGACGGCTGGTGGATGGAATGGATGGACGGCATCGCGCGGAGTTCCTCGATGAGGAGATCCGCGGCGCCGTCGATCGTACGCAGGACAAGGTGATCGGTGACGCGGGCAACAACACCGCGTCCCGGCTCGGGAAGGCCGGACACAAGAAGGCTCCTGAAGGCTCGCGATCGACAGAACAGTCGAAGCGCGGCGTACGCACGTCACATCGGGCCGACTCCACCCCGGGAGCCCGCCGCGTCGGTCGCGCCTACGCCTTCAGAAACAACGCATCGCGGGCACCTTAATATGGCGCGCGCCGCCTCCTCACCTGGATTTACGATGCACGCGTGGAGTACGACGTACAGGAGCGTTCACCGGACGACCCCGAACTGACCGGCCTGCTCGAGGCCGCGTTCGCCGAACTCGTCAAGCGCAACGGCCCCGAGGGGCGCTCGCAGGTCAAGAGCGGCGCACGGTACTTCGTGGTGCTCGACGGCGAGGACCGTGCCGTCGGGTGCGGCGCCGTACAGGTGTTCGGCCCGGACACCGAGCACGCCGGCGACAGCGAGGTCAAGCGAATGTACGTCGCTCCACCGGCGCGCGGCCGGGGATACGCCCGCGCGTTGCTGGCCGGCCTGGAGAACGCGGCCCGCGCGGCCGACCATCCGGTACTGCGTCTGTCGACCAGCGAGCGGCAACCCGAAGCGATCGCACTCTACGAGTCGAGCGGATTCGTGCGGGTAGATCCGTGGGGCAAGTACGTCGCCGAACCAACCACCCGCTGCTACGGCAAGCGCATCGAGCCGCAAGGTATGTCCACGCACTGAGCCTGGACGGTGGGCGCCGATAGAATCTCGCGGTGGCGGGATCCCGGATCTACACGGTTGATCAGTTGCTCGAGGTGCTCGATCAGGTGGTGGGTGCGAGCGCTCGTGGCGATCGTTCGCACGCGTCGGCCGCGGAGTACTGGACCGGGTTGTTGACCACGCCTGGGCATCCGCTCGCAACCCAGCTCCCCGACGAACCTCTTGTCGACTGGCACGAGCGAGGGCTTCTCGGTGAGCTCGAAGGAAAGCGTGTTCTCGACGTCGGATGCGGCGGCGGACGGAACACGCGGTGGTTCGCCGAGCAGGGGGCGACGGTCGACGGGATCGACCTCGCCGCCGAGCTCCTCGACGTGGTCCGGCCGAACATGCCGGCCGAGGTCACGCTGACCGCTCTCGACGTACTGCGTGATCCGCTGCCGGCCGACACGTTCGACCTCGTGTACGACTCGGGCTGCTTCCACCACATCGCGCCGCACCGCCGGATCACTTACCTGCAACGGGTTCTGTCGCTGGTCCGACCCGGCGGGCGGTTCGGCATCGTCACCTTTGCGGCCGAGCGGATGGAGACGCCGAGCGATCTCGAGGTCGTCACCACCGGGGACACGTACGGCGGGATGACCTTCGCGCTCGACGACCTCCGCGTGATCTTCGGTGCACTCAATCCCGTTGAGCTCCGCGCCGTGCGGTCGGGCAGGGAGGACACCTTTGGGCCCGACTTCCTCAACGCCGGGCTGTTCACGGCCTAGAAACCAGTGGGTTCGCGGGTTGTGTAGGGCGCCCGTAGGGCTTCGACTTCTTCCGGGGTGAGGGTTAGGTCGAGGGCGGCTGCCGCGTCGGGGAGGTGGTGGGGCTTGGTGGGGCCGACGATGGGGGCGGTGACGGTTGGGTTGGTGAGGACCCAGGCCAGGGCTACCTGCGCCATTGGTACGCCGCGGGCTTCGGCGGCTCGTTGGACGGCGTCGACGACCGGCTTGTCGGAGTCGCTGAAGAAGCGGTCGGCGACCGGGTCGTTGCTGGCGCGCGTGGTCGACGTACCCCAGGGGCGGGCGAGGCGGCCCTTGGCCAGTGGGCTCCAGGGGATCGAGCCGACGCCCTGGTCGGCGAGCAGGCCGAACATCTCGCGCTCCTCCTCGCGTTGGGCGAGGCTGTACTGGTTCTGCATCGACACGAACCGGGTCCAGCCGTGCCGTTCCGCGGTGTGCTGCAGCTTCGCGAACTGCCACGCCCACATCGACGAGGCCCCGAGGTACCGCGCCTTGCCTGCCTTCACCACGTCGTGCAGGGCTGCCATCGTCTCCTCGACCGGAGTCTCCGGATCGAAGCGGTGGATCTGGTACAGGTCGACGTAATCGACCCCGAGGCGGGTGAGCGACGCGTCGATCTGCTCCATGATCGCCTTCCGCGACAGCCCCGCGCCGCCGGGCCCGTCGTGCATCCGGAAGTGCACCTTGGTGGCGAGCACGATGTCCTCGCGCCGCGAGTACTTGCGGATCGCGCGGCCGACGATCTCCTCCGACGTCCCGAAACCGTAGACGTTCGCGGTGTCCCAGAACGTGATCCCGAGGTCGAGCGCCTGCCGGAAGATCGGCTCGGCGGCCGTGTCGTCGAGCGCCCACTGGTTGAACCCGCGGGTGGTGTCCCCGAAGCTCATGCACCCGAGCGCGATCCGGCTCACCTTGAGTCCCGACGTACCAAGTCTCGTGTACTGCATCACACCGTCCTTTCCTCGGGGACCAGTCAACCCGGCGCGGCCCAGGCGTGGGAGTTCCTCCGGTTCGGGGTACTACCAGTGTCCCCTTCCCACTTCTCGGAACTCACCGTTGCTGACCCTATTTCAACGTTGTAAAGTGCTGGCGACCCCACCACACAGCATCACGGGAGAGTTCATGTCGCAGCCTCGCGCGGAGTACCCACGTCCGCAGTTCGTTCGGCCCGAATGGGTCAATTTGAACGGTGAGTGGCAGTTCGAGATCGACCGGTCGGACTCCGGGCTGGAGCGCGGCCTGCGTGATCGGGAGCTGACGCAGCGGATCGTCGTACCGTTCGCGCCGGAGACCGAGTTGTCCGGGATCGAGGACGTCGACTTCATGGAGGCGGTCTGGTACCGCACCACCGTCACGATCCCCGCCGACTGGGCCGGCAAGGAGGCGGTCCTGCACTTCCAGGCCGTCGACCACGACGCCACCGTCTGGGTGAACGGCCAGGAAGTCGTTCGGCACCGCGGCGGGTTCACCCCGTTCAGCGCCAACCTGCGCCACGTCGTCCAGCCCGGCGAGGAGGCGACGATCGTCGTCCGCGCCCGCGACACCCACCGCGGCCCGCAGGCGCGCGGCAAGCAGAGCCAGCTGTACGCGAACCACAGTTGCCTCTACACCCGGACCACCGGCATCTGGCAGACCGTCTGGCTCGAAGCGGTGCCGACGGTGCACCTGAAGCGCCCGCGGATCACCCCCGACGTGGCCGGCTCCAGCTTCCACCTCGAGGCCCCGCTGTCCGCGAACAAGGCCGGCTACAAGGTCCGCGCCGTCCTCAAGGACGCCGACGGCGAGGTCGCGACCGCCGAGGTGCGCGCCGACCTCGACCTGGCCCCGCGCCTCACCCTGCAGGTTCCGGCCGACCGCGTCCGGCTCTGGGACACCACGGATCCGCACCTGTACGACGTCCGCATCGAGCTGATCGATGCCGAGGGCAACGTCGCGGACGCCGCCGACTCGTACGCCGGCCTGCGCTCGGTGTCGATCAACGGCAAGGCGATCCTGATCAACGGCAAGCACGTCTTCCAGCGGCTCGTGCTGGACCAGGGCTACTGGCCGGAGAGCCTGATGACCGCCCCGTCCGAGGAGGCGATCGTCCGCGACATCGAGCTCAGCATCGCGGCCGGCTTCAACGGCGCGCGGCTGCACCAGAAGGTCTTCGAAGAGACATTCCTGTACCACGCGGACCGGCTCGGCTACCTGGTCTGGGGCGAGTTCGGCGACTGGGGCTCGGGCGTCGGCCACACCGGTGACGACAACCAGCAGCCGACCGCGACGTACGTCGGTCAGTGGCTCGAGGCGGTCGAGCGGGACTACAGCCACCCGAGCATCGTCGGTTGGTGCCCGCTGAACGAGACGCACCAGCTGCTGCACGACCGGATCACCCAGCTGGACGACGTCACCCGCGCGATGTTCCTCGCGACCAAGGCCGCCGACAGCAGCCGGCCGGTGCTGGACGCGTCCGGGTACTCGCACCGCGTGCCGGAGACCGACGTCTGGGACTCGCACAACTACGAGCAGGACCCGGCCGAGTTCGCGAAGCAGATGGCCGACCTGATCAACGACAACCCGTACGGGAACACCGGCGGCCCCGAGGGCAAGCCGATCTCCCTGGCGTACGACGGTCAGCCGTACTTCTGCAGCGAGTTCGGCGGCATCTGGTGGAACGCCGAAGCGGCAGCCGCGGGTCAGGATGGCCGCAGCGCCGAGTCCTGGGGTTACGGCCAGCGGGTCGCGAACGAGGAGGAGTTCTACACGCGCTTCGCCGGTCTCATCGACGCACTGCTCGACAACGAGTTGATGTTCGGTTACTGCTACACGCAGCTGACCGACGTCTTCCAGGAAGAGAACGGCATCTACAACTTCGACCGCAGCAACAAGCTCGACGTACCGCGGATCAAGGCGGTTCAGGAGCGTCAGGCCGCCTACGAGAAGGACTGAAGTCCGAGGCTGCCGACAGCGACCAGGACCCAGAGAATCGCACCGAGAAGGAGCGGCCTGGGTCCTGCGTCGCGCAGCTCACGCGGCCGCAGCGAGAGCCCGATCGCGGTGAGCGCGGCGGTGATCATCGTGCTGCCGATCACAGTGAGCGTCGGCAGCCAGGCTTCGGGTACGGCGCCCGCGGAGCGCAGCCCCGCCGCCGCGATGAAGCCGATCAGGAACAGCGGGACGAGTTTGCGCCACGGCAACGGTTTGCGGATCGAGGCCGTGGCGCCTTCGTACGAGCCCGTGGAGGTGGCGTTCAGCGCCCGCGCCGCGCGGTTCTCGCGGCGGATCTTGAGAGCCACCAGGGTGAGGACGATCGGGATCAGCGTCAGCGACCGGGTCAGCTTCACGACGATCGCCTGGTCGCCCGCCTGCTGGCTGTACGCGTAACCGGCCGCGACGACGGACGAGGTGTCGTTGACCGCCGTACCCGCCCAGAGCCCGAAGGCTTCGGGGCTCAGGTTGAGCAGATGGCCGAGCGGCGGGAAGGTCAGGACCGCGACGATGTTGAAGGTGAAGATCGTCGCGAGGGCGTAGGCGACCGAGGATCGCTTGGCGCCGATCGCCGCGGTGGCCGCCGCGATCGCCGAGCCGCCGCAGATCGCGGTACCGACGCCGATGAGCGTTTGGGTGTCGCCGCGTACGCCGAGGATTCGGCCGAAGAGCCACGCGCCGCCGAGGGCGAGCGCGAGGGTGCCGAGCATGACGGGCAGCGAGGAGACGCCGACGCGGGCGACCTGCTGCAGCGAGAGCCCGGTGCCGAGTACGACGATCGACAGCTGGAGCAGCGTCTTCGAGGCGAAGTCGTAGCCCGGGCGCCAGGCGTCGGAGCGCAGTACCGGGATGAAGGAGCCGGCGAGTACGCCGAGCAGAATTCCGAAAACCGGGCCACCTACCAGCGGCACCAACCGCCCGAGGGGCACCGCGACGGCGGTCAGCCCCAAAACGATCACCAACCCCCGCACTCGCCACACGGCAGAGCCGAGGCGACGGTGGATTGGCAGAACAGCAGAAGCCGCAGCAGTGGCGGGCTCGGCGTCCGCGGACCCGGCGGTGGCGGGGTCGACTGCGGCGGGGTCGGGACTGGTGGGAGCGGCGGGGTGGGGGTTGGGTGACCTAACCTCGACGTGCACCACTAGCCGGTCCTTCCTGCGGAAATGTGCGTACATTTACGGTAGGAGATGACCGGACATTTGGCAAACCCTGGGAGGAACTGGGTGAACACGCGCAGGCTCGACCGGGCTGCCGGGGATCCGTTGTGGAAGCAGTTGCAGGCGGATCTGGTCCGGCGGCTGCGGTCCGGCGAGTTCGACGACGCGTTCCCGGGGGAGCTCGCGCTGGTCGACGAGTACGCGGTCAGCCGGCACACCGTCCGCCAGGCCCTCGGCCAGCTGCGCACCGACGGGCTGATCGTCGCCGAGCGCGGCCGCCAGCCCCGGGTCGCGACGGCGCCGGAGATCCGCCAGCCGATGGGCGCGCTCTACAGCCTGTTCTCGTCCGTCGAGGAGTCCGGCCTCCCGCAGCGCAGCGTCGTCCGCGCGCTCGACGTCCGCGCCGACGGTGTGGTCGCGGCCCGCCTCGACCTGGAGGAGTCCATCCCGCTCGTCTACCTCGAGCGCCTCCGGTACGCCGGTGACGAACCCCTCGCCCTGGACCGCGTCTGGCTCCCCGCGACCCTCGCCGAGCCACTTCTCGACGCCGACTTCACCCACACCAGCCTCTACAACGAGCTGGCCGAACGCACTGGCATCAACCTCGACCACGGCCGCGAAGACATCCGCGCCGTGAACCCCGCCCCCGCCGAACGCGCCCTCCTGCACTGCCCCGACGACGCCGCGGTGTTCTCGATCATCCGCCAGGGCAGCACCCAGAACCGCCCGGTCGAATGGCGCCACACGCTCGTCCGCGGCGACCGCTTCGCCTTGTCAGCTGAGTTCTCGGCGCACGCCGGCTACCGCCTGATGCCGGCCACCACCGCCCTCACCCAGGCGTGGTGACCCCCAACCGTTCCCGGAACGGATCATCCGACGGCAGCCAGCCCACCGCCGGGTCGAAGTCGATCGCCACATCCTGAGTCAACGCCTCAACAGCCGCGAGTACGGCGGGACGCGTCTCGGACCGCCGCGACACCAGGGCCCACGTCCACACCGGCACCGGATCGACCACGGGCCGGCGTACGAACTCTCGAGGCAACGGCGTCGCGTCGCGTTTGGGCGAGCTGATCACCGGGCGACCGAGTCGGCGTACGTGATCGTAGAAGGCGGGACCGGTGATGCCGTGGTCGTCGATCCGGACCACTGACGCACCGGTGGCCCGCGCGAACTCGATCGCGTAGATGTTCCACGACGCCCACGCCGCGGTGTCCGCATCCACCAGAACCACCGTGTCGGCCGCTCGTACCGGCGACTCGTCACGCCCCACCGCGAACAGCCGGTCCGCACCCAGCAGCTGACCGGACAGCTCCTGCTCGGCCAAGTCCGTCGCGCGCACCCAGCAGATCGCGAGATCGATGCTCCCGTCCGCGACCCGCCCGGCCTGCGTGTGCGACGGCATCACCCAGGCATCGACGAGCAACTGCGCCACCCCGGACACCCGCTCGGCCAGACCCGGCGGCCGCCAGCTGACATAGCCCAACCGCACCGGCTCACTCGCCGCGAACCCCCGAGCGGTACGCCGCAACGCGTCGGCCTGCTCCAGGAGCGCCCGCGTCTGCGGAAGCAACGTCTCGCCGTATGGCGTCAGCGTCACGGTCCGCCGATCGCGTTCGAACAGCCGCACGCCGAGGTCCCGCTCGAGCGACTTGATCTGCTGCGACAACGACGGCCCGGCGATGTGCAAGCGAGCCGCGGCCCGGCCGAAGTTCAGTTCCTCGGCGACCGCCACGAAGTACCGCAACTGCCGCAGCTCCACGGCCGAAGCCTAGTGTCCCGGCTCGGAACGCTAGTAGGCCGAGCCTCTCAGCTGGGAGCAAAGCGGTCGTGGAAAACCCCCAATGGTTCGACGAGTATCGAAGTACATCCACTCGAGAAAGTGAGAACCATGAACTCCCAGAAAGTCGCCGTGATCACCGGGGCCTCCCAGGGGATCGGCGCCGGCCTCGTCACGGCGTACCGCAAGCTCGGCTACGCCGTGGTCGCGAACTCGCGGACCATCCAGCGGTCCGACGACCCGTGGATACTGGCCGTCCCCGGCGACCTCGCCGAGCCCGGCGTCGGCACGACCGTGATCGAACAAGGCCTGGAAGCCTTCGGCCGGATCGACACCCTGGTCAACAACGCCGGCATCTTCGTCGCGAAGCCGTTCACCGAGTACACCGACGAGGACTACGCGCAGGTCGCCGGCCTCAACCTCCGGGGCTTCTTCGACACCACCCGGCGCGCGATCGCCGCGATGCTGGACAACGAGGACGGCGGGCACGTCGTCAACATCACCACCAGCTTCGCCGAGCACGCCTTCAGTTCCGTGCCCGCGGCCCTCGCGGCACTGACCAAGGGCGGCCTGAACTCGGTCACCAAGTCGCTCGCCACGGAGTACGCCACCCGCAACATCCGCGTGAACGCGGTGTCGCCCGGCGTCATCCGTACGCCGATGCATCCGCAGGAGACGCACGAGTTCCTGGCGGCCCTGCACCCGGTCGGCCGGCTCGGCGAGATCGACGAGATCGTCGACGCGGTCACGTACCTGGAGAGCGCGAAGTTCGTGACCGGCGAGGTACTGCACGTCGACGGCGGTCAGCAGGCAGGTCACTGACATGAAGCCTTGGCGTCTGGCGGGACAAGGCGCGGCGGCGCTGGCCGGCGGGATGGGGATCGGGCGGTTCGCGTACACCCCGATCCTGCCGCTGATGCACGCTCAGGCCGGCCTGACCCCGCGACTCGGAGCGGCACTCGCGACCGCCAACTACACCGGCTACCTCGCCGGTGCGGTGGCCGCGGTCGTCGCGCCGCGACTGGTCCACTCCCGCTGGACGCTGCGGCTGTCTCTACTGATCCTCACCGCGACCCTCGCACTGATGCCGGTGGGCCACAGCGGTCCGCTCTGGTTCGCCCTCCGACTGATCGCGGGGGTCGCGAGCGCGCTGGTGTTCGTGATCGCGGTGAGCGCCGTACTCCCCCGGCTGCGCAGTCACCACGTGGGCTGGACCTTCGGCGGCGTCGGCGCCGGTATCGCGCTCTCGGGCGCGGTGCTGATCGGCAGCAACTGGCGTACGGCGTGGTGGATCACGGCCGTACTGACCATCGCCTGCACGATCCCGGCCTGGCAGCTGACCGGATCGCCGGCTGCACGCACCCAAGGGGCCGGCGGCAGATCGCGGCACTTCACCGCACTCCTCACCAGCTACACCCTCGAAGGCATCGGCTACATCATCGCCGGCACCTTTTTGGTTGCCGCGATCAACGAAACCGCCTCCGGACCGGTCGGCAACGGCGCCTGGATCATCGTCGGCCTGGCAGCGTTACCGTCGACCGCGATCTGGGCCGCGCTCAGCCGGCGCTGGTCGCGCTCCAAGCTCCTGCTGATCGCGCTGCTCCTGCAGGCGATCGGGATCGCACTGCCCACCGTCGTGCACGGCGTCGCCGCCGGCCTGGTCTCCGCCGCGCTCTTCGGCGCGACGTTCCTCGGCGTCGCCAACCTCGCGCTCGCGATCGGCGCCGAACTCCAGGTCCCGCACGCGGTCGCCATCCTCACCACCGGCTACAGCCTCGGCCAGATCATCGGCCCGCTGGCGGTCGGCCCCCTACTCCACCATGGATACCACCAGGCGCTCCTGGTCAGCGCCGCCGTCGTAGCCCTCGCCGCGACTGCTGCACTGCTGGTCCGCCACCCCTCAAGGAGACTTGCATGAACGACATCCTCACCAGCGTCTTGGACCAATGGAAGTCCGGTGTCGACGCCCACGCTCCGGAACACGTCGCGGCCCTCTTCACCGAGGACGCGATCTTCCAGGGCCTGCACCCGTACGGCGTGGGCCGGGAAACCGTCCGCGAGTACTACGAATCGCAGCCGCTCGGGATGGCCGCGCAGTACCGGATCCTCGAGACCCGGCAGCTCTCGGACGACCTGATCCTCGGGTACCTGACCGTCGACTTCACCTTCACCGACCGGCCCACGTTGACCGTCAACCTGAGCGTGCTGCTCCGGCGGACCGGTGACGGTTGGCTGATCACCCACTACCAGGTCTCGAAGTTGTAGATACTGACCGCATGAGTGTCAAAGAGCTGCGGTTGGTCGTGACGGCGGAGGACTACGACGAGGCGGTGACGTTCTACCGCGACGTACTCGGGCTGCCCGAGCGGGCGTCGTACTCCTCGGAGAACGGGCGGGTGGTGATCCTCGAGGTCGAGCGGGCGACGCTGGAGATCGCGGACCCGGGGCAGGCCGAGTTCATCGACGAGGTCGAGGTCGGCCGACGGGTGGCCGGGAAGTACCGGGTGGCGTTCGAGGTCGAGGACTCGGCCGCGACCACGCAGCGGCTCGCCGACGCCGGCGCGACCGTCGTCGCGGCACCGACCCGGACGCCGTGGAACTCGCTGAACTCCCGCCTGGAGACACCCGGCGGCATCCAGCTCACGCTGTTCACCGAGCTTGACCTCAAGTGAACTGGAAGTGTTGAGGTAGCGCACATGTGGAACATCGAGAGCCTCGACCTGGACGCCTACCTCGCCCGGATCGGCCACGACCGGGTCGCCCCGTCCGCGGACGCATTACGCAGCCTGCATCGCGCGCACGTGCTCGCGATCCCGTTCGAGAACATCGACGTGATCCTCGGGACGCATCCGGGGATCACGCTCGACGCGATCCAGGCCAAGCTGGTCGGACGGCAGCGTGGCGGGTACTGCTACGAGCACGCCCTGCTGTTCGGCGCCGCGCTTGAGCAGCTCGGCTTCGACGTCGTACGGCGGGTCGCGCGGGTCCAACCACACAAGTCCGGCCCGCGGACGCACGCACTGCTGAAGGTCGGGGCCGACGGGCAGGAGTTCCTCGCGGACGTCGGGTTCGGCGCCGGTCAGCTCTACCCGACTCCGTTGAAGGACGGCGCGGTCATCGACCAGGCCGGCTGGGACCATCGCCTGACCCTCGACGGCGACCTGTGGACGTTGTCGAAGCAGACCGCGGACGGCTGGGTCCCGCAACACGCGTCCAACGACGAGCCGGTCCGCCCGATCGACTACGAGGTCTACCACCACTACGTCTCCACGCATCCGAACTCGCCGTTCACCGGCCGCCCCGTCGTGATGCGCGTCGCCGACGGCGTCGTACGACGACTGGTCGGTGACACTCTCACGGTCGAACACGCCGACGGCCGTACGACGGAACGCGCGGTCCCGCCGCGGGATCTTCCGGACGTGCTCGCCTCCCTCGATGTCGTCCTCAGCGAGGAAGAGATCGACCGCCTCGAACTCGTCTGACGGGGGGCTTCGGCCTCACGCTCCCTTGGGCAGCGTGAGGATCTCGGCGCCGTCCTCGGTGATGGCGATCGTGTGCTCGCTGTGCGCCGTCCGGCAGCCGGTCGCGCTGCGCAGCGTCCACCCGTCGTCATCGGTGACGAGCTCGGCGGTGTCGGCCATCACCCACGGCTCCAGGGCGAGCAACAGACCAGGACGCAACTTGTACCCACGGCCGGGTCGTCCGGTGTTCGACACGTGCGGGTCCTGGTGCATCGTCGAGCCGATGCCGTGACCACCGAACTCGACGTTGATCGAGTACCCCGCGTCGCTGAGGACCGTGCCGATCGCATGCGAGAGGTCGCCGATCCGAGCACCCGGCCCGGCGGCGGCAATGCCCGCGGCCAAGGCGCGCTCGGTCGCGGTGATCAGCGCGACGCTCTCCGCGGGCTTTGAGTCACCGACGATGAAGCTGATCGCGGAGTCCGCGGCGACGCCGCCCAGCAGGACGGCGAGGTCGAGACTCAGAAGGTCGCCGTCGGCAAGCTGGTAGTCGAACGGCAAGCCGTGCAGTACGGCGTCGTTGACCGCCGTGCAGATGTAGTGGCCGAACGGCCCGCGCCCGAAGGACGGCTCGTAGTCCACGTAGCAGGACTGCGCTCCGGCCTCGATGATCATCTCCTGGGCCCACCGGTCGATGTCCAGGAGGTTGGTGCCGACCGCGCTCCGGCTCTTCAGGGTCTGCAGGATGCCGGCGACCAGCGCGCCGGTGTCCTTCGCGCGGGCGACTTCGGAGGGGCTGAGGATCTCGATCATGCGGGCGTCCTTCTCGCGATACCAATAACTATACCGGCCATACACTATCCCGGTATTAGAATCGGTTCATGGTCAGGTTGCCGCTCACTCCCGCGGACGTCGAGCGCGGGCAACGCCTCGGCGCCCTGCTGCGCCGGGCGCGCGGGGAGCGATCGATGCTCGCGACCGCGCTCGACGCGCACGTCTCACCCGAGACCCTACGGAAGATCGAGTCCGGCCGGGTCGCGACGCCGGCCTTCTCGACCATCGCCGCGATCGCCGACGTTCTCGGCCTCTCCCTCGACGAGGTGTGGGCCGAGATCAACCCGCCCGACCGCGGCAAGGCACCGGCCCGTTCCGGTCACACCGCCCGCGAGCGGTTCGCCTCGTAGGTCTCGCTGCGGAAGGACGCCCCCAACTCGGGGCCGAGTCCGAAGTAGTGACGGAAGTTGTAGACGAGCGGCTCCCACGCCCGCGGGTCGACGTACGACGTCCCGGGGACGACGATCCGCTCGTCCGCGTGCACCCTCTGCACCCGGGCCTGCGCGATCAGGAAGTTGCCCTCAGCATCCAACTCCGAGTGCACGACCGACGCCTCGAACTGCAACGGACACTCGGCGACCCGCGGCGGTACGACGCACTCGGACGCGACCGGAGTGAGCCCGGCAGCGGCGAACTTCTCGCGCTCGTGCCGGAAACGCGCCCGTTTGTGGTCCGGCACCGGAGTACGCCCGGTCAGGTCGGCGATGCGTTCGACCGCCTCCCACTGCTCGGGCGACGGGTAGTTGATCACGACCTCGGGCCGGGCCCGCAGGTTGACGGCCGTCTGCCCGGACATTCCGACCCCGAGTACTACGACGTCCCCGAGTGCCCAAGCGGACGACATCGGTGCGAGGTTCACGGCGCCGTCCTCATTGCTCGTACTGAGCAGGGCGACGGGCGTACCGACGTACAGGATGGAAGGTTCGATCGTCAGGTGGGTCACGTCGATCGACGCTATGCACCGGACGGTTAGGTGGGTGCCGAACTGTCGCGGCGGCATGATGGGGGTATGACTGCCGAAGGTGTGGAGCTGGCCGGCTGGGCGCGAATGCTGGCCGACGGAACACGCGCGACGGTCTGTCTGGCACTGCTCGACGGGCGGGCGTGGACCGCGAGCGAACTGGCCAAGGTCGCGAAGGTGTCGAGGCCGACGATCAGCGAGCACCTCAACGTGCTGGTCACGGGTGGGCTGTTGACCGAGGTTCGCCAGGGGCGGCACCGGTACGTGCGACTTGCCGGACCGGACACTGCCGAGTTGATCGAAGGGCTTGCGGCGCTGGCGCCACGGCGTACCGAAGTCGCGAACAGTTTGTCGGCGGTGAGCAAGCGGGACGCGTTCGCGCGGGCCCGGACCTGCTACGACCACCTGGCCGGGAAGCTCGGCGTCGCACTGGCCGACGCGATGACCGAACGCGGCCTGATCGACTGGTCCGACGGGATCGCGATGACGCCGGAAGGCCAAGCCTGGTTGGAAGATCTCGGCATCACGGTCGAGGCGCGCCGCGGCCGGCCCGCCGTCCGATCCTGTCTGGACGTGACCGAGCGGCGGCCGCATATCGCCGGTGCGGTCGGCGCGGCGCTGTGTACGCACGCACTCCGGCACGGCTGGGTGACGCACATCCCGGGCGGTCGCGCGTTGAAGGTCGACGGCGCGGTACGGGAGTTCGGGTTGCCGATCGGCGTCGTCCGGACTCTGAGAAGTGCGTGAGGGAACACGCTCTCAGGAGGCGCTCAGCGGCGATTGCACCTAGCCTTCGGCCATGACTGAGTTCGAGCCCGGCACCGATCTGGTGTCCCGACTCCCTCTGCCCAGCCATGTGATCGTCCTTGCGGACGGCCAGTGGCGTCGCGGCTGGCTGATCGGCCGCGACCACGAGGAGTCGGGATGGACCGCTCTGGTGCAGTACGAGGGCGACGACGGACACGAGCGGACGGAACGCCTCCCGGCGGACCGGATCGCTCTCCCCGAGTCGAACGGCCCGACTGAGAAAGCGTCCTAGGGAGGGAACGCTTCAACGCGAAGGGCCCCCGGGTGGACATCACCGGGGGCCCTTCGCGTCGTAACGCTGCCTGGCGCCTCATGAGCATCGAGAACCTCGGCCCAGGCCCTTCGGGCGGACGACCTGGGACGAGATCCTCAGTGGCGTTACACACGGTGTATCGCCTGTGACGGCCCGAGTGTTACAGGTTTGCCCAAGTTTCTTACGAACCGATCACGGCGACGCGCTGCAGCCGAAGCACCCAGACGAACGGCGACCCCGGTGCACGTCCCTGAACACCGGGGTCTCGATCGGTGGCCTCTCGAGCGACCGCCGTTCTTGACCTCCCCAGTGCCCCGACCCGGCGTAGTCATGCGCTGTCAGAAATGAACGGCCAGCACTACTCGGCCGGTTTCCGAGCTGCGGATGTCCAGCGCCCGGATCTCACTGCGCTGCAACTTCGTGGTGGCCGCCGGTTTCACCGTGGTCCCGGGCGAGGAGGTCCAGCTCGCGATCAGCTGAACCTTGCCCGAGGCATCTGTGACGTACAACTCATACCCCCGCGTGCGTTCGCTCGGCGTCGCGAGTTCGTCGTACCGGCAGCTGATCTCGATCGTCGTGCCCCAGGCCTCCGGGACCAGGCGGGCGTCGGCGGAGAGCTTGCTGTTCACCGTCTGGGCCAGGACGACGTAATCGCCCTTCGGCTGGTCGCGGGTGAGTGGGATCGCGATCACCACACCGATCGCGGCGGCGGCGACCGCGATCCCGGTGGTCAGGGCACCGAAGCGCAGCCGCTGCTTACGGCGGTCGCGCTGGACGCTACGGGCCAGGCCGGGCAGCAGGTTCGGCGGGTCGACGGTGACGGTGGCCAGCGCCCGGTCGGCCGGCAGCGCGGCGAGCGCCCCGGGGACGCCGGCCAGGGACGCCACGTCGGCCGAGCACTCGGCACAGGTCTGCAGATGCTCCTCGTACGCGCGTCGGTCCGTCGTCGACAACGCGCCGAGCAGGTACGCCGCGTCCCACTCCCGGAACGGGTCATTCACTGACTCGTCACCCCCTTCTCCTGCAGCGCGAGCTTCAGCGCCCGCAGCCCGTAGTGCAGCCGCGACTTCACGGTGCCCGACGGGATGTCCAACTCCTCGGCGATATCGGTGACCGTACGGCGTCCGTAGTACGCGCGCACGATCACCTGCCGATGTTCCTCCGACAACTGCGCCAGCGACTCCGCCACCAGCCAGGCATCCAGTACGGCGTTCGCGTGGTCGGCGCTCGGGTTCTCGGGAAGGTCGTCACTGGCAACCTCCCGGCTGACCCGGGCACTGCGCCGGTCGTCGATGACCAGGTTGCGCGCCACCGTGAACAGCCAGGCCCGGGCCCCCGCCTCGTCCTCGGACAGGATGTGCGGCCGCCGCCACGCCCGGAGCAGGGTCTCCTGGACGACGTCCTCGGCGAGCCGGTCGTCACCGGTGAGCCGGACGACGAACCGCCACAGCGCGGGAGCGTGCACGTCGTGCAGCTCGCGCAGCAGCGCCGCCCGGTCATCGGCCATCGGCGCTCCTGCTCTGTCGGACATCCGGGATCAGTCGGTGGCCGCGGTCGCTCGTACGGGTTCCTTGGCTGCCCGCTCCACCGACCAGGCACCGTTGCCCAGGAAAGCGATCAGCAGGAAGGCGAAGCAGAACAGCGCCGCCTTCTCGCCACCATTCTGCACAGGTAGCAAAGCAGACTCCTGATGCACGGTGAAGTACGCGAACGCCATCGAGCCCGAACACAGCAGCGCGGCGTACCGGGTGCCGAGCCCGATCATCACCAGCGCACCGCCGACGGCCTGGATCAGCGACGCCCACCAGGACGGCCAGACGAGCAGCCCGACCTGCTCGGTCCCGAGGACGCCGAACAACGCGGCCGCGCCGTGGGTCGCGAACAGGAACCCGACGACGATCCGGAAGACACCGGTCACTTCTCTCTGAAAACGCTCCAGCACCTGCACAGGGCCTCACTCCTTGGGGCGGTTGTGGTCTGTGCTTGGTTCGAACGATTGAACGCTCCACTTGGTTCAACGCTGCGTGATGCGAAGATCACACTCCGAATCGATTGTCTTCCGGGTGGCGAATTGGTACCCGCGCGCCGCGACGAGCAGCCCGGCGCCCCAGACGACGTACGCCGGGACCGCGACCCAAAAGAAGCTGTCCGGGAGACCCACGTCGCCGTAGACCGGTTCACCCTGGAGCGCGGCGACGACCATCTGGATCAGACCGACACCGAAGTACGCCGTCATGCCGACGCCGATCGTGAACCCGGGAAGGAGCAGCAACCACCGCGGGAACCGGCGGCCGATCGGATGCGCGAGGAGAAACGGCAGAACTGTCCCGACCATCAGGAACCCGCCTTCGAACAGCATCAGCGACAAGTTGCCGCCGTGCGGCGTCTGGTTGAAGCCGACGGCTGCTTGAGCGGCCAGCCTGGTCAGGCAGCCGACCGCCGCTGCGACCGCGCCGGCTGACGAAAGCCAACTGGGCCAGGGCTTGGGGATCGGCTGATGGGCTCTGGCCGTGAGGGCGAGGAGGACGGCGCCGGCGACGGCGGCTAGGCGGGTGAGCATTCCGAGCGGATCGAAGGGAATGCCCAGACCCGGCAGAATCGCGGCGACGACATCGAGGAGCAGGAATCCGGCGGCTGCGACCCAGGCCGCGGCGAGTGCCCAGAGCAACTTTGGGTGGATCTTCAGTACGGCCACTGCGGTGATCAGGCAAGCGGCGACGGCTGCCCAGTTCGGGATCAGCAGATCGTCACCGGGCAACTTCCACCCGGGCGCATGACCCGTCGCGAACCAGACCCGCAGACCGCCGTACGCGATCGCCCATGCCAGCACTGCTCGCCTCATGCGGACAGTCTGTTGAGCCATGGCGGCGGCCGGATCACCCGCGGGAGGGAACGGGCTCCATCGTCAGCGTGACGCGGGCAGTCAGCGTGACGCGTGCAGGTTGTGCAGGATGCGGATGAACGTCTTGCGGTCGGCTGCCGAGAGCGAGTCGAGGACGCTCTCCTCGCGCGACTGGATGTCCTTGCGGACGGCACGGCGCACCCGGCGGCCTTGGGTGGTGATCGAGAGCAGCCGGACGCGGCGGTCGTCGGGGTCGGGGGTGCGGTCGATCAGGCCGGCCTTCTGCAGCTCGTCGAGGGTGCCGATGATGCGGGACTTGTCCGCACCGATCGCCTCGGCGAGGGCGGCCTGGGTGCGGACCGGGGTCTCGTCCAGCGCAGTGAGCACCGAGTAGCCCCACATCGACACCTCGTGCGCGGCGAGCACCGGCATCTCGAGCGCGATCAGCTCCCGCACCAGCGGATACAGCATCGCTGCCAGATCGGGACGCTCGGTGGCCATGTTCGAAAAGGTAGCACTGGCGCAATCATATGCTGACACTTACGATAAGCGCATGCCTACTATTGACTACATCGCACTCGACGCCGAAGCCGTCCGCGTCAGCATCGACATCGCCGGCACCGCGACCACCGCCGACCTCGCCCGGCCGACCCCGTGCCGGGCCTGGACCCTGTACGGCCTGCTCGCCCACATGGCCACCCAGCACTACGGCTTCGCCGCCGCATCCCGCGGCGAGTCCGACCCCGCGATCTGGAAACTCCGCGACCTCGGCGACGACCCGGTCAAGGCGTACATCGCGTCCGCCGAACACGTCCTCGACGCCTTTGCCCAACCCGGTGTAGCGGACCGCACGTTCACGCTCGCCGAGTTCGGCCCCGACGCAGCGTTCCCCGGCCCCCAGGCCGTCAGCTTCCACTTCATCGACTACATCGTCCACAGCTGGGACGTCGCGGCCGCCCTCGGCACGACGGTCTCCTTCACCCCCGAAACCCTCGAGGCCGCCGAAGCCGTAGCCCAGGTCGTCCCCACCGGCGAGGTCCGCACCACCCCAGGTACGCCGTTCGCCCCCGCCATCCCGTGGTCCGGCCCCGACCCCCTCGCCCGCATCCTCACCCACCTCGGCCGCAACCCCACCTGGCCGAACTGAGCCCAGCCCTACCCGATCAGCCCTACCCGATCAGCCCTACCCGATCAGCCCTACTCGATCAGCCCTACTCGATCAGCCCTACTCGATCAGCCCTACTCGATCAGCCGTGCCCGATCACGCGTGCCGGGACGGCGCGGGCCTGGTCGGCGACCAGGCTGCGGCGGAAGTCGACCTTGGCTGCGACGCTGCGCGGGCCGCGACTCCAGAGTGGCCCGCGACGACGTTCCGCGGCGGCGACCAGGTCGGCCGCGATGTCGACCAACTGGTCCCCGGTGCTTGCCGCCAGCCGGATCTGCGCCAGCGAGTACGGGCTGTACCGATTGCCGGTGACCTGCTGGATCTTGGCCGCGATCAAGGCGGCGCGTTCCGCCTCGACACTCGGCCGGATCGGGCGGTTCGCATCCCAGGTCTGGTCCGTCAGGTTGCGTCCGTTGAGCGGGTCGTGGTGCAGGACCGAGGCGCTCATGGGGATGTTCATCGGACCGCCACGTCGCAGATGGGGATCGACACCTAGCTCGTGCGAGGCATCGGCGTACTCCGAGAGCGTGCTCGAGATGGCGAGCAGGACTTCGGTGAGCTGGCTGAGGTCGGTCGGTTGGTGCGTGTCGTAGCGCTTCAGGACGCGTTGGTGTTCGGCGTCCAGGTCTTCGAGGCGGGCCAGCAGCCGGCTGAGCTCGGTGGACGGGTGGTCGTCGCGGCGCTCGGACTCGATGAACCGGCCGAGGTCGGTCGTCGGGGCAGGTCGGCTGCGCGGCGGCAAGCCGTGGACGACGTCCTCGAGGCGGGCCACCCGGAAGGCGGCGTCGGTGGCCGCGGCCTGCTCCCGATCGAGTTGGGTGGCGGCGCGTCGCTCGGCCGCGCGATCCCGCTCGTCGAAGTCCGCCCTGACCCCCATCCGGCGCCGCAGGTACTTCGCGTAATAGCTGAACGGCAGGGACGCGGCGGTGATTGCGGCGAACCCGAGGTACGAGGGATCGACGTGGAAGCGGAACACCATCAGTGCGGACAGTCCGACACCGGCGGCGGCGATCGAGGCGGCACCGACGGCGTACCACCGCCGGTTCGTGGTGGCTTCGCGTTCGGGGTGGACGACTGGCGACCAGGGCCGCAGCGACGGAATGCCGATCGTGCCGAGTGACGGATTCGCCAGCAGGGCATCCAGTCGGGCGAGGACGGGGTCGGCCGTCTGCTCGACGCGCTTCTGGACCTCGGTGCGCAAGAGCTCCAGCCAGTTGTGCATGCGGCGGTCGAAGGCGTGCCGGTTCGCCTGGGCGTGGAAGTACTCGACGACGCCGGAGACGACACTGGTCGCGCCGACCCGGAGCACCGCTTCCAGCAGAGTGGCGGTGGAGGTGGCGAGCTGATGCTTCGCGGCGAGGCCGACTGCCCGGTAGACCATCGGCACGACGCCCAGCAGCACCTCACGAAAGGCGAACGGTAGCTTGCCTGGGACGACGCCGCGGCCGAGATGATCTTCGAACGGGGCCACGGCGAGCGACGGCAGCTGGATCGCGGAGTCGCCGTACTGCTTGCCCAGGGCCTGCAGCCGGACGAGTTCGTCGGCGGCGCGACGGAGCTCGCCGATGAACTGCCGCCGGCTGCGGTGGTAGAAGTCGCGGATCCGGCGCTCGTCGTCCAACCTCGCCTGGATCCGGGCGAAGGCATACTGCGCGGAGCCGAAGACACCGGCGGCCAACCCGATCCCGGCCGCGAAGACCATCGGCGACAGGTGCAGCGGCGACGCGACCACCACGATCGGCGCCGCTGCGACGGCGACCGAGATCGTGCTCTGCGCCGCGAAGGTCCACCACGGCACCACCGACGGTGGCGCCTCCACCGCGGGCGGCGTCACTTCGGGCCGCGGCGCGTCCGGTTGATCTGTCGGGATCACCTGTCCGGTGTGTTCGGCGGCCGAGGCGAGGACTCGCCGGCCCGCGGTGCGGATCTCGCGGTCGATCTCTGCTCGGCGGATGGATTGGAAACGTTCGATCTGTTCCTGGCGGTAGTTCCTCCGGGCCGTGATCACGAGGTCCTCGAGCACGGCGACGTACCGGCTGAGGGCCGCGCGCAACGGAACGGCGATCGCTCCGCCGACGAAGATCGTGGTGGCGAGCAAGCCGCCGTCCTGTTGTCCGGCGATGACGAGCGCCGTCGCAGTACTGGCCGGCATGATCTCCGCGAAGGTGAAGCACATCTCGGCACCCAGATCCGGGAGCCATTGGCCGGCGAAGCGATTCATCCGCTGGAGCATCCCTGGTTCGATCTCGGCCACGGCGGTCGCGAGATCGTGCGGGAGCGCCGCCCGGAGATCGTCGTGGTCGATCACGCCGAGCGCATCCGCCATCTCGGCGAACTGCCGCGCGGCCCGGCGACGCTGCCGCCAGGACTCGGCGTTCTGCCACTGGTCGACGAGTCCGCGCAGCCTGTCGAACAACCCAGCTACAGCGTGCTGATCGGCCTGCTGGGGCGTGAACTGGGCCGGAGTCAGGTTCCCGAGCGCAGCGGCGGCGGCCGGTCCGTGCGCCGTGACGAGCGATTTGAGGACGGGCATGTCGCGCAGCGTCTTCTCTCGGCTCGCGGACTCCCCCGGACCGACAGCGACGTCCGGCTGGTTCGCGAAATGCTGGAACAGCCTGTGCAGGAAGCGATCCACGGTCGGATCCGAAGCAACCTTCGCGCGGGCTCCGCCGGGCAACTCCTTCGTCCCGAGGAGCCCGGGCTTCGTCGCCCGGTCCTCCTGTTTGTCGACCCAGGGCACGAGGGTGTCTGCGACCCAGGCGCGGACACGACTGCGGTGCAGGACCTCCTCGACCCGCAGTTGCAGACCGATCGGCAGCGGCGGCCCCTGCCGCTTACTCATGTGATCGAGTAGCAGACGCAACTCCTTCCGAAGCCGGTACGGCGACCCGCCGCCCTCGATCTGCTGGACCAGGTAACCGACCTCGGCCTCTCGTCCGGCTCGTTCCTGGTCGTCGGACGACTGCCCGCCGTACGCCGCCATCACGGCGGCGACCGCATGGGCGATCGCTCGCCCGGCGACCTCGTCACTGGCCTGCGGCGAGAGCGTGATCCGGGCCCAGTCGCCCTCCCGAGCGGTCCGTTCCCAGCGAACCGGGCCCGCGTCGGTAAAGGTGCCGGACACGTCCAGGTCGATCGTGATCTTCTCCCCAGCGCGCAGGGTGATCGTGATCTGTTTCCCGGAAAGGCCGATCGCCAGCACGTCGGCACGAATCGTTCTGACCGCCCTGGCGATTTGCGGGAGCGCATGGTGGACAGCGGCGCGTACCGCGGGCTCGTCCGGCGTACCGCGCCCGTCGCCACGGAACTCGCTGCGGTGAATGCTGCCAGCACCTCCGCGAGGCTGGTCCTGATGCTCGCGGAACAGCCGGGAACGTTCCGGGAGACTGTCGTTGACGACCGGCCGGTTGGCGCGGACGGCTCGGAGGAGGAGGCGGAGGATCCGGTACACCGGGGCCAGCTCGTGTTTGTGGCGGGCGATCTCCAGCGTTTCGTTGTCAATGGCACCGACATGGACGAGGAGGGGTCCGATCCGCGTCGCGAGCAAGGCGTTGAAGACCCCGACGATGCGTCGCGGCACGCCGTCCTCCACCACGCGAGCGAGGAACTCCTCGTCACGGACATCACTCGGCTGATCGACGTACAACTCGTCGATCTCGGCGGAGAGCTCCGGGAGCAGGGCGCGGAGCCGGTGGACGATGGCGAGCAGATCGGCCCGTGTCCGCGCGCTGAACAGGTGCCAGGCGTAGTGCCCGATCACCTCGTGCCACACGGTCGCGGCGACATCCGCCGGCGACGTGTGATTCCGCGCGGGCAGATAGACCACGCCGATACCGTTGTCCATCCGGAAGTACCCGGGTCGCGGGGCGGTCGTCGGCGGGATGCCGTACTTGTCAGCGAGCTCGTCGTTGTTCGCCGCGACCACGAACCTCAGCGTGATGTTGTCAGGTAGCCGCAGGCGGGCCCGTACGGCGTCCAGCGCTTGCTGTACCGCGTCCACGGTCAGCCCGCCGTCATCGGCCGTCAGCCCGCCCACGTCGACGGGGTCCGCCAGCCGGCGTTCGCGATCCCGAGCCCGGCGCGCGTTCTCGATGGCGGCTGCGATCAGTCGGTCGCGGATGTTCCGGCTCTCCTCGCTGAGTCCGCGCGCGGCGAGGTACTCGTGGAACATCGGATCGTCGACGAACGGCAGGACGTCCTCACAGTCGATGACCCGGAAGTTCCCGTTGTCGGGGTCGATCAGCGGCTGCAGTTCGCCGTCGGAGTCGTAAGCTGCTTTGCCCAGTCGGCGCAGGTACTGGTGCAGTTGCAGCACGGTATTGAACGTGACGGCCTCGCGAGCGCGCGTGTACTCGGCGGCCGCGGCCGGATCGGACGGCGCGGAATCGTGCACCATGGCGCCCTGCACCCGCCCCATGGCCGGTCCGATGTACGTTTTGTCGCCGATCCTTGCCCGGACCAGCCCGTACGGCGTCGGCCCGTAGCCGGTCCCCGCCGCGGCGACGAGTCCGTTGAACTCCTGAGCGATCAGCTTGCGCAGTCGGTCGCCTTCCGGACCGACGCCTTCGGGGAACAGCTTGGTGATCCACTCGACGCCGTCCCGGACGATCGCGTACACGCCGGCGTGCTCGTCCAGCGTGGACACCTTGCCGCGGCGGCCGCTGACACTCATCTTCTCCGGCAGCGACGTGAGTTCGCCCAGGTCCGTGGCGTCGTCCCAGGAGTGCGACGCCCAGCCCTCCACGTCCTGCTCCTGCGGCGAGCCGAGCACCTGTGCCCCGAGCTCGATCGCTCGGTCGAAGAGCGCGTTGTAGTCGTTCCACCCTTCGATCTCGGCGAGCAGTTCCGCGGGCCCGAGCTCACGCAGCCCCGGGCTCTCCAGCACGACCCGCAACCCTTCGACCAGCACCGGGTCGTCGCCGGCCAACCGCAGGATAGCTTCCCGAATCCGCAGTTGCTCGGCCGCGGACAAGCCCTGGTACGCCGCAACACCTCGCAACACAGCGGGCACCACATCGTCCTCGCGCGGCCCGGGAGCCTCGTCCGACGGACCCCGGAGCCTGGCCCTCCCCGAGTCGTCCACACCCGACGACGGCCGGCGACGGATGATGCGAGGCGGGGACTTGGGGGGAGCTGCGTTCGGCGCGGAGGTGTTCGGCGCGGAGGTGTTCGGCGCGGAGGTGTTCGGCGCGGAGGTGTTCGGCGCGGAGGTGTTCGGCGCGGAGGTGTTCGGCGCGGAGGTGCTGGGCGCGGAGGTGCTGGGCGTGGTGGTGCTGGGCGTTGTGTTGTCGAGTTGGGTTTCGGCCCAGGTGAGCCAGGCGTTGAGGGTGGTCAGTGCAGGGTCCTGCGGGCCCGTGACGGGGCGGGTGCCGTCCACGTCGTACGCGCGGAGGCGGCCGTCGGGGGTGCTGGCGAACTGCAGGTCGCCCGGGAGGACATGGTTCTCGAGGGCGAAGGCGCGGAGGGCTCGGAGGCTGTCGACGGTTGCCTGGGTGGTCAGGCCGGGACGGGTGACGCGTGAGTCCGGGTCGGGCGCTTCCTCGTCGAGGATCTCGTGGCTGCTGGCCTCGAAGCGGTCGACCACGATCGCGTCGCGACCGAACAAGGTGATGTGGGCGTGGATCGGCGCGATCACGTCCTCACCGCCGGGGAGGGCGCGGAGCTTGTTGGTCTGGTCGATCTCGGCAGCGAGGGAGACGCCGGGGTGGGCGACCAGGACGACCTTGTCGAAGAACGCGAACGCGGTCTTCGAACGCCCGGCCCCCAGGCGCGGCCCGAGGTTTGCCTCACTCACCTCGACCTCGATCCCGTGCGCCGACGTGGCGCGCGGTTTGCGGACCAGCTTGCCGTCCTCCGGCACGACGACACCGTCGGGCCGCGCCGCACGGTCGTCGGTGGGGGTGAGTACCTCGGTTCCGTCCGAGGACCGGAGTACGACGTCCTGACCGGTGATGTCGGCGAGCTTCTGGGCCAGGGCGGTGGCGGCCGCACTCCGCTGGTCGACGACGATCTCCGGGTTCGCGCGACGCGCGAGGGTGGCGAGCTCGTGCGGGGTGACCGCACGATCGCCGTACAGCAGGTGATTGTCATCGGCAACGAAAGCCCGGTCCCGTCCGCCGGGGAGCTGCGGATGTACGCCGCCACGCCGCAGGCCGGCGAAGGCGCGGCGGACCCGGGACGGGCGAGCAGGCCCAGCCGGGTCCAGCTCGGGTGCGCCACCGCGGACAACGCTCGCACCGCCCCCGTCTGTGGAGGTACCTGCAGTCGGCGGCGCGACCGGAGCGACCGGGGGCGGCGCAGGTGAGGCCTGGGCTGCGAGAACTGGCGCGACGTCGATCGGCTGATCGGTCGACGTTGGTGTCTGCGCGGATGGGGCGGACTGCGCGAGAGCTGCGGCAGGTTGCGGTGACGCGGTATCCGGCGAGCTCGGGGCGGCCGCCGGTGGGGCGGCCTCTGCCGACTGGGCGGTCTGAGCCGACGGGCTGCCTTGGACCGACGGATCCGCAGGAAGCGACGGGTCGGAGGACCGTGAAGCTGGGCTGGAAGGGCTAGAAGCGGTTGGCTCGGTGACCTCGGTGGCCTCGGTGACTTCGTGGTCGGTGTTGTCACCCGGGCCGTTGTCCGCCGGCGGCGTAGATTGTCCTGCAGGGTCGCGGCGGAGGGCTTGCTCCTGCTCGGTACGGGATTGCTGGGAGACGGAAGCGGCCACGCCGACCTGGGCCGATGCGCGGCCGGCGGCCGTCCACGGAGTGGTTGAGGTCAAAGGAGCCACAGCGGACTGACCAACCGTGCCCACCGCTGAAACCTGGGATGCCGCCTGCGACGAGTTCTGGGCAGCGTTCTGGCCGAGGTTCGCAGCGGCGTTGTGGGCAAGGCCGGGTGCGGTCTCCTGGGAGAGGTCCGCCGTCGTGCTGTGGTTGACGGACGGGGATTGGAGCACGCCGCCATCGGGACCTGCCGGTGGGTGCCCGCCGGGCAGGGCCGAGATGAGTTTGTGGCCGACGTACTCGCCGACCGCCTCTCCGATGGATTCGAGCGGGCCGTGCACATCACTGGCCGTGGAACCGCGGGCGGCCCCGTGGGCGCCGGCGATCCAGGCGTCCTGCAGAGACGGGGTGTGCCAGCCCTCGCCGAAACCCAGCGACGTGAGTGAGCTCGCCAGCGGTGAGGTGATCGCGTTGTTTCCGAACGTTCGCGCCAGTTTCCCGATCGGCACCTTCGCTAGGCCGATCCCGAGACCGTGCGACAGGGGTACGCCGACCACAGCACCCGCCGCGGTCATCGCCGTACCCCGCCAATCCCAGTCGTGCGTCATGACGAACCGCTGCTGGGAGTCCAACTGGGGTTGGCCGTCGCTGTTGACGGCGAGTCGGCGGTCCTGGCCGGTCAGCTTGCCCCACCAGCCTGCCACCGCGTGCGGGATGAGCTCGTCGGCGAGCTCACCGCCGACGACGCCCAGTACCTTGGGTACCATCTCGCGACTGAAGACGAACTTGGTGGTCTGCTTGGTGCCGGCCGTCAGCATTTCGAGCAGCATCTTCTGCTGCAGCTTCCGCGCCTCCCGGTTCACCAGCTTCTTCAGCATCAGCAGCAGCAGCTGTTTGACGCCTTCCTGCCCGATCTTGCGAATCAGCGTGCCGAGGATCGGCCCGACCCCGGCGAGGATCGTGATCCAGCTGACGATGCCGATGATCAGCAGCTCGCGTTTGGTCCGGACGACGGTGTCCCCCATCGTCCGGAGGAACTCGGCCACGTATCCCGCCGAGTCGGCGAGTGTCGCCGGACCCTGGAAATCCTTGTTGCGCGCATACCGTTTCAGGAAGTCCTCGAGTGCCGCTCCGGCTTCTCCGTGGTACGCCGCCCCGAACCCGTTCGCGGCGGTGTCGATCCGGCCCGGCAGCGCCTCGGTCAGGTACTTCTTGCACAGGTCGTACTGGTCCGCGAGCGCATAGAGCTTGTCCTCATCGGCCTGCGGCTCGTACCCGCCTTCCAGGATCGCCTTCAGCCACCCCGGCAGATGCCAGCCCACTGTCAGGCCTCCGGAGTAGGCGTCATCGCCCAGCCCTCGGCGGTCCGGGTGAGTCCGAGCGCCGTCCCCTGGACCTGCCGGGACGCGTCGTCGTCGGTCGCCTTCGCGTTCTGGCCGCACGCCGACATCTGGTCACCGCGGCCGACCAGGTGGGTCTCGATCGCCTTGCCGAACGCCGCGAACGTGTCGGCATGGCTGTTCACCCAGCCGCTGCTGATCTGCTGGCCGTAGTCGTCGTGCCCGGCGGCCGCCTCGATCACCTCCTTGGTCAACCCGCCCAGCAGGCGCCACAGCTCGCGACCCGCGTCGTACCCGGTGGTCCGGCAGATATCAGCCGCCCGCGCCACCCCGAGCTGATCGACCTCGATCCGGTCAGTCATCGAAGGTCTCCCGGAAGGTGTCGTACGCCGTGGTCATCTTGGCGGCTGCGGCGGCGTGGGCCTGGCCGAGGGTCGCGACAACCGTCGCGGCGAGCTGTTGTGGGTCCTGGTCGCGGTAGATGCCGGGGTCGAACTCGATCGCACGGATCTCGCCCCGGCCGGTCACCGTGACCTTGACGAGGCGGTCAGGTGACACCGCGGACGCGACGGTCTCGTCGAAGGCACGGTCCAGCACGCCCGCCGCATCGGTCAGCTGCTCGAGGCCGCTGTCCAGGCCGAGCGCCGCCATTTCCTTGGCCAGGTTGAGCTCTGTCTCACCCGCGGTGAACTTCGACATGTCCATGATCGACACCTCCGAGTACCTAGCGTCGGTGCTCGGTGACGTGCCGGTCAGTCCTTGGCCACAAGGGGTCAGAACCGGTGGCCAGATCTGGCCCCGCCGTAGCGTCCGGATCGTGATGACTGTCAGAGCAGCAGCCGCGACCGTCGCCCTCGGGGCGCTGGCCGCCACCACGTCACCCGCATCGGCGGCTCCGCCGGCCGGACAGTGCCGGACCGCCGAGGCCGGTGGGCAGCCGATCAGCAAGATGCCCTGGGCAACCACCTGGCTGGCGCCCGAACGGGCTTGGCCGATCAGCACCGGCAAGGGCGTCACCGTCGCGGTGATCGACTCCGGCGTCGACGCGGACCACCCACAACTCCGGGAGCCGGGCGCGGTGCTGCCCGGCGAGGACGTCCTGACCCCCGGTGACAGACGGGCCGACTTCGACTGCGTCTCGCACGGTACGGCGGTGGCGAGCATCATCGCCGCGCGACCGGTCGCCGGGATCGGGTTCCGCGGGATCGCGCCGGGCGCGCGGATCCTGCCGATCCGGGTCAGCGAACGCGACGCCAGCGAGCAGCAGGGCGAAGCGGTGAACGCGACGGTGTTCGCCGGCGCCATCCGGTACGCCGTCGACGCGGGCGCCACCGTCATCAACATCTCGCTGTCGCTGTACGTGGACCAGAAACCCGTCCGCGACGCCGTCCGCTACGCCCAGCGCCACGACGCCCTGATCGTCGCCGCGGCCGGCAACGCCCACGGTCAACAGGGCGAGGATCCGGTCACGTACCCCGCGGCATACCCGGGTGTGCTCGGCGTCGGTGCGACGACGATCGACGGCAGCCGACTCTCGAGCTCGCAGGTCGGGTCGTACGTCGACATCTCGGCGCCCGGTGGCGGGGTACTGGCGGCGACCCGCGTCAGCGGCCACCGCTACTACGACGGCACCAGCTTCGCGACCGGCTTCGTCAGCGGTACGGCGGCCCTCGTCCGCTCGGCCGATCCGATGCTCCCCGCGACAGCGGTCGCCGCCCGGCTGATCGCCACCGCAACGCCTGCGCCCGGTCCGACGGACCAGTACGGCGCCGGGGTCGTGAACCCGTACCGCGCTGTGGAAGACGTCCTCAGTAGCGCGAAACCCGCAGTACTCCCGCCGGTGAAGCCCACGAAGGTGGACCCGGCGGCGGAGCGTCGTACCGCCGCGTGGAGCGACGCCGGCCGTGAGGGTCGCCGGATCGCCTTGCTGGCAGGGCTTTGCGCCCTGCTGGTGGTGCTCGCCGCGTTCGTCGTACCGCTTGGGCGTCGCCGCGGCTGGCGCAGCCACTGAACCACAGAACAGCCCGGCCCTCCTTTCGAGGGGCCGGGCTGTTCTTCTTTGGTCCGTCAGGCCTGGATCGAGATGGCGGCCGCGCGGTCGGTGCTGCGCATCCGCAGCATCGAGTCCTCGACTGCGGTGCCCCGACGACTCAGCAGCTGGTTCAGCTCCCCGGCTGCCTGGGCCCACAGCCGCTGCACCTGCTGGACCTGGGGTGCCGCTTCGTCGCTCGTCCAGGTGTGCAGCAGCGCGTTCATGGCGGCCTCGAACTGAGTCTTCAGCTCGGTCGCCTCCTTGCTGGCGGAGGCCATGTCGACCGAGGCCTGCAGCATCGCGCCGAACGGGTAGTTGATGCGTTCACCGGGCATGAGTGGGTTCCCTTCTCAGAGGACGGTCGCGTCGAGGACGGGGACGTTGGCGGCCTGGTTCAGCGCGACCTGGCCCTCGTCGTCCGCGGACTGGTACTTGCTCTTGGCATCACCGATGCCGTCCGCCAACTGGTGCAGGCGGTTGCAGAGCTTGGTCATCGCGTCGAGATGGCCGCGATGGCCCTGCCAGAAGGCGTTCTTGATCATTCCGTCCATCGGGACCAGAACGCCCATCGCGTTGTCGAGCCTGACCATCACGGTCTTCAGGTTGTCGCCGATCGCGGCCGCGTCCCGCGCGGTCTGCTGCATGCGAGCGTATTCGGTCTCCACACCGGCCATGGTGTGTCCTCCTCTACTGGGTTGCCGGCGCGTGATCACCGGTCGATGTCACGCTAGGTCTGGGATCCGCGCCCTCCGGACGCGTTCCGGTTACGGCCACGGAATGGCCAGTTGTGCGATCAGGGCTTCCACAGCTCCTCGTCCAGCACCTCGTCACCGCCGGTACGGCGGGCACGCGCGGGACGACTGCGCTTACGCAGCGGCGGCGCCCCGGACGGTGTCCGTCGTTCGCCGTTGGTCCGGCCCTGGAGATCGGACTGCACGCCTTGGCGGCGCAGTCGCTCGGCGGCCGTGGACTCGGTCGGCACGGTGAAGCCTGATTTGGACGGCGCCGAGCCTGGCCGGATCTCGCTGCGTGCGGCAGCGCCGGCGCCGGCGCCCGCACCGGCGCCGTTCATCGGTGGGTACATCGGCGAGGACGCCGACTGCGTGCCCGTCGACGGACCCGTCGATGTCTTGCCGGACAGCGACGGTTCGGCTCCGGTCTCGCCCGCAGTGGTTGCCGATCGCAACGACGACGCGCCGCGGTCCGGCGTACCCGTGCTGCTGGTCGGAAGGTTGGTGTGACCTGCGCCGATCCCGCCGCCCAATGGCATGCCGATCGACGGCAGGCCACCGCCGCCTCCCCCTCCACCGCCTGTCGTGGGAGTGAAGTGGGTTGGGGTGAAGGTAGGCGGTGTCGTGCTGGCGCCACCGGCGAGCGCGGGTTCGTCGGACAGCGGACCGTGGGGTGTCACGCTGCTCAGGTCCGGCGTGGTCGCCGTCGACGTGTCCCCGCCGGCCAGGTCCTTCCCGTGCTGCAAGAGGGTCACCCACTTGTCGAGGTTCTCCGGAACCTTCCCGATCAGGTCCGTGCCCTTGCTGATCACGTCGATGACCTTCCCGGCCTCGTCCCACGGATCCTTGGCCTCCGGCGCCTTCGGCGACGCGGGATCGGCCGCAGGCGCCACCGCGGGAGTCTGGCCCGGGACACCGCCGGCGTCACCCGGCTGGGGGCCGCCGGCACTGGGATCTGCCTTCGCGTCCGGGTCGTCGGCGGCCTGCTGATCGCCACGGCTTGGTGCCATCGGGCCGCCGTACTTGCTCTGGGGAACGGGGAGGATACGCCCCATCGCCTGCTGCATCTCCGACGAGAGCACTCCCATCATGTTGGCCGCGATGGCCGTGATGTCGTCCATCTCGTGCTGCGCGGCCTTGCCCTCGTTGGCATCCATCGCTGACATCAACCGGCGTTCGGCGTCCTGGTACGGCCCTGTCAGGCCGCCGACGACGGCTTGCGTGTCGCGGATGGTGCAGCCGATGCTCGACAACTGGGTGCCGACCCGCTCGACGAACGGCCGCCAGGCGTCCACCGATGTCTTGCTGGCGGTGACTTCGTTCGCGATGCTGTCGAACGTCAGGCTCTCGTGGAAGAGCCGCGTGTTGTTCCAGGCGTGCTGGAGGTTGTCCTGCGTCGTCTGGAGGTCGGTCGCCAGCACCGACCAGGTTTCACCCGCCTGCAGCCAACCGCTCGCGTTGAGCCCGGCGAGCTGACGGACCATTTCCGCCATCGAAGTCTTGCTGTAGTCAGCCATCGTGCGCTCCTAGGGAGTGGGGGCCTTGGGCGGCTCGGCAGGATCTGTCCAGCCGCCGCCGGTGCGGACCTGACCGAGCTGATCCGCGACGATGTCCACAGCGTGCTGGTCCGTGGTCTGAAAGCGGCCGGCGGCGACCTGGTCGGTGGTCTCGAACGCGTCAGCGGCGTTTCGGGCGACGGTGCCGAAGGCGTCGATACCGCGCCCCAGGTCGAGGCCGAAGCCGGCTACCTGCGGAGCCCATTGCTTGACGAACTCGCGCAGCTTGTCGGCGTCCGGCATCCCGCCGCCCAGCTCGAAACCTGGCAGCGCCTGGGCGAGCGGGGCGAAGTTCGCGGGATGCAGCATCGCCGAGAAGTCCCGTAGTTCCTGCGGTGAGACCTGGACCATCTGTGGCTCCTGTCAGATCGAGCAATTGACCAGTTGGATGAGGTTGGCGTCGCCGCGGCGGGTGACGAACTGGGCGCGGCCCGGGGGTAGCGGCTGCGGGCGGACGGTGCCGAGCAGCGGGCCTTCGGATCGGTCGCCGCTGAGCAGTAGACCCGGCGTACCGAGGTCGCGAAGGCGGGCAATCAGCGGTTCGTAGATCGCGCGGCCGGCACCGCCGGTACGACGGGTGACGACGAGGTGAAGGCCGATGTCGCGGCCGTGGGCGAGATAGTCGACCAGGCCGTTGAGCGGGTTGGCGGTCTGGCCGGCGACGAGGTCGTAGTCGTCCACCAAGATGTGGATCTGCGGTCCGGTCCACTCCCCGCCCAGGCGGCGGTCGAGGACCGGGCCGAGCTCGGCAACCATCTTCTCGACGCTGCGCGGTTCCGTGAACGTGCCCATGACGTGCGTCCCCTGCACAGCCACCGATCGGCGGTAGTCGACCAGGATGATCCGTGCCTCCGTCGGCTCGTAGCGGGTCGTCAGCGATCGGGCGATCCAACGCAGCAGACCGGTCTTACCGCTCTCGGTGTCGCCGAACACCAGGAGGTGCGGGTCGGCCTCGAAATCGACGTACGCCGGTCCGAGGTCGCGCTCGGCCAAGCCGACCGGCAGTCCGGCCGGCATCTCGTCACCGGCGTCCTTGCAGCGACGCAGTACGGCGGCCAGCTCGGACTCCTCGAGCTGCACGGGGAGCAGACGCACCCGCGGTGCTCCCGACACCGGCCACGCGGCAGCGAGCTCTGGACCGAGGTCGGCGTCCGGTGTGGCGACGACGAAGTGCTGCGCTTTGTCGGTCAGGCCACGACCTGGCGTCTCGGCGGGCACACTCATCGCGGCCTTCCGGTCGACCATCGAGTCGGACGGGTCGCCCAGCCGCAGTTCGACCTTGGTGCCGAACAGGTCGCGGATCGTGCCGCGCAGGTCGAACCACCGCGAGCAGGTCGCGACCACGTGCACGCCGTACGCGAGACCACGGCCGGCGATCTCGGCCAGGGTCATCTCGAGCTCTTCGAAGTCGGAGCGCAGAACCGACCAGCCGTCCACCATCAGGAAGACGTCGCCCCACGGGTCACCTGCGAACTCGCCGGCGGCCCGCCGTTCCCGGTACGCCGCCATTCCCTCCACACCGTGTTCGGCGAAGACGCGCTCCCGGTTGGTCAGCAACTGCAGTACCTCCGCGACCGTCCGGCGTACGGCTCCGACGTCCAGCCGGGAAGCGACACCGCCGACGTGCGGCAGGTCGCGGAGCCCGGTGAGCGAACCGCCGCCGAAGTCGAGGCAGTAGAACTGCACCTCACGAGGGGTGTGGGTGAGCGCGAGGGCCGAGATCAGGGTGCGGACCGCCGTACTCTTCCCGCTGCGCGGCCCGCCGACGATCACGGCATGACCGGCGCCGGCGGACAGGTCGACCACCAGCGGGTCTCGCCGCTGCTCGCGTGGCTTGTCGACCAGACCAATCGGCACTCGAAGCCCTCCGCACGCACCGGCGGCGGCGACAGTCAGTCCTCGGTCCGGATCGACTGTCAGCGCGGGCAGCAGTTGGGTCAACGGTGGCGGGGCGTCCAGTGGCGGCAGCCAGATCTGATGGGCCGGCTTGCCCTTGTTCGCCAAGCGGTCGACAAGGATGTCGAGCAGCTTCTCGCCGACACCGTCCTCCTCCGGCTCCTCTTCGGCTTCGTCAGCCGACGCGGGCAGCGAGACATAGGCACTGGTGTACTCCGCAACGTCGTCGGCCACGTCATTGCCTGTAGCAACCGAACTGACGGCTGAGCGGTGCACGCCGGACACGTAGGCGGAGCGGAACCGGACCAGCGTCTCGGTGCCGATCTGCAGGAAGCCGTGACCAGGCGCCCGGGGCAGCTCGTACGCGTCCGGTATACCGAGCACCACGCGGCTGTCCATCGCCGAGAACGTCCGCAGACCGATCCGGTAGGACAGGTGGCCGTCCAGCCCGCGCAGCCGCCCCTCCTCCAGTTTCTGACTGGCCAGCAACAGGTGTACGCCGAGTGCTCGGCCGAGTCGACCGATCTGGTTGAACATCTCGATGAAGTCCGGCTTGGCCGACAGCAGCTCGGAGAACTCGTCGCAGATCACCAGCAGGGTGGGTACCTCGGGCAGGTCGGCACCCGCGGCCCTGGCGAGCTCGTACTCCCGGATGGACTCGTAGTTGCCGGCCCGCCGGAGCAGCTCCTGCCGGCGGACCAACTCACCGGTGAGCGCGTCCGACATCCGATCGACGAGCGTCAACTCCTCGTTCAGGTTCGTGATCACCGCGCTGGTGTGCGGGAGCCGGTCCAGCTTGGTGAACGTGGCGCCTCCCTTGAAGTCCACCAGGGCGAAGTTCAGGCTGTCCGACGGGTGGGTCGCGGCCAGCGCGAGGACCAGCGTTCGGAGCAGTTCGCTCTTGCCGGAGCCGGTGGCACCGATCAGCAGGCCGTGCGGTCCCATGCCGTCCTGGGCGGACTCCTTCAGGTCGAGCTCGACCGGCGTACCGTCAGCGGTGACACCGAAACGCACACGCAACCGGTCCCTGTTCGGCCTGGGTCCCCAGTGCCGTGCGGGATCGAAGTCGTAGGGGTCGCCGAGGCTGAGGAGGTCAGTCAGGCCGAACGCGGAGGCGAAGCTCTCGTCGCCGTCCGTACCGGCCGACAACCGCAGTGGTGCGAGGAGGCGGACCAGGGCCTCCGCGTCCTGGGTGGTGAAGCTGTCCGCCGTACCGACCTCGGACTCGCCTTCAGCGGTAACGCTGGTCAGCGTGCCGTCGTCGGCAACGTCCAGCAGCACTGTGGAGCGGTCGAGCAGTCTCGGCGGTTGTGTGGTCAGGTCAATGACACTGACGCCTTCCACGCCGCTACCGGTCATCAGGTGGTCAGAGCCGACTACGTCGCCGCCATCGATCAGTACGACGACGTGCGGACCGTCCACGCGACCAGTGGCAGCCGGATCGAAGCGTGGTCGCTGTGCGAGCAGATCGTCGAGCACCGACTCCAGATCCGGAACGCTCTTGCTGATCAGGCGAATCGGTCCGAGTGCGTCGGACTTCTCCGGGTGATGGGCGTGTGGCAGCCATTTCAGCCACTCCCACTCCGCTCTGGTGTCCGGGCCGATCACCGCGGCCACCAGGAGGTCATCGGGTGAGTGGAACGTCGCCAGCTGCGCTACGAGAGCACGTGCCAGGCTACGAGCACGGTCCGGATCACCATCGACGTACACGCGAGCGAAGCCGCGTAGAGCCATCGCCACGGGGAGTCCGGGGACCGACGAGTACGTCGTGATGAAGCGACGCAGTGCACCGGCTGACAGGGGCTCCAGCTCCTCTAGCGGTGCTGTGTCCGGCGGTGCGATCGGAGTGGCGAGTGGCTGCGCTCCTGTACCGACGCGGACGATGGCGAAGTCTGCGTCGTTGCGGCGGCGTTCCCAGAGGCGGTAGCTCTCCACCAGCGTCCACAACTGTGTCGGGTCCGGGTGCAGGTACGACAACGCCGTCCGTTGCTGGGCCACGGCCCGCCGGGCTCGAATGCGTTGCTGGGAGAGATGCCGGAGATATCCGCGGCGTGCGCGGGCCATCTCGCGACGTGGTGCGCCCTGGCCGGCGAAGGCGACCGCCGCCATGCCCAGTGCGGAGAGACCGAACAGACCGCCGACGATGTAGCTCATCCGGCCGCCACCGCCGAGCGTCGAGTACATCAACGCCATCGCGGCACCACCCGCGAGCATCGGCACCATCATCACGTACTGCGACAGCTGCTTGGCCGCGGGCTGTGGCAGCGCCGGCGGCGGGTCGAGGGTGACGTCGCCGGTGGGCAACGCCGGGCCGTCACGACGCGGTGGCCTGCTGACGATGGTTGTCGACATGTTCCAGGACGCTAGGCGGCCGGACCGTAGTAGAGCGGACGGCGGCCACTAGCTGACTGTCCACAAGCTGCAAGCCCCGGCCCAGTGCCACGATCCGCGTGCCACGGTGGCAAACGTGAGCATTCGTGGACTGGTCAAGGTCACCATCGACGCACCCGAACGCCGCATCGACCTCGCACTGCCGGAACGGTCGACGGTGGCCGAGGTGCTGCCCGGCATCCTCCGGCACGCCGGTGACGGCCTCGCCGATTTCGGCGCACTACAAGGCGGCTGGATCCTCCGACGTCCCGACGGCGAGGCACTGGACACCCACCGGGACCTCGCCGGTCAGGACGTCCGGGATGGCGAGATCCTGCACCTCGCACCGGCGCACCAACACTGGCCGGAGCTGGAGTACGACGATCTGGTCGACGCGATCGCCACCGACGCTCGGTCCGGCGGACGCGCGTGGGCGCCCGGTATGACGCGCTGGACCGGGCTGGTCGCCGCGACCGCAGCTCTGCTGACCGGCCTCGCGCTGCAGCTCCGGAGCGGCCCGCCGTGGAACGGCGTGGCGCTGTTCGCCCTGGCCACGGCAGGCGTGTTGATGCTGGCCGGAGTCGTTCTGTCGCGAGCGCTCGGTGATGCGGCCTCCGCAGCGACCGCCGGCTCAGTCTCCGTGGTGTTCGCCTTCACCGGCGGCGCACTGTTGCCTGCCGCAACCTTTCGGCTGACGGAGCTCGGCGCGCCGCAACTGACCGCAGGCGGCGCCGCACTGCTGCTGTCCGGACTGATCGGGTACGTCGGGATCGCCCGCCATACCGCGGTGTTCGCGGCCTCGGTGACTGCCGGCGTGCTCGCATTGGTCGCGGGTGCACTCGGCGGCGCGCTGGACGCCCCGCGGTCCGCTGCTGTGGTCGCCGCTCTCGCGGTGGCATTGATACCGGTCGCCGCGCCACTCGCGATGCGAATCGGTCGACTGCCCAAGCCCGTGCTGCCCACGAGCACAGCCGATCTGCTCGCCGACCCGCCTCAACCACCACGCCGGATCGTGTACGCCGCAGTGCTGCGATCGGCGGCGCTTTACACCGGAATCCTCGCCGGACTGGGTCTCGGACTGGCCTGTTGCCTCTGTGTACTGGCACGGTCCACCTCGACGCCCGGACGTTTGCTGGTGATGCTCGTCGTCGGGATCTGCCTGCTGCGCGCACGCCTGCTACCAGTGGTGGCGCACCGGCTCAGCCTGATCGTCGCAGCGCTCTTCGGACTCGGCTGGCTGCTCGTGCTCACGCCGTACTCGTTGCTGTTGTTCGCCGGCCTGGCAGGGTTCCTGGGGCTCTGGTACGCGGCACGCCGGCCGGGCGCGTACCTGGCTCGGTACGCCGAGGTGGCCGAGCTGATCCTGGTTCTCCTGGTGGTGCCGGTTGTGCTGTGGGTTCTCGGACTGTACGGGTACGTGCGCGGGCTGGGTGGGTGACCGATGGCTTCCAAGCGGGATCAGCTGCAATCGCACCAGTTCGTCCAGCAGCGGATGACCCATGCGCTGCTGCTGCGCGAGACCGATCCCGAGCACCCGCCGTTCCGCCGCGGGATCGTCGCGATGCTGGTCGGTATCGGGCTCGCCGTCCTGGTGCTGGCCGGTGCCGGCGTGTACGGGCAACTGTCGCCAGGCGGTAAGACCTCGTGGAAGTCCGGCGACCGGGTGATCGTCGAGAAGGAGACCGGAACGCGGTACGTGTATCGCGACGGAGTCCTCTATCCCGCGGCGAACTACGTGTCGGCGTTGCTGCTCGCGAACAAGTACAGCGCGCCGCTGATGGTGTCGGCCAGGTCGTTGCTCGGCGTACCGCGTGGTCAACGGGTGGGGATCCCGGACGCACCGGACTCCTTGCCCGACAAGCGGCGGCTGCTCGGCAGCGGGTGGTCGATGTGCGCGCAGCCGACTGTCGATTCGTCGGGCAGTCCGGTGGTGCGGTCGGTTCTGCTCGTGGGAACAGAGCAGTCCGGTGCGCAGGCAGACTCCTTGCTCGTTGTCGGGCCCGATGGCCGGCGCTACCTGATCTGGCGTGGCTACCGGCACCTGATCCAGCAGCAGGCCACGGTCGCCGCAGCACTCGCTCTGAACAACGAGGCGTGGCTGCAGGTGCCGTCTGTCTGGCTGGACCTCGTACCGTCCGGACCACCGCTCGGTCCGATCTCCGTGCCGGGTGCTGGAACGCCCTCCGGTCTGCTCAAACCAGGACGGGTCGGGACGCTGTACGTCGTACAGACGTCGACCGGGCAGGGACAGTACTACCTGTTGCAGCGGGACCGTCTGGTCGCGATCAGCTCGCTCCAGTACGACGTCCAGCGCACGGCGCCCGCGACTCGGCAGGCGTACCCGGGCGCGGTCCCACAGGCGGTGCCGTTGGATCCGGCGGTCGTGGCGCAGGTGTCCGGTGGTGTGGGCACCTCGACCACGGACTCGGCGTTGCCGACCACCCGGCCGACGTTCGCGCGGCCGGAGTCGTCAGTGGACTCGGTGTGCGCGGTGTTCTCTGGCGGCGACTTCCAGCCGCGGTTCACCTTGGCCGGGTCGCTGCCGACGAGCGGGGACTCCGGTGCGACGACGGGACGTGGAACTGGCGGACTGCCGCTGGCCGACGAGGTCGTCGTACCACCGGGTCATGGCGCCGTTGTGGAGTCGATGGCATCGCCTGGTCAGCCGGCCGGGTCCGGGGCGTTGTCGTTCGTGAGCGATCTCGGCCGGCGGTACCAACTGGCGAATCACGACGTACTCGGCGTTCTCGGCTATGACCAACCGCCTGTGGTCCGGCTGCCGGCCGGACTGATCAGCCGGCTGCCTGCCGGGCACGCGCTCGACCCGTCCACCGCGACCTACCCGATCGGCCCGTAGCTGACGTTCGGTGGCCTGATGCGGTCCGCCCGCCGGTCCCGTACCGGATCCCTGATGTGGTGCAGAAGACGAACCCGAGGAGGAAGTATGGACATCGGCACGCTGACAGTGGTGCCCGACGAACTACGTCAGTTCGCGGTACTGGCACCACTGGCGACCGTCACCCCGGTCTCCGGCACCGTGCAGTCGACACCGCCGCTGGCCGGCGCGATGCCGGAGAGCGCGACCGTCGAGGCGCACGTCCGGTTCTGCGTCGAGCACACCGGCACCGTCACGCTGCAGGCCACCAACGGCATCGCGTCGCTGATCGACGCCGCGCTCTCGGTCGCAAGCCGCTTCGAGTCCGCCGACCAGGCGAGCGCAGTCGCGCACCGCGGCCTGGACGACGAACTGCCGACGACGGCAACGGACTGACGGGGGCCGCGACCATGGGTGCGTACTTCGGGATGGAACTGAACGCGATGGCGACGATGCTCTACGGGCAGCGCGCCGAGCCGTGGCACGCGGGCGCCGATCTGTGGGGTTCGGCCTGTCAGCAACTGCTCGCCACCCACGGCGACCTCGGCGCCGCGAACGCGGCCGTCACCACCTGGCCGATGAGCGTCGGCTCGGCGTCGCAGATGGCGTTCAGCGGTCAGGTGATCGGCAGTCTCGCATCGCTCGGCGAGTGGTCGGCGTACACCGGCGCGATGTCCGCGGCGCTGCGGCTCGGCGGTACGGCGCTGAACGCGGCGCAGGCGGTGATGCCGGCGCTGCAGAGCGGGTACGACACCGCGGTCGCGCTGAGTGGGGTGCCGATCATCGGGCCGTTCGCGGCGCAGGTCGCGGTCGGTCTGCAGCAGGTGGGTGCCGGGATGATGGAGGCCGTCGGGGTGGTCATGCAGGCGCCGACCGCCGTACCGCCGCCGACTCAGGGGTGGCAGGGGCCGGGTGGTGGCGCGCCGCCGCCGGCGTCTCCCGTGCCCGCCGTACCGGTGACCGATGTGCTGGACGCGACCGACAAGTTGTTCAGCGCGATGGAGAAGGGCGCCAGCCTGGTGCAGACCGTCACCGGGCTCGCGCAGTCGGGCAGCCTCGGCGACGCACAGGACGCACTGACCAAGCTGCCGAAGTTCAAGGACCTGCCCGGCACGGTGATTCACCCTGACCTGCCGACACTGGCCGGCGGGGTCAGCGGGAGTACTGCGGTGCCGACCATCCCCTCTGTTGGTACTCCGTCGGTGCCGGGCGGATCGCCAGGTGGGATCCCGGCTGCGGTGCTCGCCGGGACGCTCGGGGCAGTGACGAACTCGTTGCGCGGTACTCCGGCTGTCGCGGGGGTGCCCGGCGGTACCGGAGCCGCGGGTGCCCGCATCGCGGCGCGGAGCGAGCCGGCGCTGGCCGGTGGCACCGCGCGAGCCGCGGCGGCGGCCGGCAAGTCGATGCCGACCATCGCACCACCGATGTCCGGTGCATCCGGTGGCGGCGGGTCGAACGAGTCGCGGTCCGGGGCACGCAAGCGGTCGGCCAGCGACTCCGAAGACGTGCTCCGCCGCACCGGCGTTCAGTCCGAGCTCCAGGGCCGCGCGGCCCACGAGTCGACCAGCCAGTTCACGTTGCCGACCACACGCCGCCGTACCCCCGGTCCGGTCCTCGACGACGAAGTCTTCGACCACCGCTCATGACGACGACACCGGCTACCCCGGCCTTCGCTCAGCGGACCGCGCCGCAGACCGCCATCGCGCCAGTGACCACTACGGTCGCTCCGCCGCGACAGCAGGCGGCCGTCGCCGCGCCTACACCTCCCGCTGCTCACGCCCCCGCGCCCGCAGTCGCGGCGGCGACCAGCGTCCGGCCGGCCGTCGCTGCGCCGGCGGCAGCGTCCGTTCCGACCCCTCCGTCGGCGGGTGTCGGACGCGCAAGGCCGAGGGTGGTGACTGGGCAGGTGGTCTGTTGGCAGGTCGCGGTTGGCCTGATGGCGGGACTGGTCGGCCGGGGATGGGCGGCCGCGCTGATAGCCGGCGTGGTCGGACTCGGAGTGCTGGGAGCGACCGGCTGCTGGTGGCGGGGGCTGTGGTGTTTCCAGTGGCTCCGGCTGGCCGGTGGGTACGTCGTGCGCGGGCCGCGGTTCGTGGCGGTCCAGGGACATCGCGGATGGCTCGAGGTGGGTGACGTGGACGCCGGGACGATCGTCCGGGCGGATGGCGTGACGGTGCTGCTCGAGACCGACGTACCGCCGGATGTCGCGGCCGGCGAGCTGATCGAGGACCTCGCCGGGCTGCGGATCAAACTGCTGCGGCGGCCGGGGCTGGCGTGGATCGCGGTCACCGCGCTCCGGTCGCCCGAGCGGCACCAGGACACCGAGCTCGAGTTGCTGCTCGCCAACACCGTGCGCCGGCTGACCAAGCGCCTCCGCCGCCGCGGTCTCCGCGCCGAACCGGTCGCCCCGGACGAGCTGACCCACCTCCTCGGCACCCTCACCCCGAAGCACGTCACCGAGGACTGGGACGCCCTCCGCCTCGGCACCGGCCGCTACCGGATGTACGCCGTACCCGTGTCGCTCGCGCTGCAACAGGCCGGCGCCATCGCCGTCACCACCGCCAGCGATCTGGACCACGCGCTTGTTCTGGCTCACGCCGACGCCCCGCAGGCCCCGGTCGCCGTCTCACGCACCGGTCGCCAGAGCGCCGCGTTCGTCGCCGCTCTGCCCTGATCCAGCCGCGCTCGAGCCGTGTTCCAGCAGCTTTCCAGGCGGGGATCAGGCGTGGATCAGGCGTGGATCAGGCGTGGATCAGGCCCGCTGGACAGCCGCTGTATCGGCTGTATCAGGCGTGGACAGGCGCAAGATTCCCGCTGGACGGCGGCCCGCGATGGTTCTGGTGTTGACCCCGAGTCGCACCGACTCATCGAATCGAGCGAGGTGTCCCGTGTACCACTCCGAGCCCACCGAAGGCGCTTCGTACCCCCGTGCGGTCCGCTACCCGCGTGCCGTGAAGTCCACCCCGCAGGTCCGCACCACCGGACTGCGGCTGGCTCATCTGGGGGTCGACCCGACCGCCGAGCGCACCTACCTGGTCGTGCTCGAGCGGCCCTCCTGGACCCCGGCCGAGCTCGGCGAGCGACTCGGTCTGGACGTCGCCGCCACCCAGGACGTGATCCAGCACCTGACCAGCCTCGGCCTGTTGGCCCGCAACGGGTCCGGCGAGGTCGTCCGCCCGCTCAACCCGCGGCTGAGCCTGACCGCCCTGCTCGCCGAACGCGAGGCCGACCTGGCCCGCGTCACCCGCGACCTGGAACGCAGCCGGGTCGCTGCGGCCGAGATTGCCGGCGAGTTCGCCCGCCGGCACCCGGCGCCGCTCGGTGACAGCAGCGGCGCGCTGGACTGGGCAGCCAGCCCAGCGGCCGCGCAGCGCACCCTCGAAGGTCTGCTGAAGTCAGCGTCCGGTGAGGTGCTGGTGAGTACGCCGGCGACGGCCGCACTCGCCGACCCGATCGCCGGCCTCCGTGAGCTGGGCACTGGAGTCCTGGCACCGGTCCGCTACCGCATCCTGGTCCCCGACGCTGCTCGCACCGACCCGATGCTGGCTCGCCGCTTGCAGCAACTGACCCGCAACGGCGCACAGGTCCGTACGGCGACCAGCGTCCCGCTCTGCGCGATGATCGTCGACACAGCGACGGTCGCCCTGCCCGCTGACCGGACCGGTCGCGGCGCGGTCAGCATCCTCCGGTTGGCCGCTGCAGTCGGCGCGGTGACCGAGCTGTTCGAACGCGTCTGGCACGCTGCGACACCACTCCGCCAGCCGACCGGTCTGGGTGACGCCTCCGGACTGACGGTCCGCGAACGCGAAGTACTCTCGCTGCTCAGTGACGGCGGCACGGACGCGTCGGCGGCCGCACAGCTCGGGGTATCCGTCCGAACCGTACGGCGGATGGTGTCCGAGATGATGGCGCGCCTCGGGGCGCAGAGCAGATTCCAGGCCGGGCTCAAGGCGGCCGAGCGTGGCTGGGTGGGGACGCGATGAGCCGCACCCTCCTGGTGGCACCGGATCGTCCGGGTGCTTACCCGAGCATCGGCGCCGCCGTTCTCGACGCACCGGACGGCGCTGTTGTCTCCATCGCACCCGGTGTGTACCGGGAGACCATCGACCTGGCGGACCGGTCCGTCACCCTGACCGCCGACGCAGGTGACGTGGTCATCGACGCCACGTCGGCACAGACCCCGGTGCTTCGGGCATCGGGTGGGCAGCTCGAACTCCGCGAGCTCACCATCCGCGCCGGCGACGCTCCGGCCGTCGAGCTCACCGGTGGCACCCTGCGCGCCGAACGCTGCACAGTGTCGGCCGGTTTCGGTCCCGGACTACTCGTCACCGGTCCGGCCGAGGTGTCGCTGTCGCATTGCCGGCTCGACGGCGGCGAGCACGGTCTGGTGCTGGAGGACTGCACCGCCACGATCGAGCACACCAAGATCAGCGGTGTGTCCGCGGACGGCGTCATCGTCCGCCTGGGCGCGACCGTCGTACTGCGGGACTGCCAGATCACCGACTGCGGACGTCGAGGTGTCTACGCGTACCAGTACGGCCGGTCGACCATCGAGAGCTGCGAGGTGACCGGTACGGCGGAGGCGGGCATCCTCGTCGCCTACGACTCCACCGCGGTACTGCGTCACTCGTTCGTCCGCGACGCCGGCGGACCGGCCGTCGTGTTCGGGCGCCGGTGCCAGGGCGAGGTGGTGTCGTGCCGGTGGGAGAACACCGCCGAGCCGGCACTGGAGATTGCTGATCCGGACCAGGTGTCCGTGACCGCCGCCGTTCAAGCGGAGTCACGGACGGTCGCCCGCGAGCCGGCCGCTGCGGACGTGGAGTCCCTGCTGGCGGAGCTGGACGCCATGGTCGGCCTGCCGGGGGTGAAGGACGAGGTGCACAGCCTGATCGACGAGCTCCAGGTGAACGAGTGGCGGCGCAAGGCCGGGCTGCCGACCGGCAGCCTGAGCCACCACCTGGTGTTCGCCGGCGCGCCCGGCACCGGAAAGACCACAGTGGCTCGCATCTACGGGAAGCTGCTCGCGGCACTCGGCGTACTACCGAAGAACCAGTTCAGAGAGGTCGGACGGCGGGATCTGGTCGGCCAGTACGTCGGTCACACCGCGGAGAAGACCACGGTGCTGTTCGAGGCGGCGATCGGCGGCGTGCTGTTCATCGACGAGGCGTACACGCTGTCCCGGGCCGGGGCGGAGAACGACAGCTTCGGCCAGGAGGCGATCGACACCCTGGTGAAGCTGATGGAGGACAACCGCGACGACGTGGCGGTGATCGTGGCCGGGTACGACAACGAGATGCTGCGGCTGATGGACGCCAACCCGGGCCTGGCCTCCCGGTTCACGAAGACCATCGACTTCGAGAACTACGCTCCTGATGAGCTGACCCTGATCGTGCAGCGGATGGTCGCCGCCAACCAGTACGACCTGGACGCGGCAGCGGAACCCGTGCTGGAACGACACTTCGCGATCGCCTCTCAGGTCACCAACTTCGGCAACGCCCGTGACGCCCGGCGTCTGTTCGACCGGGTCAAGACGGCGCAGTCACAACGGTTGCGCCGGCGGGGCGGCATGCCCGACGTCAACGACCTGCGCACCCTGCTGATCGACGACGTGACCGCCGCTGTTTCATAGGGCCGTGGTCAATAGCGCTGTGTCGTTAGCGCCATGTCATGAGACCGGGTCGAGCGCGACGACGAGTCCGGCCAGCAGCTCGGACACCCCGTCGAGCACGAGGCCGAGCTGGGCACCTGGAGTGCCCGGCTCGCCCTCGGTCTGCTCGGCAATCGTCGCCAGCACTTCGCAGTGCGCCCACAGCGACGGTGCGACCCAGCCCCACTGCCAGAGCTCGTACGTCGTCGCACCGACGATCGCCAATGGTTCGAGCCCTGGAACGCCGATGGCGAAGAGGTCCGGTACGTCGGGGCGGTTGCCGAGTCCGAGAAACAGCGGCAACAACCGGTGCTGCTTCGCAAAGCCGGCGGGATCATCTGCCGTGACCAACACGCCACGGCTCAGCAACACGTCCACATGGCGCTCGGCGTCGTCGATCTCAGCATCGAGGCATTGGTCCAGGAGATCGGGCAGGCCCATCGCGCGGTGCGCGAGTGTCCACACACCGAATTCGGACTCGCTCAGCTGCTCCGTCGTACGGCCAACACGGATCACGTGGTGCGTCGAGTCCGCGGACACGAGCGGACCGGCGCCGTGGCCGACGGGAAAGATCGCAGTACTCATGGCCGGTACTCCGGTGCGGCGAGATCGATACACGTGGCGCTGGGGGCGAGCAGCGCGTGCAGAGTGCTCAACACAGCGGTGAGGTCGATCTCGTGCTCCTTGCAGGCGGCCAGGAGGTTGGGAGACAGATGAGCCCACAGCCAGAGGTCGTAGAGGGTGCGGGTCATACCGGCGAGTGCGATCTCGGTGGTGCCCGACCTGAACATCGCATCATCCGGCGACGCGTTCCCCAGCCCGAGGTGCAGTGGCAGCAGTCGATGACCTGCCGCGAAGTCGACCGGACTGGCCGTCCTGTCTGTGCTGTCTGTGTCGACCTCGGCCAGCAGCTGCCTGGTCAACAGACGATCGACCACCGCGTCGGCGTCCGCGAGCCCGCTGCCGGTGGCGAAGGCGACGACAGTGGCGCGGCTCCAGGACGTGTGCGGGGCGGCCGTCAGACCGTGGGCGAGTGTCCAGACCGCGAAGTCCTCGTCGGTCAGCTCGACGATCTCCCCGCCGAGACGGACCTGCTGGACGTGATCGTCCGCGGAGCCCGAGTAGTACGGCCCGACGCAGTGGCCGATCGGGAACATCAGTGTGGTCATGGTCTTCACGGTGGCAGCCGCCGCTCGCGCTCGGACGACCCTTGCAGCATGTGGCCAGTGTGTGGCAACAGGAGCCGGTGTCGCGGCGGACGACCTGTTCACACGGGAAGATGGAGCTGTGACAGACACGGCAGGTCCTGACTCCGTCCCGGCGCTCCCGGGCTGTACGGACCTCGTCCTGATCCGGTCCGGCATCCCGAGGGTGTACAGGTGCCTGCGGCAAGGGACTGCGGTCAGCGCGCTGGTGTACCCGGTGCGCGTCGACGCAGGTACGGCGACGGCGTTCCACAAGCAGGTGAAAGCACTGCAGGGCGTCAACCACCCGCATGTCGCGCCGGTCCTCGAGTCTGGTCTTGCGGACGGCTACCCGTACCTGATCAGCACTGCGGACAACGGGACGCTCACGGAGCAGATGCGCGACCATCTGCGCTCACCTGCTGATCTCGCAGTACTCGGTCGGCAGTTGGCGGAAGGGCTGGGTGCGCTGCACTCGGTCGGCTTGATTCACGGCGGTCTGACACCAGGGGCAGTTGTGCTGCTGCCGGACGGGCGTCCGCAGGTGTCTGCCCTCACGCTCGGGCTCGGACAACACACCGGGCACGCCGCGCTGAACTCGCCGAGCCAGCTGTACGTCGCACCGGAAACACTGCGGGACGGGACGCTGACGGCCGCATCGGATCTCTATGCGCTGGGCGCTGTGCTGCATGCTGCCGTCAGCGGAAAGCCCCCGTTGGCGGCGCGGATGGGCGAGACCGCCGGCGAACACATCCTTCGCGTGCTGAACGAGCCGCCCGCGCGTCTCGACGTACTGCCGGACTCGTTCGCGGCGTTGATCGCCCGACTGCTCGAGAAGGACCCCGGGCAGCGTCCGCCGTCCGCCGAAGGTGTCGCCACGTCGCTCGCCGCGCTGACCATCCCGCCGATCCCGGCAGTCCGTCCGGTTGCCGCACCCGCGTCCACGTCGGCGAAGAAGACCGCGCCCGCAGCGGGCCGCGGGGCGACGCCCCAGCTGCCCCGACCGGCTCGGCTGTCCCGCAAACACCTCCAGTCGTGGCCCCCGGCAACACCGCCTGCCACACCTCCTACAGCACCGCCTACCGCACCGCCTAGCGCGCCTCCTGCCGCACCGCCGGTGCACCCCGCGGCGGCGCAGCCCGCGGCGGCTCAGCCCGCGCCGGCTCAGCCCGCTGCAGCGCAACCTCCGGTGGGTCAGCCTGCGCTGGGTCAGCCCGCACCGGGCGCAGCGGCCGCAGCGCATGCGGGTCCTGGCACACAGACCCAACCCGCCGTCACACCGGCGCCTTCCACCGCGACACCACCTGCGCCGGCCCAGCCGCAGGCTCCGGCAGCAGCTGAGCCCGCACACTCGGGGGGCAAACGCCGCAACTGGTTGCTCGCTGCAGGAGGTGTCGTAGTCGCCGCCGTAGTCATCACCGCGCTTGCACTGGTCAACCACAAGGGCCAGGCCGACCAGCCGCCCATCGCCGGGCAGACTCCGACTCAGGCGTCTACTCCTGCGTTGGTTGTCAGGTTGGATCCGCCGGCTGATCACAGTACGTATGTCGTGCTGACGTGGAGCGGGCCTTCGGACGTGGACTATGCGGTCGTGGTGGCGCAGGCGGGGCAGCCGGCGGATACCAGGCTGGTCTTCAAGCAGACCAAGTACCGCGTCGCGGTGGTCCCGGGGATTCAGTACTGCTTCGCCATCCAGGCCACCGACGGTGTCAACAGGATGGAGACCCCGGCCCGCCCGATCCGCGACGCCCAGTGCCAGCGCCGCTGAGTTAGCCGATCAGGCTGCGGGCGCTGAACGTTGTCCGGATCCGTTGTGACAATCGTCCCTCGGCCAACCCGCGCCGGGCCTTCCGTACGGCGGACCAAGCGAACTCACGGTCCGGATCGGAGTCCTGCCCCGACCACAACGCCCGGTCCAGACACCCGGCCAGCAACGTCATCGCCTGCGACACCGGCCCGTCCGACTCTCGTGCCAGGTCCCGCGCGGTAGCGGCCGGCGTCACGCGCATCCCGTGGTCCCGTAGCAGGTCACGGGCCTCGGCCCAGGCGCCCACCGTCCCGTGCCGCCTGCGCCGCCGACGGCGTACCGCTTTGGCCAGGGGTACGCCGACGACCCACAACAGCAGCAGTACGACGATCACGCCGGCGACTGCGACGAGTGCGGCCCAGCCCGGCCAGTGATGCGTTGTCTTCGGATCCGCCGCGGGCAGCGTCGGTTCGGACTGGTGCTCGCGCTCGATCTCCTTCGTCGAGGGCAACTGCTTCCGCACAGCCTCCGCAGCGCCGGCCAGACCGCCGCCGCCGGCCTTGGACGTGGCCGTCCCGGTCGGGTCGAGCGGGACCCACCCGACGCCGCGGACGGCGACCTCGGGCCAGGCGAGGACGTCGCGGTTGCGGATCACGTACGTGCCGTCCGGGCTCGGTTCGTCGGGCTGCTTGAACCCGACCACGAGTCGCGCCGGTAGTCCGAGCAGCCGGGCCATCACGACGTACGAGGCCGCGAACTGTTCCGACGTACCGCGCTTGCTCTTCAGGAGGAAGTGGTTGAGCTGCGCGTAGCCGTGGCCGGTCGGGAGGTTCTCGCCGGTCGCGAGCTTGTAGTTGGTGCGCAGGTATTTCTCGAGCACCAGCGCCAGCTGGAACGACGGACGGACGTCACCGGCGATCTGACGCGCCAGGTCATCGATCCCGACCGGTACCTCTCCGAGATCGGCGCCGCTGCTCAGATCCGAGTCGACACCCGCAGAGGCCAGTTCGTCGGTGTCCACCGCCGGCTCGGCCCAATTGACGCGGTACTGCGATGGTCGCTGCTGCTCGGACAGCAACGCACCAGACGTCGGATCGACCAGCAGCGGTACGTCGTCCACGACGGACAGCGTCCTGGTCTGACTGGGCAACCACGGCAGTGACCAGTCCGCCAGCGCGACGTCCGCCGCCTGGCGCCGTACTGGCACCGTCACGTGTGAATCGAGGGGCAGCTCCCGACCGAGACGCTGGAACTTCGGTGTGGCCGTCCAGGTCACTCCGTCGAAGTTGTCCAAGGCAATCACCGGCCAGCGGTCCACTGGACCATCAGCGCGTGCAGTGAACACCACAGTGTCCGGTGAGCGCAGCCGCTCGGCGATCTCGGTCAGTGGATTGCTCAGCACTGTGGGCGAATCAGGTGGACTCGGCTTCGCCAGGTGGACCGCTCCGGGCGTCGGCAACGCCAGTCCGAGAGTGGACGCGCCAACAGCCATCGCTGCGAGTGCGGCAACCAGACGAGCCCACGCCGCCCGGTCCCCAGGCCACTGCAGCAGTACAAGAGCAAAGCAACCAGCAAGAGCCAGTCCGACCAGTACTGCGTCTACTCCGGTGACTGTGACGTAGGCCTGAGACAGTCCGGCCACTACGACCGCAGGTAGCACCGCCAGCAGGCGAGAACGCTGCAGCACCCGCACCCCGACCAAACAGGCCAGCAGCACCAGCAAGGGCACGAACGCCACCAGGTCCGCCGACGGACTGGCCGGCCACGTCGACTCGAGCGCACGACGCCAACCGGAAGTCACTGCCTCCCACAAGGACACCGGACGCCGTGCCGCACCGGGAATCACCGCGAGCAGTGCGGCGACTCCACCAACCAGCGTCAACGGCACCCGCCACCGAGCCAGCTGTGGTCGGCGCAGAATCGCTTCTTCCACCAGATACACGACAACGGCAACAGCCAGCATCGGCAGCAGTACAGCCGACGTACCGAAGAGCGGTGCGAAGAGAAGGCCCGCTACCACTGCGGCAGCGAGCACTCCGAGGATCGGCAGCCGTCGGCTCATGCGGGTACGGCGTTCCAGGCGTCGACCGCACTCTGTGCGCTGTCAGCGTGGACAACGTGCACTCCAGCCGCGGTGTGCAGCGAAGGCTCGTCATGCGTCAGGTCGACGCACACCACCGGCCGATAGCTCGACCTGAGATTCGGTACCTCGGCCAAACCGGCAGTGTCGCCCGTCAGCACGACCAGCGCTCCACCGTCACGTCCCATCGGCAGAGACTCCAGCAGACTGGTCGATTCGGTCGACTGCTCCACTCTGGCGAGCTCGTCGAGCAGATCGCTGACGGACTGTACGTCGTGATCCGTACCGCAGGGCGTGGTGAGTCGAAGACGCTGACCGGACTGCGCGGCGACCACCAGGATCGACGCCGCCACCGAAACGGCCGTGTCGAACTGGTCCGGTGTCAGAGCCGTCGTCCGCGTGTCCAGAAGCACCTGCAGGCGCGGCTGGTCCGGATCGACGTACTCACGCACCATCAGTCGGCCTGCTCGCGCTGACGCCTTCCAGTGCACGTGGCGGACCTCGTCACCAGGTACGTACTCCCGCAGTCGGCGCAGGTCGATCGAGCCGCGCAACGGACCGGCGGACACCGGCCCCTCGAAGTGGTGCCGTTGCCGGATGCCGGTCGCTGTCCGGGCGGCGTACCGCTTCGGGTGGACCAGGAGTGTCGCTGCCTCCCCAATCGATACCTGGCACGACACCAGCCCGAACGGATCGGATCGGCGCAACAGCAACGGCCCGACGGCCAGCGGTCCACGCCGCGCCGTCGGCAGCTCATAGTGGTACGTCGCGACTCCGCTGGGCGCGAGTGCGGTCACGGACACCTCGGACTGATGCGGTCCAGCGGTGTCAGCGGCAACGAACGCGGGCTGCCGTCGGGTGGACTCGTTCCGCACCATGAGCCGCGCCAGAGCGGGCTGACCGCACTCGACGCGGTCCGGGTACAACACGCGCTCAACCGTCACCTTCGGACGCCGTACGACGGTCAGCACGCTGATCAGCACCGCAGCGAGACCAGCTCCGGCCAGCACCCGCAGCATCGGGTAACCGAGCAGCTGACCCGCGACCAATAGCGCGACCGAGCCGACCAGCAGTCCCCAGGCTCGCAGCGTGAGCCTGGTCCTCATGACACGACGCCAAGAGCCCGCTTGAGATCGCGCCGCACCGGATTGCCCGGCGCCGGAGTGTCTTCGAGTACGTCGTCCACCACGCTCTCCGCCGTACGCCGGGCCAGCGTCGCGTCCGCGGTCATCACCAGGCGATGCGCGAGCACCGGACGGGCGATGCTCTTCACGTCGTCCGGCGTCACGAACGAACGCCCGTCGGTCGCGGCGATCGCGCGCGCCGCACGCACCAGCGCGATGCTGCCGCGCGGGCTCGCACCGTACCGGACCGCGCTGTGCAGCCGGGTCGCGGCGGCCAGCCGGACCGCGTACGCCATCACCGCTTCGTCGACGTACACCGATCGGACCGCGGCGACGACACCGCTCAGCGTCTCCGGGTCGATCACCGGCTCGAGATCGTCCGGTGTCGGACCGGCGCCGTCCAGCGCGACCACCTCGACCTCGGCGTCATGGTCCGGGTAGCCGATCTCGATCCGGAGCAGGAAGCGGTCCAGCTGCGCCTCGGGCAGCCGGTAGGTGCCTTCCATCTCGATCGGGTTCTGCGTGGCGAGAACCATGAACGGGTCCGGCACGCGCCGGGTCTCCGCGTCCACAGTGACCTGCCGCTCGGCCATCACCTCGAGCAGCGCGGACTGCGTCTTCGGCGTCCCGCGGTTGACCTCGTCGGCGAGCACGATGTTCGCGAACACGCCACCGGGGTGGAACACGAAGCGGCCCTTGCTCTGGTCGTACACGACGACACCGGTGATGTCGCCGGGCAGCAGGTCGGGGGTGAACTGGATGCGGCTCCACCGGCCGCCGATGCTGCGCGCCAGGCTCCGAGCCAGGCTGGTCTTGCCCAGCCCGGGCAGGTCCTCGATCAGCAGGTGCCCGCCGGCGAACAGGGTCGCGATCGCCAGCCGGACGACCTGCGGCTTCCCGCGGATCACCCGCTGGACGTTCGCGGCGATCAGCTCGTACGCCTGCTGCGGTTCCATCCCGCGCCCCGAGTCCCGCATCACCACTCCACACCCTTCCGTGCACTCTTACGTCGCCGAGCGGTACGTCGTACCGCTCCGGCCGGCGCACTGGCCGGAGGGAGCGCCGGAGCGCCCGCGGCCGGCGTGGCCGTCGTACTCCCGGCTGTGCCGGTGGCGGTCGTACTACTCGCGTTGTTGCGCTCGCGGGTGATCGCCTTGACCGTGAATGTCAACTGGAGCGAAGACAGACCGGTGTAGCGAGTGCTGGTGGTTGTGACGGTTCGGTCCTGCTGGCCGGTCGCTGAGACCACGTAGTGCACCAGCTGGCCTCCACCGAGGTTCGGTGCGGTCCAGCTCAGCGACACGGAGCCCTTGCCCGGAGTGGCGGTCACCTTCGGCGCTGCGGCTGGTCCGTACGGGTAGACGGTCCGTGTGGCGGCAGAGCGCGGTGAAGTGCCCGCATTGTTCTTCGCTGTGACCCGATAGCTGACAGCCTTGCCCAGCGTCGGCTTCACGGTCGCCGAGGTCACGTACGCCTGCGCTGCGGTCGACGAACCGTCCGAGCCGACCACTGTGTAGCCGGTCAGCGTGTAGTCCGTCGCAGCCGACGACGCCCAGGACACCGTGACGGATCCGTCGGGCTTGGTCGCGGCGCTGACCTTCGTCGGTGCACTCGGCGGCCCGGCCTGCCCGTTGATCGTGGTGGCCTTCGTGTCCACGGCCGGCCCGGTCCCGACCCGGTTCGTCGCGGACACGGTGAAGATGTAGCCGCCACCGTTCAGCAGCTGGCCGAAGCTGTGGCTGCGGGAACTGCCGGAGACAGTGGCCGTGCCGGACTCCGGCAGACCGACGACGAAGGTGCCGGGCGCGATCCGGAAGCTCACCTTGTAACCGGTGATCGCAGCGCCGTTGGCTCGGGCCGCATTCCAGGTCACCGTCGCCTTGCCGTTGCCGGGCTTGGCGGTCACCGCACCTGGCGCACCCGGCGCCGCGGCCGGCGGGGTGGTCGGTTTGGTCGTCGTCGGCTTGCTCGGCTTGGTGGTCGTCGGCTTGCTCGGCGGCGGGGTCGGCTTGGTGGTCTCGGTCCGCTTCGGCTTGCGCTCCGGCGGCACCGTCTCGGTGCTCTGCGGCTTCTCCGGACCCACCGTCACGTGGATCGGCGGCAGGATCGGCCGGTGCGGCGGTGGCGTCGACGCCGGAGTGGACGGCGGCGTAGAGGTCGGCGTACTGCTCGGCGTCGGCTGGGTCGGCGTGCTGCTCGGCGTCGGCTTCTCCTTGGCGGTCGGCGACACCGGCTTGTTGCCGCCGTCGGTGTCCACCTCGCTGACCGTTCCGTCACCGTCGACGACCGTCACGACCTCACCGGTCTCGTCGTCGATGTAGATCCGGCCGTCCTGACCGGCCGTCACCCGCGGGCCACCCTTGAGGTTCCCGGCCTTCTTCTTGCCGAGCTCGTGGGTGTGCAGCGGCTTGCCATCGGGAGCGAACGTCCGGACGACCCGCTTGCCCGCGTCCAGTACGGCGACTGCGGCCCCGGTCGCGGCGACGGAGTCGTAGTGCCCCGGCGGCAGCGTCACACTCTCCGCGGCCTTCGCTCCGGCAGCGTCCACGAGCAGCAGTCGCTGACCGGCCAGAATCGGGATGCGGCCGCCGACGTCGGCCTGTGCGACCACCGAGTCGGTCGGCAGCGTGCCGCCCACGGACATCGGCACAGCGCGGCCAGCCGCGTCACCGGTCAGTGGCGTCAAGGTGCGCTTGGACAGGTTGGCGAAGGCAGGCTTGCCACCCACGCTGAGCAGCGAACCAGTGTCACCGGCCTGCGCCGGCAGCGTGCAAGCCAGCTCGGTCGACGCAGGCGCCAGCTTGCAGAAGTGGTCGGCGTCCCGCAGCCACAGCGCACCGTCGGCAGTGGCGATCGCACTGGACACCACACTGCCTACAGTGACGGTCTGCTGCTGGTCACCAAGCCGGACGATCTGACCGTGCTTCCGGTACACCAGGTAGGGTCCGGACTGTGCCTCGATGCCGATCGGCTCCTCCGGGATCCCGATCCGCATGGTGCTCTTCACGGTCAGGTCGGACTTGCCGAACACGATCACGCCGTCCGAGTTCACGACGTACCCGTTGGTGGTGCCCTGGACGACCTGGCTGCCGGCCTCGGTCTGGACGCCGCGGACCTCGGCGTTGACGTTCTTGCCGCCGCCGTCGACCCGGAAGACCGCGCCGAGGGTCGCGTTGTAGACCCAGTGGCCCGCCTGCTGGAACGCCACCGCGGGCGCGCCGCGGCCGAGCGCGGAGTACCCGACGAAGGTCCCGAGGATGAGCGCCGCGACCGTCCACCACGCGACGGGGCGGCGGATCGCGCGGGCAATGCGAGTCATGCGGCTAACCGTGCCTTTCGACTGTCCAGCTGCGGTACAGCGGCGATACATCCGGCCACGAGTCGTCCGGAAGCGGTCGTTGCCGGGCCGTCACGAGGCGACCGAGGCGCTCGCCGGGTCCTCCGGTTCGCCGAGCTCGGCGAGCGTCTGGCGGGCCTCCTGGGCGGTCGCCGTCCCGGGCAGCAGCCGGAGCGCGCGCCGCAGGTACTCCGCGGCCTGCTGGCGGGCACCGCCACTCGCCTCGGCCAGCGCGAGGTTGACCAGCACCGTGCCCTCGGCGTCCCGGTCGTTGTGCACCGAAGCGATGCTCAGGGCCGCGGTGAACGCCGAACGCGCTTCGTGGATTCGGCCCGAGCGGGTCTGCGCGATCCCGAGGATGTTGCGCGTGATGAGCTCGCCGTACCAGTCCTTGTCGGCACGGGTCGCGGCCGCGACCTCAGCGACCAGCGGATCCCAGCCCGGGATGTCGCCACCGGTCTCGAGGTACTGGTGAACCGCACTGGTCAGCAGCCACGCATTGGACACGTCGTCGGCCGCCAGCAGGTGCGTGATCGCAGTGGTGAACTCAGCGTGCCGACCGGCGAACCAGTCGCGCGCTTCGGCCGCATGCGGGCCGGCCAGCGCGGCAGAGGCCTCCAGCACCATCTGCACGTACGCATCAGGTCCACTGGGCTCCGGCTGGGCGGGCACCGGTTGCGCAGCCTCCTCCGGTGGGTCGGTCAGCAGCTCCTGCTGCAACGCGCGGAGCTCCGGCCCCGGCTCGGTCCCCAACTCGTCCACGAGAGCAGTCCGGGCCTTCTGGTACGCCGCCAGCGCGTCGGCGCGACGTCCCGCGTCCCGGTACGCCATCACGAGCCGCGCCCAGTTCTTCTCGCGCAGCGGGTCCTCGGTGGTGAGGCTCTTGGACAGGGCGATCGCGTCGGCGAATCGCGCCGTACCGAGCAGTGCGTCCGCCAGTCGCTCGCGCACCGACCAGTGCAGCTCCGCCAGCCGCGCCACCTCGGGCTGATGCCCATCAGTGACCAGCCCCTCGTACGGCGTACCTCGCCAGAGCGACTGCGCCGACTCCAGGTGCGTCAGCGCCGTACCCGAGTCACCTGCGGCCAGTGCGTCGTCGCCGGCAGCCAGCAGCGCCTGCATCCGGTCGGAGTCGAGCTCACCGCGCTCCACCCGGATCCGGTAGGCCTTGGAGCGGCTCTCGATCCGCTGCCCCTGCTCACCGAGCGGTGGGAGCGTTTTGCGGAGCTGCCAGATGTACGTGCCGATGTTGCGCTCGGCCGACACCGGAGGTGTCTGCCCGGCCCAGACCGCGTCGATCATCTCGCCGACGGCGACCCAGGTGTTCGCCTTGACCAACAGCAGCGCGAGCAACGCCCGGGGCTTGTCGGCTCGGATATAGCTCACCGCATCGGTGCCATCGATCTCCACCGGCCCCAGCACCCGGAACAACACCGCCGCACCACCTCCACACGCGCTCACTGCCCAGCAGGGCCGTTTCACCGAATCACTCCGACGCAACGACCCGCAAGCCGGTTCCGACACCCGCTGCCTATGTTCCGCTACTGAAGGTAATTACCCAACACCAAGTGTCGCCACCCATCAAACCGAGCCGGAGGGTCAGCCATGGACACCCGCGGGCGGCTGTGAAAGCTCTTTGAAAGAGCTGCGCGGCACGCTGGGACAACGGAAGGGAGCTGGGCGATGAAGCTGACGACGATTACGCAGGTCTCGGTCGACGGGGTGATGCAGGGCAACGGGCCGTCGCAGGCGGACCGCGACGACGGGTTCGAGCGGGACGGGTGGGCGCTGCCGCCGTTCGACGACGAGGCCACGGCGTGGGTCAACGACCTCTGCCTGCGCGCCGACGGGTTCCTGTTCGGGCGCCGGACGTACGAGATGTTCGCGCAGTTCTGGGGCGTGATGGAGCCGGGCAGCGGCCCGATCGCCGACTCCTTCAACACCAAACCGAAGTACGTCGCGTCCACCACACTCACCGCGGGCAGCTGGCCAAAGACAACGGTCCTGTCCGGCGACGTCGCCGGAGAACTCCGCGACCTCAAGAGCAGCTCGGACGGCGAACTGCAGGTGCACGGAAGCGGCGCTCTCGTCCGCTGGCTCCTCGCAAACGACCTCGTCGACGAGCTGACCCTGCTCGTGATGCCGGTCGTCGTCGGTCAGGGCACCCACCTGTTCCCGGCCGACGGCCCGGACCTCGCGCTCGACCTGATCGAGTCGCGTGCCTTCCCCAAGGGCATCACCCTGCAGACCTACCGCCCCGCCGGCCGGCCGCAGTACGTCTCGGCCGGATGACGATGTCAAAAGCTGCAATTTGTTGGACCAGCCGTCAGATCATTCCGGTATAGTGCGCAAACCGGCGCGCAGGAAATCTGCTGAACGGTGCTCAGATCGGGGGGTCTGAGAACGCGTCCCTGCCCTCCGGACATGACGCAGTCCAGAGATGACTCAGCCCTGCCCACGTTCGGGAAAGGGCTGAGCAGCCTTGTGAGTCCGTGGGGGGACAAACACGTGGATCGGAACACAGACGGCCTGCCGCAACGGCTCGACGCGCCCGTGCGGCTGCTCGTCGGACCCGCCAACTTCGCGGGTCAGGGAACCCGTTGGGCCCGCGCGCTGGAGAAGCGGGTGCCGACGACGAAGGCGACCGCGTTCGCGTTCTTCAGAGGAGTCCTCGACTACCCGGTCGATTACGGGGTACCGGCGCGCACGTACCGCCGGAACGCCCGATGGCGGCTGAACTTCTACAACCATGTCGTGAGCAACTACACGCACGTGCTGCTCGAGGCGGCTCGACCGATCTTCGGCCCGCTGCACGGTCCGGACGGGTCGTACGAGATCCCCCACATGCTCACCAAGGGCTTGCAGGTCGGCCTCATTGCCCATGGCTCCGATGTCCGCATCCCCAGCCGGCATGCCGAAACCGAGCCCTGGTCACCGTTCCCCGACCTCGACGACGAGACCGTCGAACTGCTCGAGCGCAATTCCACCCGCGCGGTCGAAGGTCGTGATGATGGCCGGCAACGACATCGTCAGCGACGCGCGGGTACTGAAGTACGCGCAGACGGTGGCGAACTGGGATCTCGACGTCACGTGCATCGGCATCCCCGGACGCAGGCTCAGGGGCGTCCGGCAGTTCGGCAAGGTGCAGGTGTTGTGTCCGATGATCCCGTCGCGGGTGCTGCTGACCGGGTGGCGCAAGCGGTGGGCGAACGTCAAGGTGAACCTCAATCCGTGGTTCCGGACCGAGAGCGAGTACATGCTCGCGTACGGGCGTTGGCAGTACGCGAGCCGCGAACTCCGCGGGGATCGCGGCCGCGACCGGCGCGACCGCGAACGCACCGGCAGCGCGCCCGGGCGCCCTGTTCTCGAGACACTGCGGCGATCCGTCTTCGGCCGGCTGGAACGAGCCGCGCGTTGGCGTTCACTGCGGCTGCACCGCGCCGTCCTGCAGGCCCGCATGTACTTCGCCCGGCGGGCCGAGCGGACCGTCGATCTCAACGACCTGGGCATCGGCAAGCGGCGCCAGCGCTTGCTCGCCCTCTACCGCTACCTGCCGTCCGCCCGCTGGCGGCGGGTGATGCCGGAGCTGGTCGACCAGGAGCTGACGCTGGGCCCGTTGCTCGACCGGCTCTTGATCGAGGTCATCCACGTGCATGACGTGTTCATGCTCGGCATCGCGGCGCGCGCGGCGCACCGGGCGGCGCTGGACGGGCGCACCATCAAGATCATCTACGACGCGCACGAGTACATCCCCGGCGTACCAGTGGTAGCCCCGCGCCGAGTCGCGGCGTACACCGATCTCGAGCGCGAGTTCATTCGCGACGCCGATCGCGTCATCACGGTGTCCGAACCGCTGGCGCACTGGCTGCAGCGCGACCACAAGCTGACCAAGCTGCCCGACGTCGTACTCAACGCACCGGTCGAGCCGCCGGCGGACGCCGACGTCAAGACACTGCGCGAACAACTGCAGCTCACCGAGGACGTCCCGCTCCTCGTGTACGGCGGCGGAGTCAACCGCGCCCGCGGCGTCGGGACGGTCGTCGAGGCGCTGCCGTTCCTTCCCGAGGTCCACCTCGCGATCGTCGCGCGCGCCAACTCCGTCACCGCCGAGTTGCAGGCTCGCGCCGCCGAACTGGGCGTCAGCCATCGCGTGCACCTGGCGCCGTTCGTCGCCGCCGAGGTCGTACCGCTGTACCTGCGGTCGGCGAGCATCGGCCTCAGCCCGTTGTTGCACGCGCCCAACCACGACATTGCGGTGACGAACAAGTTCTGCGAGTACATCGCCGCCGGCCTGCCGATCATCACCAGCGACACCCCGGCGCAGGCCGACCTCGTGACCGAGCTCGATCTCGGTGCGGTCTACACCGCCGGCGATGTCGAGGCCTTCGTGCAGGCGGTGTTGACGGTCCTCGCCGACCGCGACCGCATCGCCAAGCGCATCGCCGACGACCCCGAGCTGCTGCACCGTTTCTCCTGGTCGGCCCAGGCCGAAGTGATCCGGTCGGTGTACGCCGACGTACTCGGTCAACTGCCCGACGCCGCCTGGACCCCGAACGCGACCATCGTCCACAAGCTCCTCCCCGGCCCACCGGAGCTGCCGGAGACCAAGTGGCGCGCGTTCAGGGAGCAGACGCGGATGTAGTTGCCTGGGGCCCGTTCACGCCCGCATTCACGCGCGCATGAGGAGCAAGACCTCCGACGGCAGGCTGGGGTCGTCGAGGCGGGCGTCGAGGGAGGTGAGGCTGCTGTGCAGTCCGCGAAGGTTTTGGGCGATCGCGACGTCGGTGAATCGGTCCGCGACACAGGCGGCCGCGAGCAGACCGAGCCGGATCGCCGGGAGGCTGCTGTACGGCGCCTCGGGATGCTGGACCGTCGCGGCGATCATCGACGCGGACACGACCGCGATCCGCCGGGCCAGGATCCGCCAGCACTGCTCGTCGCGGCCCGAGTCGGCTCCCGCGAACGTCGACCCGCTGCTCCAGGTTGCATTGAGCAACAACGGCTGGAGCCGGCGCAGGACAGCTTCGACCTCGTCGGGAATGGCCGGTGTCATTTCGCTCGACGCCGAGAGCAGGTCGACAAGGAACCGCTCGAACTGCAGCCACCCCTGCCCGTGGCGGTATTTCGTCTTGTGCGGCTCCCAGAGCGACAGCAGCACGCTGAGCGCCACGACCGCGAGCTCGAACTGATCGCGATGAATGCGTGGTGGGGCCCATTGCAACACGGTTCGCCCCGCCGGCGCGGTGGTGGGCAACGTCGCCGGGTCCTGTAGTTCCTGGACAAGCATGGCGACGTCGTCGGACATCAACGAGTGCGTCAGGACGATGTCGAGTGCCTGACTGATCGCTTCGTCGACGGCTCGCCCGCGACGGAGGGTACGCCGGAACTCGCGGACCAGCACGGGCGGGACAGGGAAATCCGTGACCGCCGCTAGACCGCCGGCCAGATCCCTGAGGCGCTCGAGCCGCCGGTGCAGGTCGCGATCCTGCGACAGATCTCCGCCACGACTGCGCGCAAGCGCCCGATCAATGTGGATCGCGTCCTTGACGAGAGCCGGCGTCATGCTGTGGTTCAGCAGGTCGAGCCGATCGAGGGTCGCCTTGAAGTCGTGGGTCCGGGCCCGCTCCAGATCCCGCTCGACAGCAAGGCTGAGGACGTAAGGCAGCGCACCGACGACGGAACGCAGATCGTGCCGGATGGTCTCCGCGAGCAGGTCGGCGCTCGCGACGTACGGATGCGAGACCCCTGGTGGCACGAACAGCCGTGGCCCGGCGTACCGCTGCCAGGTGCGGACCGCGGGCAGCGGATCGGCTCCCGCCGGCGTGACCGCGAGCGGGTCCTCGGCGTACCACACCGTCCGGCGGGTCAGGTCGACGATGACGCCGGTGATCTGATCGGCGAGCTCGCGGCGTACCGGCAGCCGGTAGGCGGTGCCGTCGTCGAACAGGCCGTTGACCCACGTGACGACTTTCTCGACCTCAGCGGCCGAGACCCCGACCGCCTCCGCGTTGTCGTCCTTCGCGGGCTTGCGAACCGAACTGCCCGGGTCGCCCGACAGGTCGAGGTACAGGCGATACAGCGACTGCGGGAAAGGCTGCGCGCACGCCACGGAGCCATTGCTGAGGGTCACTGTGTTGCGAAGGCTTCGCGACGCGCGAACCGCGGCCATCAGCCGGCGATGCGCGTCGCGTGCCACGGTGTCGGATGTCGGCGGATCCGAATCCAGCAGCGCATCCAGGCGTTCGACGAGGTCCACGTCGACCTCGCGGGCTTCGTCGGCACAGTCGAAGCCCAGCGCCAGGGCGCCGACCGTGCCTGACTTCAGGCACGCCTCGACAACGGGCGACGCGTCCGCGTTCGCCGCCCACAGCAGGATCGTCTCGCGCCACCACGCGATGTCCACCATCGTCGCCAGGGCGTTCGCCTCGGGATGATCATGGATCTCCGCGGCCGCGAGGTACTCCTGCAAGGTCTGGTGCGCGAACGCGTACATCCCGACCTCGCGTTCGACGAACAGACCACTCGTGGTGAGCTCGTCAAGGAACACCTCGGCCGTGGCAGCCCGCGGGATCCTCGCCAGCGTCGGCCCGACGATGTCACTCGCGGACTCCCGCGTCACGTCGCGGACCTCGCGGGTCATCATCGCCAGCGCCAACTTGCGCACCACCTTGGCCCGCTGCTCGGCCTTCAGTCGTGATCCCGCGGACAGGTTCTTCGCCTCCTGCCGCCGGTGCAGCAGCAGATCGCACATCTCGCCGTACAACGCCGACCGGCTGCCAGGCAGCGCGCCGCGGTACTTGTGGACGTTGGCGATCATCGTCAGCAGCATCGGGTTGGCCGCCAGGTCGTACAGCGCCGGCTGCAGACGCATACGACGGAGCAGGTCGGCGGCATGATCCTTCGCGATCGCACGGGTCCGCTCGCCGGTCTCGCCGGTACTGCGGCACTCGATGGCGTAGTACCAGCCGTGCACGAACTTGAAGATCTGGTCGCTGGTGAACCGCCGCACCTGCAGTACGTCGGCGCCGCGGACCGGATTCGAGTGATAGCCATGCGGCCGCGACGTCAGGATGAAGTGGTTGGCCGGATAGCGCGCGACCTGGTCCTGCACCCAGGTGGACGTCAACTGGCGCTGCTCCTCGACCGCGAGCTCGTCCAAACCGTCCAGCATGACGACACAGCGGCCTTTCGTCAGGCCGCGCTCGAACCAGTCCGCCGTGACCGTACCTTTCAGCCAGGTAACGCTCGCGATCAGTTCGGGAATCGACACCCCGGGATCGCGGATGATCTCCTGGACGTGGTCGCGCAGGTAGAGGATCACCGGCAGCCCGCGTTTGTGCCGGCGCCGCTCTCCCAGTGTGATCGCGGTCCGGCGCAAGAGCGTCGTCTTACCCGAACCGGGGCCACCGATCACCGCGAAGACCCTCGGCTCGCGGCTGTCCAGGAACGAGTCCAGCGACCGGCGTTCACCGGCCGGAATCTCGGCTCCGACGAACGGCGTGTGCGTCGTCGTCTGCAACGGTGACGGCGCGAGGCTGACGTCGACATACACATGCCGGAGCTGGAGGGAGAACTCTCCCTGGGTGGCCATGCCGAGCAATTCGACATCACGCACGCTGGCGAGCAACTGGCTCAGATAGCGCGCGCGGTAGCTCTTCAGGAACGCACTCACCCTCCGGTCGACGGCCGCGGCGGTCCGGGGAATCCACAAATCCCCGACCTCACGGCTGACCCGGAACACGAACCGTACGACCGCGACCAGGAACCAATAGCCCATCAGAACGACTACGCTGACCACCGGATTCTGCTGGACCTTGGACCACAACCAGCCGCTGACAGCCACCGGCGGCCCGAAAGCGATCAGGATCGGAACGACCCTCGCCACGATCCCGCCGTCCCCGAAGTCCCCCGGCCGCTCGGCATTGTTCACCATTCGGCGCCCCCACTACAGTTCCACTACCCCACAATTGCAGACAGTACTGTATAAAACCGCTTAAGTAACACCTTTTGTCCGCAAGAGAATTTACGAGACTTAACGTACGCCGGAGACTCGAAATTGGCCGGACACCGCACAGGCCCAGGTTTTACTGGCTTCGAGCAGATCCTGGTTGCCCTCCACAAGCAACGGTGAATGACCTCTTCAGGGAATTCATCGAGGTTGATGTTGCTCTCGGCGACGTGATCCGACTCGCAGTACGGGCGCGGTACGGGCAGCGAAGTGTCAGGGCCGGTGGATACCGTCAGCACGCGTTCAGCGGCTCGATGACATCTTTCTGGAGGATCAGTGAAGACGCGCGTTTTCGCCACCGTGGCAGGGATTTCCGCACTGTTCGGCGGATTGCTGGCGGCAGCTCCGGCGCACGCCAACGGCAGCTACACCGGCCGCGCCTACGTGGCCGGCGCCGGCATTATGTACGACGACTGGCGCGACGAGGGCGTGGTGAGTGTCGCCGTCCACCGGTCGTCGAACGCCACTTGCCTGTGGCAAGCGATCCTCTGGACCAACGGCTATCTGCCGAAGAGCGAGATCGACGGCGTCTTCGGTGACCGGACCGCCGCCGCCACCCGGGCGTTCCAGCGCGCCAACGGCCTTTCCCCGGACGGCTCCGCGGGCCGCAAGAGCTGGGCAGCCGCCGGCGGCGTCTCCCACACCGTCGACACCGCCGGTTGGTCCAACGGCATCTACTCCGGCTCCAAGCACGCCATCAAGGTCCGCCGCAGCACCGCCGGCAACTACCAGTTCAGCTTCGGCACCGGCTGGAAATCGGCGACCTACAACACCCGCACCTGCAGCTGACACGGTCCTCGTCGATCAGTCGCTCGCACTCTCGGCGATGCGCTGATGGCTCTCGTACGTGGCCGTGCTCATCGTGGCCGGCACCTCGAGGTCGGCCAGGAAGCGAGCGGCGTCGTACATCTCGTGGGCCCGGCGCCGAGCGTGGGTCTGGGTGCCGGTCAGCAGACGGTTCACCACCGAATGCCCGTCGCCCGCGAGCTGGTCAGCGATCTGCTCCCGGATCCAGGTCTCGTACCCCGCAGCACGCCCGGCTGCGACAGCCTCGGTGATCAAGGCAGCCAGGCCCTTCATGAAGACGCTCCGCAGCAACTTGTGCGCCATCGCCGACCCGGCCGGCTCGTCAAGGATCTCGACCGGAGCGCCGAGCGGTCGCAGGAGCTGAGCGACCGCCGGGCCGCCGACACCGCTGACCATCAGCGGGGTCCGCGCCCCGTGCCAGGGAACTGGTCCGAGGATCGCAACGTCGGCGAAGACGCCGTGGCGCGCGATGACACGATCCGCCAAGGTGCGCATCACGGTCGGCGATGACGAGGTGAAGTCGGCGTAACAGGCGTTCGGCTTCAGATGGCCGAGGGCTGCCTCGCAGACGGCGGGCGCCACCGCGGCGCTCGTCAGAACGAGCACGATGTCCGCATCGGCCACCGCGTCCGCGATGGTGTCGATCCTCGTCACCCCAGTGGGCGTTGCGACGGGAGCCGGGTCCGTGGCGACGACGGTATGTCCCGCGTCGACGAGCGCAGCGGCGTACGAACCGCCGGCCTCGCCGAGCCCGATGACAGTGCACTTCATGAGATGTTCCTTTGTTCTCTGATCGTCAGATGGCCAGGGGCGCGGGAATGGCCCGACGCCGATCGGCCTCGTCGTCGAACACGGACTGCGCGGCCGCGGCGACGGCGGCGGCCTGGTCTCGCGCAATGACCGCGACCCCGTCTCCGTCACCTACGACGATGTCGCCCGGGCTCACCGCCACGCCGCCGACCGCGACGGTGACGCCGACGCGACCGGGTCCGAACTTGTACGGTCCCGCCGGCGTACAAGCCCTTGCGAACACAGGCATGTGGAGCTCCCCGAGGGTGTCGGCATCCCGAGCCGCGCCGTCGATGACGAACCCCGCGATGCCTCTGGCCAGCGCCCGCGCGCCGATCAGGTCGCCGATCAGCGCTCGACTCTCGTCGCCCTGTCCGTTGACGACGATGACGTCACCGGCTCGCGCGATCGCGAGCGCTTCATGGATGGCCGCGTTGTCCCCGGCGCGAGTCCACACGGTCAGCGCCGTACCCGCGAGGCGAGCACCGGGCCAGATCGCCTGGATCCCGGAGTCGAGAATGCCGAGCCGATCCATCGCGTCGCCGATGTTGGCGACCGGCAGTCCGGCGAGCTTCTCGATCACGTCGCTCGGTGGGCGATCGAAAACGGCGTCGGGCGTTGCGATGGTGACGTTACTGTGCATCGGATCCCCTTCATTTCTTGATGACGAGCGGCAGAACGCCCTTGATGGTGGTCTCCTGCTCGCCCCAGAACTGTTCGTAGGCAGCAGCGTCGAGATAGTGGGTCTGCAGGCCGAGCTTCGTCATCCGGTCCCGCACCTCGGCGTCCTGGATCGCCTTCGCGAAGGCCGCCTCGAGCTTGGCCTTGACGTCGGCGGGCAGCCCGGCGGGTGCGGAGTACCCGCGAGCGGTCGCCGACTTCACGTCGACGCCCTGCTCCTTGAAGGTGGGCACGTCGGGCAGGAAGGTACTGCGCTCGTCCGCCATCACGCCCAGCATCTTGATCTTCTTCTGCTTGACGATGTCGGTGACGTCGCTCGCGCTGCCGAGGTAGACCTGGACGTGGCCGCCGAGAAAGGCGGCCATCGCCTGCGACGATCCCTCGGAGAATGCACGAGCGCGAACTTCGCCCCGCTCTTCTGCTCCATGTCGGCGGCGGCGAAGTGCTCACCTGTCTGCAGACCGGTGGTGCTCACCGTGATCGTGCCGGGCTTGGCCTTCGCCGCGTCGACCAGATCCTTGACACTCGAGTACGGGCTGTCCGGAGCGACACCGATGACGGCCGGGTCGATGACCTGCATCCCGAGCGGCTGGAAGCTCTGCCGGTCGTACTTCGCTCCACGGGCGGGGTCGAGCGGTGACACCACGACCGAGGGCGAGCCGGTCGCGCCGATGGTGTACCCGTCGGGCTTGGCACTGGTGAGGAAGGTGTATCCGACCTGCCCTCCGGCACCGGGTTTGTTGACGACCTCGACGGTGATCCCCAGTTCCTTCTCGAGGACCGGGACGACCAGGCGCGCCGCGGTGTCGACGGCGCCGCCGGGTGCGAACGCGACGATCAACTGGACGGGTTTCCCCTTACGGGGCCAGGCTTGCGCGTTCTTCGTCGATGCTTGGGTGTTCGGTCCGCAGGCCGCCAGGACGCCGGCGACAGGGGTCGCCAGCGCGGCGGTGAGAAGGGCACGGCGGTGCATCAGATATCTCCTTGGGGTGAAGTGCGAGCTCATGTCTCGGGGTCGTCGTCGAGGGCGGCCGGCTTGCGGAGTCGCAACAGCGGGCTGATGGCAATGAGGAGACCGACCGCGAGCAGGACGACGGTCATGGGGCGGGTCAGGAAGATCGAGAAGCTGCCCTGGGAGATGTCGAGGGACTCCCGCAGCGACCGTTCCATCAGCGGTCCGAGGACGAGCGTCAGAACCAACGGGGCCAGCGGAGTGTCGAAGTACCGCAGGACGAGCCCGACGACGCCGAACCCGATCATGACGAAGACGTCGAAAACGCTGTAGTTGATGGTGTAGGACCCGACGACCAGGAACAGCAGGATCAGTGCCGTCAGAATCGGCGGCGGAACCTGCAGGATCGCGGTCCACACCCGTACGAGCGGCACGTTGAGGATCAGCAGGATGACGTTGCCGATGAAGAGGCTGGCAATGATGGTCCAGGCGACCTCGGCGTGCTCGGTGAAGAGGGTGGGTCCCGGGGTCAGTCCCTGCTGGAGGAACGCACCCATCAGGACGGCGATCGTGGGAGATGCGGGGACACCGAGGGTGAACAGCGGGATCAGCGCGCCGTTGGCGTGGGCGTTGTTCGCCGTCTCGGGACCGGCGACGCCCTCGATCGCGCCGCTGCCCAATTCGTTGCGGTACTTCGAGAACTTGCGTTCCGCACCGTAGGAGAGCAACGAGGAAACGGAGCCGGTCATTCCGGGAATGAGGCCGAGCAGAAACCCGATACCGGTGCCGCGCGCGATTGCCGGCGTACTGCGGCGCAGGTCGGTGCGGCTGGGCAAGAGCCCACGCAGGCCGGGCGTCTGCGGGTGTGTGGATCGCTTGCCTGCTTTGCTGATCAGGATTTCCGACAGACCGAACAGGCCCACGATGACGGCGACGAAGCTGACACCGTCGAGGAGCCGGTCGCTGCCGAACGTGAAGCGGGGTGCTCCGGCCACGGGGTCGATACCGACCATGGCGATCAGCAGGCCGACGACTCCGGAGATCAAGGCCCGAACCATGCTCTTTCCGGCCAGCGCCACCAGTAGCGAGATGCCGACGACCATGAGGGCGAAGAACTCCGGCGGTCCCACCTTCAGACCGAGCGAACCCAAGGGCTTCGCGGCGATCACCAGACCGATGGTGGCGATCACGCCGCCGACGAAAGAGCCGATCGCCGCTGTCGTCAGGGCGGCCCCGGCGCGGCCGCGTTTCGTCATCTCGTAGCCGTCGATCGTGGTGATCGCCGAGGCGGCCTCGCCCGGTGTGTTGAGCAGGACGCTGGTGATCGTGCCGCCGTACGCCGTGCCGTAGAAGATCGCAGCGAGCATGATGATCGCGCTGGCAGGTTCGAGATTGAACGTGAGCGGGATGAGCAGTGCGACGCCGGCGACCGGCCCGATCCCCGGCAGCACCCCGATCAGGGTGCCCACCAGGCACCCGATCAAGGCGAACAGCAGGTTCTGTGGTGACAGGGCGGCGGCGAACCCGCCCATCAGTTCGTTGAGGACGTCCATGGGTCAGATGCCGATCAGGGTCAGGGGCGGCACCACAGCCACTGGGAGAGGCACGAGCAGCAGGTCGCTGAACAGGTGGAACGCGCCGACGCTGCCGGCCACCGCGACGGCCGACGCGGTGAGCCAACGGACCTTGCCGATCCATCGCAGGTGGAACATCAGGAACACGAAAACGCAGACCTGGAAGCCAAGAACCCCGAGCAGCAGGGCCAGGACGATCAGGCTCGCGATGGTGACCGCGGCCGCGCGCGAAACGGCGTGACGGTCGTCAGCCGGCACGGGCTCGAGCCGCGGCGTCTGGAAGAACCACCCGACGCTGAGCAGGATCAACGCGCCGGCGAGCACCAGCGGGAAGAAGCCGGGGCCGGGACCTTCGGGCAGCCAGATCCCGAGGCCGCGCGCGCTGACCGCGACGTACCCGCCGATCGCTGCCAGCACGGCCTGAACGGCCCAGGTCCCGACGGGCCGCCGGTGCTTCGACTCGGGGTCCTGCTCGGTGGACCGAGCGTCGGTGACTGCCTCCATGGAGAACCTGTCTTTCATTGTGTGAAACTAGCTATCACTTGATGCACGGGTAGGTTGCCCGCCCGGACGACCCCCGTCAAGAGGTCGCCACGCCCTGGTTGGGGGCAAACCGCTGGCCGGCACGGTTTTCAGCGTGTGCCAAACTCTGTCGTGCACCGACGGAAGGGGTGGGGCCTTGAGGGCACCGGCCAGCAGCAACATGAGGTCGCTCGAGCGCGCGATCGACGTACTCGAAGTCCTCGAGGACGCACCGCGCGGCCTACGCCTGAGCGAGCTCGCCCGCCGCGCGAACCTCCATGTCGCCACGACGTTGCGCATCCTCACCACGCTCGAGGCACGTGGCCGCGTCGAGCACGACGGAACCCACTACCGGGCAGGCGTGCGGCTCTTGTTCGGCGCGCACGCGTACCTCACGACGAGTCCCTTGGTACTCGCGGCCCGCTCCGTCCTCCAGGACCTCGCGAGCGACACCGGTCTGACGTCGTCGGTCTTCGTCCGCGCCGGCGCGCACCGCGCCGTCATCGCCCGCGTCGAAGGCTCCAACCCATTGCGCTACGAGTTACCTGTCGGGGAGCGCCTTCCGTTGCATCTCGGCGCCAGCAAGGTCCTGGTGGCCCAACTGCCCGACGACGAACTTGAGCCGCTGATCGCCGAGGTCACCCCGTTCACCACGGCAGGAGGTCGCGAGGTGACAGCCGCCATGCTCCGCCGCGAACTACGCGACATCGCCACCTCCGGGTTCGCGGTCTCCCGAGACGAACGCGTCCTCGGCGGCCGCTCGGTCTCCGCACCCGTACTCGGCCAAGACGGCGCGGCGATCGCCGCGATCCAGGTCGCAGGCAACGAGGAAACCTTCCCGTCCCGCCGCCTAAAATCCCTAACCAGCACAGTCCGCAACGCCGCCGATTCCCTAAGCCGCCGCATCTGACTCCCTACACAACCGCAGGCGCGGACCCGACCCGCAAGATCGCCAGAGGGTCCTACAGGAGTCCGAAGTGTCGTAGCGCCCGTTCAGCTACTTCTTGCGGAGCAAGCGTGCTGGTGTCGATGACCAGTTCGTCCAGGTTCGCGGCCTGCAGGCGAGAAGCTATCTCATCACAGCGCCCCAGATGCCAATCCAACGCTGACTTCTGACTGGCGCTGTACCTACCCCGCAGTCGTCTCCTGACGATGTCGGGCTGCGCAGTCAGACGAACCATCCGCACCTGGCTCTCAACCGCGGCCGCGTACCGATCTCGATCAGCAGACGTGCTGATCACCCCAGACATCACCAGTTGGCGCGGCCCCACCGTGCGGTAGCTCTTCCACACCGCAGCAATGTTCTGAGCCTCGACCAATGCATTGTCCTGCTCGGCAGGCGGCCACGACCGATGGAACCAGTCGACATCCATCAGGCTGAACGGCCGCTCCGCCGCCGCCAGTAAGTCCCCCACATGCTCCAGCGTGGACGACTTGCCAGCGCCGTATCCACCATTGAGAAAAATCGCGTATCCGGGCTGCTGCACAGCTGAACTACCTCCGGGTCTCTCGTGAGCGCACTCGTGTCGCTGGCCGGGTCGGCGCTGCCGACAGTGGCCACCTGGTGCGGCAGGTGCTGTCCGGCGAGGGAGTCGACGTCCGGCGTCTCAGCACCCCTCACATTCGAAGTGTGCGCAGGATCCGTCTTCCGGCCGCATCGATGTGATTCAGTCATGTCACAGCCGGGCGCTGAGGCGTGTCCAGAGTGGAACCCGCAACCTGCGATCCGGGGATTCGCGTTCGTGGGCGCCCTGGATTGCCTCGGTAGCGGGCAACCTGTTGATCATTGAGGAAGGAACTCATGAGATACCGCAAGACTGTCGGAATCGCCGTCGCGACTGTTGCGCTCGGCCTGGTCGGCGTCCCGCAGGCCTTCGCCGCTCCGGATCACCGGATGTACACCAACGACGTTCTCTCCCCCTTTGAGGATCCGGGTGGGAAGGTCGAGTTCACCGAGCACGGTGACATCGTCAAGTTGTGCGACAACGACGCTGACGGCGACGCCGCATATCTCACCGTTTTCGACGGGAGCCGGGAAGGTCGGCAGTTGTACTGGCTGCGGGCCGGTGGTGAGGGCAACTGCACGACGGTGCGGGCCAGCATGGGCGGGAAGTACAACCTTCCCGAACGCAAGATCTACTTCCTGATCTGTCGCGGGGACGACCACCTGTACGCGGGGTACTGCAACGGCGCCGCCTGGCTGAACGATCACTGATCGATCACCCGAGCAGCTGTGACGGCGCCACACCGCTCCGGGTGGCGCCGTACGGCGGCCACGCGACCACGACCACCTCCTCGACCTTCAGCAGCGTGTCGCGTTCGGTGCAGAACCGTTCGACCGGCAACGAGTACATATTCGACGGGTGCGCTATTCGTCTGTGGTTCCGGCTCTGGAGGCGGTGTCCGCGGCCAGGTCGGCAAGTTGCTCGAGGCGTGGTGGTGGCGGATGACTCAGCGCTGGTTGCCGTCGCCGATTTCGAGCGGTCGCCGCGTTCACGGCCAAACCAGCACGCGCGGCACGGCAACGCCGCACGATCTGGGCCAGCAGGTCGGGTCAGAGGAGGAGTGCGATGCGGTTCGGATTGGATGTCCCGCTCAACGGGGCTTACGCGGATCCGCGGTTGTTGGGACGGCTGGGGAGAGAGGCAGAGCGGGCCGGATGGGACGGGTTTCGTCCAGGACATCTTCAGCTCGTTGGAACCGGTCGCGGATCCATGGATCGCGCTGGCCGCGTCCACCTGGAGACACTTTCGCCACACCACGACAGCGGGACTCACCACAGCTACCACGACGCCAGCAACTGCGAGCCATCGAATCCCGTCCGAGATCGCGCCGTCACCGGCGATAGCGATGAAGGCGCCGACAACGACGGCGATACCACCCACCACGAAGTACCAGGGCTATCGCGCCAATCCCTTCATGTGGACATGGCGGGAATTGTCTCACCGCCCGTCAGCCGCCGCTCGGCGACGCGAGCTTGTAAGGAGAACTGCCGTCCCGGCCGCCGCGCCGACGATTCCCATGCAAAGGTAGCCGTATCGGCTCCAGAAGTCGGGCTCCCAACCAGCCTCGCGGGCGAGCACTTCATCGCCGTCGTAGGCATACTGAATGTCGACGAGAACCCGCCAAGTTGATGGCGTACCTAGTTCAACGGATCTACCTCAACGGCCCTACCGATCGGCTCGGATTTCCTGATGTCCACGATCCTGACCAGCACATTGCGCGATGCCTCGCGGAAGCCAGCCTGATCGGGATCAGCGACATCAGAGGCATCTGTAGGTGGTGGCGGCGTACATTCTGAGGTTCGGCCAGATTGGTCATCGCGGCTGCTGATGCTAGCCATGGCAGTCCGGACCAGGGCGGACGCTACGCTACGCAGTCGTAGCTATCGTTACGGAGAGGCAGATACGACAATGAGCGACGAGACCAAGGGCGATGCAAGCTGGCGCTGCCCGTCCAGCGGTGAGAATGTCGGGCTGATGATCGATATCCCCGGCTCGGACGACTGGAAAATCAAGTGCCCGACGTGTGGCACATGGTGGCACGGCGGCAGCACAGTGCTCACCGAGCATGAGCGGTCTCGGTAGACGGGCAGAGGTGTGAACCACGCTGGCCCCGGGGGACCCGTGGACACAGCATGAGCAACGACCCGGACATTGCTCGACGTTGGGGACGCTCGTTCACCGCTCGGTTTGCTTGCCTCACGCCAAGCCTCAAGTTCTCCAGCGCGGGCATCGCTGCAAATGGAATCAGGATGCCAGCGATGGGTCATGGTCGCGTCAGCCCCAGGGCATGGTCGAGGCGGCGTACCGCAGGCGGCGTGGGCCCGAGCGCTCTTGGCGGACGGCTCAGTAGTTCTCCCGTATGTACGCATAGGTCTTGTCGAACAGTTGCCCCTTGACCGGGAGACCGTACTCCTTCAGGGCGGTTCGGAGCTCTCGGCGGACACGTTTGTCACCCGCGTCGCTGTCAGTCCATCCGGTGTAGGCAACCTCGACGACAATGCGGTCGATGCGAAAGACGATATCTGGCACGATCTTGTGCAACCCCGGAGGCGTATTCTCCTCGACGATCTGGGTAAGAGCCCCACTCTTCGGATCCGCCAGCCTCTCAAGGGCATCCTCGTCACCTGCCTCGAAGGCCCGGTCGGCGGCGACGACATCCTGAGCGATTCGCAGCGCTTCCTCCAGGAATGCCAGTGAATCTTCCACGTTCTCGATCGCCTTGGTGCGCAGCTTCTCGATGCGCTCCGCCAGCGACTGGTACACCGGGCTCTCGGTCTCGGCGAGGCGGCGCTTGAGTCGAGCCTCGATCGAGTCCAGCACCTCCTGGTAGATGTCGCCTTCCTGTTGCTCTGGCGACTCTCGTTCCGGAAGCTTCAGCTGCTCCGCGATCCGCTTCACCAGCGCCAGGCCAGCGGCATCGAGTGTGACCGTCTTCGACGGCATGGACTTCACGTCGACCTCGGACATGTAGCCGTGGATCAACTCGGTGGTCTTTGCGCCGAGACGAGCCCACAGGAACGCTTTGGTGACGTCCTTTGGCCGGATCGACTCGTACAATTTCGCGAGCCAGAGGTACTGCTGCTTGAACGGAGCAAGCATCGGATGTGGGTCGAGGAACTCCCACACAGTCTGCAACGCAACGTAGGTCTCGATGAAGTCGCTACGCTGGGCACTCCCCTCCGGGATCCGCTCGTACGCCTCGGCGAGTGATTCAAACGACGCGTCCGTCGTGTCAATTCCCTCGAACAGGTGCAGCAGGCGCGTGAGGTCGGCGACGAACTTGCCTGCCAGCTTCGAGGAATCAGTGATGTTGAGCTCGTCCTCTTCGCCTGTACCCACTTTCGGTCCGGCGATCGCAACACCGATGGCTTTCGCAAGGCCGATGTAGTCGACCACGCGACCGTAGTCCTTGCGCTGGCCCGTGATCGGGTTCTTCCAGGGCCGGTTGGGGCGCGTGATGGTCTGAAAAAGATTCGTCTCTTTGGCGGGCTTGTCGAGGTACAGCACACCCTCGATCGGCGCGTTGAACCCGGTCATCCACTTCGCGGTGACAACGACGAACGACATCGGGTCGTCGACCTTCTTGAAGCGGCGTTTCACAGCCTCTTCCTGCTCGGGCGTGAGCAGGTACGGCTTGTACTCCTTCGGCGTGTCCTTGGAGTCGGCGACGTGCATCACGACGCCGACTTCGCGCGCCCGACCGTCGGGCATCACCGCTGATCGACGCTCCAGCTCAGCCTGAATGGCGTGTGCGTAGGCGACTACGAGGCGCTGGTTGTAGGCCACCACCTGCGCCTTCTGCCCAAGCGGTGCGACGTAGGTCAGGAAATGGTCAACGATGTCGGCACACACGGCAGCGACGCGCTCCGGGTTGGACAGGATCGTCTCGATGTGCGAAGCCTTGCCGGACAGATAGACCTTGTCGTCCTCGTCCAGGTACTCCTCGGCCGCCAACTCCTCGAACGCCTCGTCCAAAGCCTCCTTGTCAAGGCTGAACCCGACCGCCCTGCCCTCGACGATGACAGGCTTCGTGAATCCGTCGGCGATGGACTGTTCCGGCGTGTACCGCGACATCACGAAATCCGGATCTGACGGGTCGCCGAACAGCTTGAAGGTCGACCGGTCCTTGTCTTCGATCGCGGTACCTGTCGCGCCGAAGAACTTCGCGTTCGGGACCGCCGCGCGCCACGCGTCGCCAAGCTTCCCTTGCTGGGAACGGTGCGCCTCGTCCACGAGAACGACGATGTTCGACCGGTCGTTGAGATGGCCGGCCTCGGCGAACTTGTGCACCGTCGTGATGACCACACCAGGCTCACCGCTGCGGAGCAACGCGTGCAGCTCACGCCTGTTACTAGGCACCGTCATGCGCGGCATACCGGCCGTCTCGAACATCTCCGCGGTCTGCCGGACCAGATCCTTGCGGTCAGCGATCACAATCACCGTCGGCGCGCCGCCGAACTTCGCCGTCACCGCGTCGTCGCGCAACAGACGAGCCGCAGCGAATGCCATCAGCTCGGTCTTCCCAGACCCCTGGTGGTGCCAGATCAACCCACCCGGCCGGCCAGCAAGCACCTTGGCGTGGATCGCAAGAGCCGCCTCAAACTGCGGGTAGCGCGGCAGGAACTTCACATCAACCTCGGACGCGTCCCGTGCATGACGAAACATCACCAGATCCTTGAGGATCGGAAGCACCGTCTCCGGCCGCAGCAAGAGCCGCGCAGCACGCTCCACACGCGCAGGCCCAGCCACCTTCTTCGGATCGTCCTCCGTCGACCCCCACGGTGCCCAGATCTCCGAGTCAGGATCCGGAACAGCGCGGATGGGAGCCATCCGGAAGTTGAGGCCCTCAGTAGCAACGTTGAAGACGCTCGTCGCGAAGAAGTTCGGGTACTCCTCCTCGTAGACGTCGTGTATGTCCTTGGCGGCATTCACCCACGAGACCGCGTGTCTCACTGGCGTCTTCGTCTCAGCGATCACGAGTGGGAACCCGTTGACGTAGTAGACGACGTCGAACCGGCGCGGCTTGAACGCACCTGCCATGGTGACCTCGCTCGCGACGGTGAAGCGGTTATTCGCCAAGTCCTCGAAGTCGATCAGCCGACGGGGCACGTGCCTGCCATCGATCGTCGGGAACGAGTGGTCCCCACGCAGCATCACCGTCAGTCGCTCGTTGGCAGCGACCAGACCGTTGTTCGCGTCAAGGACAGCCTGATTCAGCTCGTGAAGCACCAGGTCTGCGGACTCCGCATCCTCCACGAGCTCAGGGTTCAGAGCAAGCAGCACCTCACGCGCCCAGCTCTCGATGACGACGTCGTGCTCGTCACGTGGAAGGTCGGTCCCACGAACAGTCTCCCAGCCAGCTTCCTCGGCCCAATCAATGAGGGACGCCTGAATTGTGGTTGCCTCGGTCCATCCCATGTCAGGACACCTTCTCCAGGAGGACATCGTAGGAGTCGGAGATCTCGATCTCTTGGCTCATCAGATCGGTCAGGAGAGCGGACCGGAAGGCGCGGGCGCTAGCGAGTTCAATGCGCGCTGCATCTGCCATGGACTCCAGCGCACCGATTTCGTCCACAGTAGCTTGCTGGACCTCAGGACTCGGCAGAGGTACTTGGGCGTCCATCAGGCGGCGGCGGTTCAGAGTGCGATTGCGTCCTGCTCCGCCTGGCGAGCATGTTCCAAGCAGTGCCAAACCTGCACTCGTGCCCAAGTACGAACGGAAGTATTCAACATCGCCGTCGTCGGTACGACGATACGTTGGAAAGCGATGCGATCCGCAGTAGCCCGACAGCCCACGGGGAACAACAGCCACTGCCCCTTCCCAGGCGAACACAATGTTGATCACCAAGTCTCCGGGCTCAATCCAGAAGACCTTCTTGGATCCAAGGTCATCACCTGTGACCGCGTCCTTGGTGAAGATGCCACGCCCGTGAGATCGGACACCGATCTGGAAGTATTTGTCCGTTCGCTCGACGGGAACGGGCCTCTTGACCTCAACGAGCAGATCGCCGAGTCGGACGTACTCGCCACCACCCGCGATCTCCTGGAAGATCGCCTCACGGCGCTGCCTCACCAAGTCTTCGAGGCGCTGACACTCCGAACCCAACTGTCCGATGTGCGCGTCGACGGAACCTACCAGGTCGGCGATTCGTCTCTGCACCGCAGGCGGAGCTACAGGGATAGACGCAGAAAAGAACTCCGGCAGCCGGACGTTGAGAAGGCCATGTGAACGTGCGCCTTCCCTGAGTAGGCCTGCGAGGGACTCGAAGAAGTCCAAGCCGTTGCAGGCCAATCGAAGGTAGTCGGGGTCAATGGATTCGGACCGAGGCCGGAAGACGATGTAGAGCGGTGTGACGACCGCGGGACCATCCCCGTCGTAGCGGACGACGACACCCCACCGGGCACCCTTGGAGGAGCTTTTGTTGTACACAAAGTCCCCCGGATTGATGACCCAGTAGCCTTCAAGGTTCGCACTCGCGACCTTCTTGCTGAAGAAAGCATCCTGATCAATTAGTCCGTGTTCTGCCGACACCGTCATAACGCGTTGGATTCCGGTCGAGTTCTTCACGGTGACACGGTCTGCGACCTCGTCAAGGCGCGCGCGAGTCCATTCACTCATCGGCCACGTCAAACATACTCAGATCGATTCCAGCCGCGGACAGCCGCGCGAACATTGCAGACTCTGCATCGATTCGCTGCTGCCTCGCGTCCGCGTACTCAACGAGTGCGGTACCAAGATCAGCAGTCTCCGCAGCCGCAATTTTGATGTAGCGGCCGATATTGAGGTCGAAACCGTTGTCACTGATCTCGTCGAACGGCACCAGCCGCACATTCGCGCCGCCATGGCCATCCGGGGCGCTGTACGTCTCAATGAGAACTCGAATATCCTCCTCGGACATCGTGTTTCGGTTGACGGCCTTCTTGAATCGGGCGGACCCGTCAATGAATAGGACGTGGTCCTTGCGCCCAGCTGGCTTCTGGTCACGGAAGATCAACAGGCAGGCCGGGATCTCAGTCGAGTAGAAGAGATTCGGTGGCAGCCCGATCACGGTCTCGAGGAGGTCCTTTTCGATGAGGCAACGCCGGATCCGGCCTTCAGCGCCGCCACGAAACAAGACGCCATGAGGCATGACGACGCCGACGCGGCCGTTGCCCGACTTCATTGACGAGACCATGTGCTGAACGAAGGCGAGGTCGCCATTCCTCGCCGGCGGTACCCCGCAGATCGCTCGCGGGTCGGATGCCCACCGGTCGGCTCCCCAGTTCGACAATGAGAACGGCGGATTGGCAATGACTGTGTCGAAGGTGCGAAGGGCGCCGGTTGTGTACTTGAACGCCGGTGTACGGAGTGTGTCGCCGCGCTTGATGTCGAAGTCCTCGATCTCGTGCAGGAACAGGTTCATCCGGGCGATCGAGGCAGTGGTCAAGTTGATCTCCTGGCCGTACAGCCGCAACGTGCGGTGATCCTTGCCTGACTCCCGCAGCTGGTTGATTGTCGATACCAGCATGCCGCCTGAACCGCAGGTCGGGTCGTAGACGGATTCACCAGGCTCTGGCCTGAGAATCCCGACGAGCAGGCTAACGACCTCGCGCGGCGTGAAGAACTCCCCTGCCTTCTTGCCGGACTCGTCGGCGAAGTTCTTCAGCAGGTACTCGTAGCCTGCGCCGAGAAGGTCGTGGGAGACCGTCGACGGGTCGAGCGGGAGCGCGTTGAACGCCTTGATCAGGGCGAGCAGCGCCGACTCCGGGATGCGCTCCTTGTTGCCCCAAGAAGCGTCTCCGAACACGCCTGACAGCGACCGCGGGTTCGCCTTCTCGATTCGCTGGAATGTCTTTGCAATCTCTGCGCCGAGATTCTTAACTTTTTCGGTCGTCTCCGACCACAGCGTGCCTTCGGGCAGCTCGAACCGGTGAAAGTCCGCCTCGATCTCGTCATCGAGGTCGTCGCCGTACTCGTCGAGCGCCTCATCGTGCTCGTACACCCAGGTGTCGCTGATCCACTTCCAGAACAGCATCGGGAAGACGTACGTCTTGAAGTCCGCCGGGTCGACAGGGCCGCGGAGGGCGTTCGCAGCGGCCCACAGCCGGGATTCGAGCTCTTGCTGAGTGATCGTCACAGAGATGAGGTCCTTCGTGGTGAGTCGGTACCTCAATTATGGAGGAGAGGACCGACATGACGCGGGAGATCGACGCCGCGGCCGGCGGCCACTACGTGTCACTCAGCAGACCCGGGTGTCAGCTCTCGCGTTCGATCCGTTCAAAGATGTCCGCGTCAGTCTCTCGCTGCCAGGCTGGCATATCGTCCCAGTCGGCTACGTAGCTGGGTTTGGGGTCGGGGATGTGACGGTAGATCTGCGCGATCCAGCACAGCGCCACAAACCGGCCCTTCTGCTCCCGGCTGAGCTTGCTCGTGTTTCCTCCAGAGACCTCGACGAACCCCCGCACCTGCTCATAGACCGCCGCCGCGCTCTCCCGCTCCCAATCGGGTGTCTCATCCCACGGTGCGACATACCCGGGCTTTGGTTCGCCGGGGTAGTGCTTCGTCACGCCTGCGATCCATGCCTCACGGAAGATGCGGCCCTGTTCGTTCGACAACAGCCTTGCTCCTTTGGACGGGACGAGGGTTATAGCGGCGAGCGATCGACGGACAGGCGGGCCGCGACGTCTTCGCTCAAGCGCAACAGTTGAGCATCGTGGCGGTGGCCGGCGCACGCACCAGCCACCCTGGAGCGTGCCTCCTGTTCGGCATCGCCCAGTCGTCGTAGCGCATCCAGTCGAGGCGTTGGAAGGGTCGGCCAGGCTGCGTCCGCGTCATTGCACCTCTCGCGTGGGTGGCTGCACTGACTCGGCTGCTCGCTGGGCGGCTGCACGGGCACGGGATCCCTCGGCCCTGAGGCCGGTAGTCCTCGTCCAAGGAATCCAATGTGACCGGATCGATCGGAAGAGGGGGCTGGGAGGGCCTGTCAGCAACGTTGCGATACGGCACGGACCCTAGGTAGAACTCGATCGAGCCGTGGCCCGGCCAGATCTCGCCACCGCGTTCAAGCAACTGGATCATCGGCTCGTACGGGTCGTCGAACTCAGGAAACCGTTCCTTTGGACGATCGCCAGGAGAAGCCCAACGGAACATGTCGGCAACGACTTGCCTGGACCTCGTCCACAGCTTGTGTCCGCTGTCTGCCTCCAGGCGTTCCATCCACACCGGATCGTTCTCGACCGACGGATCGAACATCACGGCAAGATCGAAGAATGGCCACTGCCCGGGAACGCCTAGCGCATCGGCCCAGACGGCCATCCGCCGCATGTACTCAACCGCCAACCGCCCCCGTGACGAAACGTGGCGATCCTCAGCGTCGTCATCGTCCCACTTCGCGGCCGTCAGCCGTGCCAGCAGTCGCTCACAGGCGACCAAAGTGGTCAAAGCACCGATCCCTCCCCTTGCGCCGATACCACCCGCCGACCTCCGCACGGACCACGGCCGGTCCACACGGCGCATTTCGATCACGAGTCAGTTGACGGTTGCTCGGCCTCGCCAGCTTGTTATGTGGGCTCTTGCTCCGCACGTTTGGCCGCTCGGCGTGCGCGTGACTTCTCGACCCTGACCCGTTCCTTCTCGTCGACCTCATCCAAGGTTGCGGCGTCGATCGGGAACGGAGGCTGAGTAAGGCGTTCGGTGATGCCGAGGTATGGAACCGAGGCAGCGAGGAGCTCGATAGATCCATGGCCGGGATAGATCTCGCCGCCGCGCTCGAACACCTGCACCATCGGCTCATACGGATCCTCGAACTCAGGAAACCGCTCCTTCGGACGCTCGCCCAAAGAAGCCCACCGGAACATGTCGGTGAGCACCTGTTCCGTCCGAGTCCCGAGCTCACGCCCGACCTCAGCCTCCAGGCGCAGTAGCCAGCCTTCGTCAGTCTCGACCGATGGATCGAACACCATCGCCAACTCGAAGACCGGCCACTGCCTCGGCACACCAAGCGCCTCGGCCCAGATCGCCATCCGCCGCAAATACTCCTGCGCAAGCAGACCTCGCGACCTAGAGTGCCGTTCCTCGGCCTCATGGTTGTCCCAGCTCGCCGCCGCAAGACGCATCAAGAGCCGCTCGCACGCTCCTGCATCCATCACAATCCCAGCCCTTCCTTCGCCACGCGTACCACCTCGTCAAGATTCGACAGGTCCTCCGCGACCCGAAGGTCGCCCCTCGGTATGTCCAACGACGAATCCCAGAGAATCAGTAAGTCCATCCTCGATGACCGCGCACTCAATGGTGCCGTGTTGTGCGCCGACGGATAATCAGAGGTGGCCAGTGGCGTCCCCGATTGGTCCCAGGCTCTAGGATCTGACGACCGATACGGCAGTCCGGCCGCCATGAGCCTTGACTCGACGTACTCGTGCGCCAGCAACGACCAGAACTCCACTCGATTCTTGTCAGTCAACTCCGCACCGGACGCGACTCGCTCCCAGAGATCGCCGTACAACGCGTCCGGGGTGAAGTAGCCGTGCCTGATTTCGCCTGGGCGAACTGCCACGTCGTGCTGGCGCTGGAAGAGGTGTTGTTTTGCCTCCTCAATGACCTCACGCGGCATCCCGCTGTGATCCGCGAGCGCGTCGACGTCGTCAGCTTCCCGGATTCGGCGGTACTGGTCCATCTCCTCCGAGGTGGCATCATCCACGAACTCGTGCTCCAGCTCGGCGACCTCGTCGACGCCGGCAACAGACCCTGGTTCGGAATCGATGCCAGCAGCAACGTCATCGGTTTCGAGCAAGTCGTTGCCACCGGCCGGAACGCTGTCGACGGCGAGCTTCTGATCCTTGCCTGCGGCAGCCTCGAGGTCGGTGGGCGGGTGGTCAGGCGAACTTGCAGCGGGCTGATCGCCGGTTTCGCTGGCCAGACGTGACGTCGACGCGGTGCTGTCGTCCGCCGTCAACGCGACGCTCGCTACGTCGTCACGCAATTCCACCTCTGACGTTCGCTCGTCAGCACCAGGCGACTCAACCAGACTGGGAGGATCTGCGTCGTGGGAGGTGGTCTCGGCTTCTTGAGCGGGCGGGCTGATGTACTGGAGGCGAGCCAAGGTGTCGTCGTGAAGCATGTGCGCCCGAAGCTCTGGTGAGTAGGAGGCGAACGGGTCCTCCGGCTCGGATCGATCATCGACCGGCGCCGCCGCCGGGGCCGAGGGAGGATCGACCGGTCGTCGCTCGGCCGACTCGTCATCGCCCCGCTCGGCTGACGACCACTTGGAGTACCCCGGCCAGTACATCTCATCGAGACGTTGCTCGAGCTTTTCGCGAGCAGTCAGTGGCTGTGAGGATCGACGGTCCGCGGTCTGGTCTTCGTCAATTGAGTCCGCCTCGGATGCCTGCACTTCCCTCAGCCGAGGGTCAGCGGACGCCCGCGAGTCCTGTTGCCTGCTTTCCGACGCGCGGGACACGACAGTGGAGGAGTTCGGGGCGGTTGAGTCGTCACGTTGCTCAGCCGAGGTCCCGCGCGCGTTGCCCGGCCAGTAGACGTCATCGAGGCGCTGCTCGGACTTCTCGCGAGCAGGCAACGGACGCAGCGCCTCGTGATGTGTGGCGTCGTGGCGATCCGGCGTCGGAGCATCTGTACGGCTTGTCTGCTGATCACGCACGCCGTCGTCGGACTGCCGAGACGTCTCGTTCTCAGGACGCCCGGTTTCGCCAGCCTGATTCCCTGGCGTGTTGCCCTTGCTCGGGTCGTCGCCGCCGCGACGACCTCTCAGCTCGGACACAGCCGTCTCCTATCCACGCCAACGCAAACCCGAAGTAGCAGGACCATCACGAACAGTATCCGCCGCGAGGCCCACACGGGCAGTGCTCGCCGGTGCGGATAGACACGCCGCGCGACTGAGCGATCAGGCACGAGGGTCGAACTCTCCCGCCTTCATGCCTTCTGTGAATGACGCCCACTCGCCGGCGGTGAAGCGCAGGATCTGGCCGCAGCCCCGTTCCTTGCTGTCGCGGACCGCCGCACCGCCGTCCGGCATGAGCGCGACCTCGACGCAGTTGTTGCTGTTGTTGCTGCGGGAAGCTTTCCGCCGGGCGGCGGTGGTGAGGTCGGTCATTTGCTTCTCTTTCGCTCGGGGCGGGCAGGCCAGCCAGGAACCCGGCTGACTCGGGGTTGGAACGGCTGGCTCCCGCAGGCCGTGTTCACGACGGGAGCCAGCCGGTTCAAGGTGGAGTCCTCGGTCCCGGGCTTGTGCACAGGGGCGTGCGGGGATCCCGGGACCGAGGAACTCCGGACAGTGGCGAGGCCGAGGCCTACCCGCGGTCGTGAGGTCGGCCGCAGGGAGGAGGCATTGAGGAGCCTCGGCCTCGCCTGCTCTGGGCGAGTCGCGCGCGATCAGGAGTCGGACTCCGGCGTCCTCGAGTTCACGGCGGTACTGCGCTGCGATTGAATCGGCGGCAGTGATTGCGACCGCCGAGACGTCTCCTCGGCGCGCTGCTTCGATCAAAGCCTCGATTGCCGCTGGCTGCGAGTCGAGCGCCTCCATGTATATCGCCGTCATCTGTGAACCCGCGCGGTCTGCGAACCCGAGCAGCAGGTTGCGAGCTCGGTCCTGCTCGGTCGGCGTCATCAGGAAGGTCTCGACGAAGTAGCCGAGCATGGCCGGTCGGGCAGCGCCGGTCACCTCACTGCCCGCCGTCGAGCCGGATCGGCCCGGACACGAGGTCGACCGTCACTGGCAGACCGAATCGCCTGGAGGATGCCGCGGCGTACCGCTCAGCCAATTTGGGGGCGACCAGATAGTCGGCGATCACATGATCGCCGAACCAGACCCGCACACGACGTTGCGGCCTGGGATCGGCCAAGGGCTCGGTGATTGTCATCACCCGCGGACCTCCTGCGCGACGTCGCGGAGCATCACGGAGTACGCAGCCACCGCGATGCCGATGAGGCCGTACAGGACCGTCGTGTGCGCGTGCGTTAGGAGCCAACAGCCGATCATGAACTTCCCCGTTCTCAGTCGAATGGGTCTCGGGCGAGGGCAGTGAGGCTGAAGCCCCAGCCCATTTGGGCGATTCGTTGCCTACATCACCGAGTTTCGACCGGCACACGCGGAGTTGTTCAGCCCAGCGTGGGGGTCCACGATGTACCCCCACCGCTGCACCGCCTTACTGGTAGCGGTGCCAAGTAGCCGCATCGCCTGCGATCAGGCTGCGTAGCCGGTGAGCCAGCTCTTCCGCGACGTAGGGCCGGCCGGGCAGCCCGCCGATCACGCTGGTGACAATCTGGAGCTCGCGGATCGACCGCAGGGTCGGCCAAGTGGGCGAGGAGAGCAGGTCGAAGCCATACGCCGCACGGAGATCGTCGTACTGCTCACGCGGATCTCCGAACCGCTCCACGCCGTGGGCAGCCGGGACGAGGTCCCACTCAGGCGGGCCGATACTCACCGAGTCCAGATCGCAAAGCACAGATTGGCCGCGAGCGTCGGTGAGCAGGTTGCCGACGTGGGCATCACCGTGAATAACGGCCGTGGGCAGCAGCCACTCGGTCGACTCGGCAGCGGCCCGGACCGAGCGGACGCGGTCTCGCAGCCAGCCGACGAGATCGCTCAATCCGAGCCCGACTTGGTCTGATGCCCATGTCCGCAGGTAGTCCAGGTCCCCGTCCCGAGCTGCCGCAGCGGTCTCGAGGCGGGACTGTGCGCGGCTGATGGGATCCCATTGCGGGAGGGAGAATCCGAGATCGTTGAGCGAGTGGAATGCCAGCAGCGGACGGGCAAGTTCGGCTTGCCGGTGACGTTGCGCGGAGGTCTGCGGGAGGTAGGTCCAAGCTGTGGCAGCCCAGCTTGGGGTCTCGATCGGCTCTGGCAGTCCGGGCGCCAGCCGGACGGTAGGCAGGTCGAGTTCAGCCAGCCGGTGGGCGATCTTGGTGACGCGGTGGACGGTGACACGATTGGCTGCGGGGGCGATACGAAGCACCAGGTTGGCGGCGGGGAGTTTGTAGACGGCGTTCATCGTGTAGCGGAGCAGTACGGCGCCCGCGGGGTCGATCCCTGCCGCGCTGGCGATGTCGCGCAGAGCAGTATCGAGACGGTCGCGTTCGCCACTGCTGAGAGTTGTCACGCCGTAGAAGCTAGCCGCTGATCAATGCACCAACACGCTCGAGGACCCCGCTCACCCCGTCGTGGGTTGTGTACGGACGAGCCAGGGACACCATCGCCTGCAACCGATCGGCGGCGCGAACCGAGTCAGTGGCCATGGCCATGTCGACGGCCTGATGACCGGCCGCCGCCGCAAGGTCTGGCTGCGCATCGAGGACGTAGCCGGTGGCAATGCTGATCGCGTCAAACGTGCGGCTCCGCTCCTCCCCAGCGCCCCTGGTCGCGTACGAGCGCTCAGCATGTTCGATCGCGCGTGGCGCAAACCGGGTCCGATGCTCTACATGGGAGGCCAGGCAGGCGTAGATGACCCCCGAGATACCGTCCAGGTCTGCAGGTGCAAGAAAGAATCGAGCCCACGACGGGACCGTCTCTTCGTCAATTCGTCCGAGTTCCTCCTGAGCACGTGCAAGTGAGTCGGAGACCCTGTCCGCAGCGCCAAGCATGGCGTAGGCCCAGGCTTCATTCGCGTGCAAGACAGCGACTGCTGCGAGATTTCCGCTGTCTTGGGCCACGATCTGTCCGAGCTGCCATAGCCGCAGCGCCTCCTGGGCCCGACCTTGGTGGATCGAGACGCGGCCAAGGCGGTAGAAACCACCAGCGATCAGAGCGAGTTCGTTGATCTCCCGCGCAAGGACAAGCCCAGCAGTTAGGTAGTGACGGGCCGCTCCGTGGTCCCCAAGGTCGTGACTTGCCCATCCGGCAACCTGGTACATGTCGGACAGTGCGGCCTTGAAGTCTGTCTCGGTTCGTTCCGTCTCGAACCGGCTGGCCAGCATGCCATTCGCCCATGCGAGGTAGCTGACCGCGGAGTCCCGGCAGGACCCGCCGCCATGGGCGGCATCGATCTGTCTGTGTTCGTCACGAACCACGCGGACCAGATCGACGTGGGCTGCAGTCACCCGCGATGGAACGCTGGTCGCGGTGGATTGCTTGGAGGCGACGTATCCATTCAGCTCGGCCGGGACCGGGCCAACAGCCAGGGCGGCCAGCGATCCGACGAACCCTGGCGCTGCGCCCGGGTCGCGCAATCTGCCATCGCTCTTGGCTTCACCGCTCCGCACATGAGACCCCACACCCAGCAGACCGCGGTCGATGCCAAACCCATCCGCGATACGCACCAGTACGTCGTACGACGTCACCACCTGCTTGCCCTGGGAAATACTCCGGACCCGGGTTTCCGCGAGACCGGACGCAGCAGCGAGGGCGCTCCTGCTGTAGCCGTGATCGCGCAGGAACAAGAACAGCGTCCGAATGTCCTGCTCAGCCAAGCAGTCACGCAGCAGCCGGCCCGCGTGCACGCCCGAGGTCCACCATTGCGGATCTGGTCGTACCACGTGCCGCGCAACGTGCTCTGACTGCACTCTCGGGCCCTCCTGCTGCTTCGGTGCGGATACGATGAGCGAATCACTAGCTACCGTGGGTGGGACACCGGTTCTGGGGCCGAGAGTGGTGAAAGTGGTGAACGAGCGAACGGGAACGTCGAGCGCCGGAACGCGCCGCAACTCCAAGCTCGCCGCAGCGATAGCGGAGGCAGGCTGGTCGCATGCCCAACTCGCACTGGCGGTAGGCCGGGTGGCCGCCGAATCCGGCAACGAGCGCCTCGTCTCGGTGGGCAGGTCCCACGTCTCGCACTGGGTCGCGGGGTCGACCCCGTCGGGTGACGCGCCGGCGATCTTGGTGGAGGCACTTTCACGCCGCCTCGGCAGGGTCGTCACTCTCGACCAGATCGGCCTGTCCGGTCCGCGGGCACCTGCAGCACCGGATTGGTCCGCAGATACGCTGACAGCGCTCGCCGATCTGGGAAGGGGCAACGTGGACATCGAGCGCAGGTCAGTCCTGCGAGCCGCCGGCTACTCCGTGGCCGCACTGGCGGTTCCTCCACAGGCTTGGTGGGAAACCATGGCGCGCCGAGGAGCCCAGCGCTCTGCGCGCAGCGGCCGGTTGATCGGCGCCGGTGACCTGGAAGCGATCCGAGAGATGGCGCAGATGTTCACCCGAATCGACCAGCGCCGCGGCGGCGGGCACGCGCGCACAGCAGTCGTGCAGTACTTGACATCTGACGTCGCCAGCGCGCTGAGAGCCGCCCACGCGAGCGCCGAGATTCGCCGCGGTCTGTTCGCCACGGCGGGCGAACTTGCGTACCTCAGTGGCTGGATGGCGTTCGACAACGCCGAGCATGCGACCGCGCAGAAGTACTTCACCGTCGCCGTCCAACTCGCCGCAGAGGCCGACGATCCACCCCTGGCCGGCCACGTCCTGCGCGCGATGGCACACCAGGCTGTGGACCTCGGCCATTCACGACAAGCAGTGCAATTGGCCAAGGCGTCGCTGTCGGGGACACGATCGACATTGGCTAGTCCCAGGGAACGCGCTCTGCTCGAGGTCGTCCAGGCCAGGGCTCTTGCGGCTGACGGTCAAGGCAGCGCGGCTACGAAAGCGCTCCTGCGCGCCGAGGACAACCTGACCGCCGCTGGCTCTGGTGACGACGAGCCCGGCCGGGTCTTCTTCTTCGGCGAGGCCAGCCTTGCCCACGAAACTGCGTGTACTTTGCGCGACCTCGGCGATCTGGCCGCGGCGATCGCCCAGTTCAGACGCAGCGTCCGTACGCGGAAGGCGGCAACGTTTACCCGGACGCACGCTGTGACCCTGGGGTACCTCGGAGCAGTTCAGGCGCGCCAGGGTGCGATCGACGAAGCCTGCTCAACCTGGTCGGCGGCTCTTGACGCCATGGATGGCGTGCACTCTGGCCGCACGCGTCAAACTGTCGTCGACATGCGATCGGCGCTGTCGCCGTTCCGGGTCCGCGGCATCCCAGCCGCTGCCGAGCTCGATCATCGCGCCGCACGCTACCTCGCCTCCGCACCGAGATGACCCTGTTCACCACTCACCGATCAAAGGACGTCCCGATGACGCCGAGTCCTCTCACGGTCGAACCCGTTGCCCAGGTGATCGGTGGCCGAAGCGAACCTACCGATGACTACTGGGGCGGTACCCGCTCCATCCTGCGCATCAACAACGAGCGGTTCGACGAACGGTCCACCGCCGGCCTCGAAGCGTTCTCACACCTCGAGGTCGTGTTCTTCTTTCACCTCTCCGACCAGACCGATCTGAACCTCGGCGCCCGCCGCCCCAGAGACAACCCAGCCTGGCCCGAGGTTGGTGCGTTCGGTCACCGCAATATGCGCAGGATCAACTGGCTCGGCATCTCTCGCTGCCGACTTGTCAAGGTCGATGGGCTCGACCTGCACGTCGAGGATCTCGACGCTGTCGACGGAACGCCTGTCATCGACATCAAGCCCTGGTTCGATGAGTTCGGGCCGCGGGGCGAGACCCACCAACCGGCCTGGACCACCGACATGCTCACGAACTACTTCGCGCCCGCCGACCAGCGCTGACCCAGCTGGAATCAGGCGTTCGGTTGGAGTTGGCTGAGTCTGTGCTTGATGAATTCAGCGGACTTCGCGTCGTCGAGGGCGGTCTCCCACAGATTCGCCCAAGCCTTCTGAAGCAGTTCGACTTCGTCTGGTTTGTCCGACCAGAAGAACCCGAGGAAGCCGTCCACGTAGGCACCGGACCACTCGACCAGCGGACCGCGGGACGGGAAGCCCAGCAGGGCGAACGGCCCGGTCGTCATGCCGGCGTGTTCCTCAACGTCGAATGGCATGATCCTGATCGCAACATCTGGGCGCTGAGCCATATCCAGTAGGTGGGTCAATTGCTCTGCCATCGTCTCGGCACCACCGACACGCCGGCGGACCACTGCTTCGCTCAGTACGACGGCGAGTCTGGGCGCGCCCGACTCGCGGTCCAGGATCTGTTGCCGGTTGAGCCGGATCTCTAACCGGCGTTCGAGCACATCAGGATCGATGTCCGAGCGGGTGAAGCGCTCATCTCCCATGATGCTTTTCGCGTAGTCGCGAGTCTGTAACAGGCCGGGGATGAGGTCTCGCGACTGGAGAACGGCGAGTCTCCAGTGCGGAGCCTGGACGTCGAGCAGGCATGCAAGGTGTACGGCGTAGCCGACGCGGCGCTGGTGCGCGCCTTGACGACGGCAGGTCTTGCAGGGTCTCGTGGTCGATGATCGGTTTGAGTGGCACATGGTCGACCGCGGCATCGAGGTGTCGCCGGGTCGTGAGATCGATGCTGAAGGACTCGAACTCTCGACCGCCCAGCAAGGCCCGCGCCTTCACCTTGGCGGTTTCGGCGCCATAACCATAGGGGTCGACCTCTCGCTGGATGGTCATCGAGTACAGCTCGAACTCGAACGGGTCTCCGTGATGCCGACGGCTGGACAGCTGCCGCAATTCTGACAAGGCGTCTTCGGTACTGGTCCACGGTGTCTCGCGAGCAAGATCGACATCCTGGGTGAATCGGCCGCCTCCAGTTCGGATCAGTAGCGCGTTGCCGCCCAGTAGCACCCACGGGGCATCGGGGTCCTGAAAGATGCGGCTGAGGAAGATCGTGAAGATGTACTGCTTGCGGATCGGGTCAGCCGCGACGCCGCGGCTCTTGGCCTCGCTGGCCAGCTTGGCCCCCAAGGACTGTCGCAGCCGGTTCGCTTCCAGCCGAGTCAGCGGCTCCGCCATCGTCGATCTTCCTGTTCTGCCGGCTTGTGGCATCTCGTGTTCCGTCAGGTCGTGCTGCGTTGACTACGTGTTGAGTCGCCGAGGTGAAGGCGATCCCCTGCCCCAATTGGCGAAGTCGCTCGTCAACGGCCCGGCTGACGATGTCTTCGAACTGGGGCGCGAGTGCTCGGAAGAACTTCTCCCGCAGCTCAGGGACCGCCAACTCCAGCAGCCCGGTGTCAGGTCGGAAACCAGCTGCCTTCAGGAGCGCCGCGAGCAGGGCGTGGCCGTCCGGAGATCCGAACCGCTCAGCCACCGGCTCGAGCGCCTGTACGAGGGAACCGGACGTGACGTCGGTTGTGGCGACTGCATCGCGGACCACCGCAGCGAGGTGGTCAAAGTCGGTACCGCCGGTGGCCAGGTCGTTGACAGTGCGCGCGACGGAAGTCACCGGCAGCCCATCGACCCACGCGACATCTCCGTCCGGCAGGTCACGCTTGCGATACCGGATGTCCGGCTGCGTGGTCTGCCGACGTACTGCGGTAGTGAACTCGTACCTGGAAGCCAGCACGTCGCCGAGGCCGTGCACGGCTGCCGCGGACTCACCAGACACCACGGCCAGTCTCTGGTTGCCCGTGGGCTGGCTGCCGGTGGCTAGCCAGGCTGCGCGCAGCCCCTGCAATGGTCCGGTGTCGGCGGAAGGGAGTGCGTAGACGCCATGACGAACACGGTGCACAGTTCCGCGCTCGGCAAGGCGGGAAAGATGCATCTTGGACACACCTGCCTCGTGGGCCTGGGCCGTCGTCACCAGTCCCCATTGGCTGGAACCAACCAGTTCCAGCGACTCCAACACGTCGACCGCACGCATCATTCTCACCTCCTTTCTCTTCAAGAGTAACATCCAAGCGTTACTTTCAAAGCTCTACAGCGATGAGTACGTCACTTTTCAAGTATCCAGGCCGCTGCATGAGGCGATCGGCCAGGTCCGACCGGCCGCCGGTCGGTAGGGTCTGAGGTACGGCGTCGCACTTCCGTCAAGAAGGTCGACCCACCGCCTGCTCCGCACGCCCGACCGGCCAAGCTGCTGACCAGATCGGCACAGCTCAGGGTCGCCTCACGACTGGTGAATTGAATGGCTCTGTCCGAACTGGATGTCGAACGCGTACAGCGATGGTGCGCCACACGGGTTCCGGAGCACGCTCGCGACCAACTGCGTATCGAGTGCGAAGTCGCCCCACGCCACCTGACACTCGTTGAGCCGGCGCCCGCCCTGGCACGACGACATCCAGGCGGATTGGACCAGCTCCGCAATCGCTCGCTTGCGCTACAACGCCACTGACAAGTCCTGGACGTTGTACTGGGTCGACCGACACCAGCGCTTCCATACCTACGACAGACTCGCCCCATCGCAGAGTATCGACGACCTACTGACCGAGATCGACCGCGACCCGACGAGCATCTTCTGGGGATGACCGCGATGGTCGGCCAAGTTGGTCGGTCGTGCATCCCTCTGTGCCTTCATCTTCCTAAGCACTGCGTCGCACGTTCGAACTGGCCTCTCACCAGAGGTCGAGATCCGCGAACTCCTGGTCCAGGGCGGCTGCGGCGGAGGGTTGTGGATTCGGCGGCCCATGTAGACGTCTTGGGTTATGGAGACTTGGGCTTGGCCTAGGTGGTCGGCTATTTGGCGGGCGGATTGACCTCGGCGGTCTAGGGCGGTGGCGGTGGTTTTGCGGAAGGTGTGGGAGCGGATCCAGGTGAGGGCGTCTGAGGGTGAGGGCTGGGCTGCTTGGTCGACTTGGGCGCTGAGGGTGGGGGATGCGTCGAGGTTTATGCGGTAGGTCTTGACGAGGGTGGCTACGAGTTCGCGGTCGAGCTTGATGCGGCCGCTCTCGATCAGCTCGAGCCTGGTCTTGGGCCAGCCGAGTTTCGTGACGACCTGTTTGCGGGTGAGGCCGGCTTGGAGGCGGGCGGATCGGAGAGTCTCGCCTAGGTCGCGGCGGGCGGTGCTGGCTACGGGGGATAGTGCGCGGCGGAGGGCTCGGCGGACGTTGGAGGGGTCTCGGAAGCCTCCGAGGGAGTCGGCGAAGATGGGTTCGTCGGGGAGGATGCCGGCTGCGTGGCGTCGGCGGAGCATGGTGACGGCCCAGCCTGGGAGAGGTAGGGCGCGTTCGCCGGCCTTGGATTTAGGGGCCTTGCGGATCAAGCCTTGGCCTGGGGCGCGAACCATGGTGTGAGTGATCTCGATTGCGCCGGACTCGAGGTTGACCTGTGACCAGCGGACGGCGAGCGACTCGCCGATTCGGACGCCTGTGCCGAGCATGAAGAGGACCAGGTCAGGAAGGTCGGCTCGTACGGCGGCTTCGTCGGTGGTCAGGAGTTGCCGTAGGCCGGCGATCTCTTCGTTGGTGAGTGCTCGGGGCGGGTCCTTCGGGCGGGCCTCGACCGCCTCGACTTCGCGGACCGGGTTGACGATGAGAGCGCCGTACCGGACGGCGAGTTGCATCATGCCGGAGATGACCGCGCGGCAGGTCTTCGCTGTGGATCGACCGACGGTGCGCTTGATGGTTCCGATGATTCTGTCGATGCGTGGTGTGGTTGCCTCACCGATCAGGAGTTCGCCGAGGGCAGGGCGTACGTAGTTCTTGATGGCTGTCCGGTACGTCGTCAGCGTCGTCGGTGATCGCCGGCTGTCTTCGATGCGTTCCTCTAACTTCTCGATCCACAGGTCGATGAGGTCGTTGATCTTGTCGGTCGGGCTCAGCTCGCCGTACTGCGTGATCTTTGCCCGGTCTCGCAGCTTCGTGAGTAGGCGGTGCTCGGCTGCGCCCTTGGTCTTGGCAGACGCGGTGACCTCACGGGTACGTCCGTCGTGGTCACGGAAGTACGCAGACGCGCGCCAGGAGACCACCTTGCCCTCGGCGTCTTTCCTCTCAGCACGGGATCGGACGTTGCCCCACGTTCCGATCGGAAGGTGCGGTCTGCTCATCTCAGCCCTCCACAGTCCAACAGCACGTGGCGACTCAACGGCTCGGCGGGCTGGTGATCGGAGGAAACGAGAGCAGTGCGACAGGACGCGATACGTCGCTCAGCAACGCGCAGCCAGCTGGCTGCGCGGAGCCGCCGATCCCCCTCAGACGGGCATGCATCGGCCACCGTGAGTATTGGCAGAGTTAACGCAGACCCGACGATCCCGGCCGAGGCGCCGATCTGCGCCTGACCTGCGGAAAGCAGTGGGCCCCGTGGGACTCGAACCCACAACCCGCGGATTCCCCCAGCTTGCGTCGCGACGTTCCCCGTTGCTTCCTGATCTGGCTGCTGACCTGCAGGTATGCGCGATCAGGATCGCCATCAGCCCTCAACAGTTCCGGTCGCCTCCTGTCGAAAACCATGGGGTAAGCCATGCCCATGTTCCAGCAGCTCGAGCCGAACGCGAGGCCGCCCTAGAACGGTGGTTGTCCGTCCCAGTCGTCGAGTTCGTCAGCCAAGTCAAGGTCGGCCGGCGCGGCAGCCGCATCTGATGACGCGGCGCTGGAGTCCGCTAGATGCCCTGCCAAAGCGCTGGCGAGCGCCTGAAGTGCAAGCGTTGCCGCGGTCGGCAGCGCATGATCCCGTAGACCGCGCGCGGCGTATCGGGCGCGCAGTGGTTTCGACGACGCGCCAACGACTGGGGCTGACTCGGCGTACAGGTCGGACCAAACGGAACCAAAGAGGGCCCCAACCGAGTGCTCGAAGTTATGACGCAGGGTCGCGTAATTGTTTTCAACATGTAAAGACTCGTGGCTGAGGTTGTCTGTCTCGGCGCCCGCTGGATTTTCACCGAGGGCGCGGAAAATGTCCTTCCGCTTGCCAAGGAGCTCTTCGACTTCCTTTGTTGCTACCTTATCGGTGTCCGTGTCGAAGACGCAGTAAACCGGCGTTCCCAATGCGGCGAACATCCGCACCCACTTCGCAATATTTCCGATCCCATTAACGGAGACAACAGCCACGCCGCGCCGCAACGGATCAAAATCTACGAGGCGTAGGAGCTCGGGCAGCGCAAGTGCTTCGGTGTCACCTTCAACCAATACACAAAGACGCGCAAAGAGGGCGCTTTTGATCTCCGTTGTCGCGCTGGCCTCGTAGAAGTTGCCGATGGTTGTCGGCGTGGTTCGCGTGGGGTCCGCTCCCATGCCGATCATTTCGGTGGCAAGCTCGTCGCGATCTACCTGAGTTAGTTTCGTCGCCCCAAAGTGAGACTTGCGCACTACTACAAGGTTCTCGGGTCGAGACATGTCGACGAAGTGCGGACTGTGAGTAGTTAGGACAACCTGCAAGCCATCTGTCGCCATGCCGCCGAGTCGGCCGGCAAGCCATTGCTGGGCGAGCGGGTGCAGGTGTGATTCGGGCTCATCGACGACGAGGATCATGCCGTCAGATTGGCCGAAGGCACGTGCATACGCGTACGAGAATGCCAGTGCGAGAATCTGCTCTTGACCCGTTCCCAGCTCGTCGAATGACCGGACAGCGCCATCGAGCTTTGGATGAACACGGAGGGATCGGAAGAAGTTGCTAGGGTCGTAGGCCGAAAAATCGATGTCGAGCCGATATGACAGGTTTTGTCCGAAATCATCAGTTGTGGCCGTCAGAAGCTCACGGAACTTCTGAAACTCAGCAACCTCAGAGAACTGTCCGACGAGCTCCTCGAAGATGGCTTCCAGTCTTGCCCTGCGTCCAGGTGTGGAGAGAAGACGATTATGGAATCGATGCATCAACTTCGACAGCAGCGTCCACTGGCTCGTATACGACAATTGATATGACAGCCGGCGGTCGGCATCAATCCGCATTGCGAAGAGGGGGGATCGAATTGCCTTCGTGACAAACGTCTTCGCGCATCTATCGCAGTGCATCGAGTAATCGATCGGATCCCCAGACCGCTGGGTGTCATAGATCCACCGGATGTGGTCGATTGATCCCACGGAATCATAACTACACGTCAAGCCCTCGACGTCTGCGTTGAGTTTGATGGCGATCCCATCGGAGTCCCGACCGTGGAAGTCGTGATCTTCGATAGAGTGGGTCGTCGGCCACCGCTCGCCAAAGAGAATGTCGATCGCCCGAGTGATGTTGCTCTTCCCGGCGTTATTCTCACCGAGCAGGACGAGTGGACCGTCGGTTGGGAAGGTGATTCGGACCGGATCTGCGACCGAGCGCAGGTTCTCGATAGTTAAGCTCTTTAAGCGTGGTGGCATCTGCAGATCCCCCTGGTTCACCGCGTGAGTTGATTCATCCCCGTGACTCACATCTCTCGCCGGAGTACTTCGTTACCGCCCGAAGCGGGGTCGAGGCCGAATCGTGATCATCACCTCATGAGCGTGTCGGACAGGGCGGGACAAACACGCCTAATGGCTGTCGCCCGGGTCTGCCCGTGTCAGTGCGCGGGCAGACCCGAGACTCCTGGCGCAGACCCCTATCGGCGATCTCGGCCCGCCGCCATTGCTGTCGCCCCGGATGCCGGGATTCAGTCCCGGTACGCCACACCGGCCGGCCCCGGACTGGCTGTATGTCGACATCCCAGCCCGCCGAGCTGAGGGCTGGAACGTAGCGGGCCGACGAAAGCTGGGACCTGGGACACATGGGTCTCGGCCTCGGCGAGAGTTTCCGCAGGTCAGAAGGCTGACTGGGACAGTGGGACACGTGGGACAGCTAACCGCAACAACGTCGACGGCCTCGTGGCGGACCTCGGGTCGTCGTTCGTGGTGATTGGCGCCTCGCCTCTCCACTGCGTCGCGAGGCGGGACGGGCGCCGGAGGTGTAGACGAAGGCCCGGGACACATCGCTGCGGTACAAGAAGCACAGCAGTCAAGCTTGATGGTGCTCACCATTCGAACCAACTCTGGTGTCCCTGACCTAAGGTGTGTCGTCATGCGGTAACCAACCGGCAGAGTAAGGCGGAGGTCTCGAAGTGGTCGAGGATGATCCATGGGCGGTCGCAGAGTCGCAGCGCCCAGCGAGCTATGACGATCTCATCGGCGATCCTTGGAAGGACCGTGAGAAAAAGGAGAGCATCATAGCTGATGCGATCCTTGGCGGCGCTGCAATTCTTCTTTTACAGCGGGGTGAGCGCGACGTTGCCGGACTGGTGCTTGATGTGGAGAAGGCTGTCTTGGAGTACGACCCTGAAGATCGTTCCCAAGATCTCTGGCTTGAGGTCGCTCCTGAGGACCGGCCCCGCTTTTCTAGCGACGTCGTAGATCAGATCAAAGACGCATGCGTGGAGGTATCTCGAAGAAAAGGCTACGGAGTCGAATGGATCTCAGTCCGCGAGAGTCTACCGCCGGTGGGGCCCTCCTGGCGCGAGCAACTTCGTGAGCAGTTGGCGGGCAAGAAAGTTTCGAATCAAGGGCGGCGTGTCCGCGTTGGTCCCCCAAGGCATATCGAAGACAATCTTGCCTTCACGAACCCGGGCGAGCTCAAGGTATATCGAGCGCTGAAACATATTCAGCAAAAGGAGATGCCGACCGACGAGACACTTTCTATTGCCCCGCTTCCTGGATTGCGTCTGCGAGATCACACGTGGGAGCCCGACTTGCTGATCGCCTATAAAGGACGAGCTGGGATTATTGAAGTCGACGGGCCGCATCATAATCGGCGCCGAGCTTTTGATGGCACGCGCGATCATCTGTATAGGGATGCAGGCGCTGCCTTCGTCGATCGAATTCCGGTGGAAGCGTTGGACAGCCACGAAGAATTGCTAGCCGTCTTGCGCCGCTTTCTGAAACGTATGAGTGAGAGCAGATAGGAAAGGCTATTCTGCGAGGACGAGGTTGGCTGTTGCTGTGCCGATAGCTGTCCTGACGTGCTGAGACGATGTGAGGTGCGAGGAGCCAGCGATGACGAGCTGGGACCTTGCATACCGCCGGCTGCGCGATCTGCGCGGTCCCGTTGGCCGCCGGACGTCCGAGCTGGCAGACTGATGCGCCTGCGAACCAGGGGGAATGGTGGAGTCTCAAGAGCAGCAGGCAAAAGCGGCCAGTCAGTCACGAACCGCATGGCCAGAACGGATCGTTCACTTCGCCATCGTCCTACCCGAGCGGCTTGGGCTTGAGGATGGGTGGGACTTGAACCTCCGTAGCGACTATGCACCGAGAAATGTGGATAGCTTCGTTCTTCCGCCGCAGGCAGAGCCGGAGGCTATCGGTGTCGGCGACAGCGCTCCCAAGTTGATCCCTCGGCCATATGACGACATATTCGCCGCTCGAATAGTCCACCACCTCGAGTCAGCCAAACCTCGTGGTCTAGACATGCTCGATATTGCAGCTCAGACCGTGCACAGGATTGGGCGCGGGCGATTCGGCAACGCGCCCAAGGGGCAAGTGCTGGAAGACTCGGTGCTGGTCGAGTACTCGGTCTTGGAAGTAGCGGTCCCGTTGTTGGCGGATCGGGACGAGGATGAGATTGGCGACGTGGCCCTCTCTCTGGCGATCGATGCCATTCAACTGATTCAAAGGGCATACCATCGGGCATGTCATGAGCCAATCACCCTAGTTACACGCGAGCGTCTTCCGGCGCTCGTTCCGGCGTTCGTGCGAGAGTTCGCGGAGACCGGCGCGAATCCTGATGATCCATACACGCTGGCGGATGGTCCATTCTTCGTCGCCGTTAATCTTCATGAATGGGTTGGCCTCCCAGGCGCTGGACAGGAAGTAATAGACTCTGAACGACTGGACATCAGCCTTCAGCGCGTAGCGGAGAACGGACCGCATGAGGCGCTGACGGAGTTTCGTCGCGAGGCCTCAGTCGCATTCTGGCTGACTGGCGATTATCGCGCCTCCATCACCTGGACCGCCACCGCCGCTGAGCTTCTTCTGGATGAGGTTTTGCAGAGCATGATGTGGGAGGAGGGGCGACGACCCGAAGATTGCGTCTCCGACTTCACGAACAATATGTCGATCGTAAAGCGAGTTAAGACTCTCTATCCTCCCCGTCTCGGCGGAAGTTGGGGTGATCCAGCAGAATTCGTCTGGACCGGTAAGTGACTGGTTCAAGCACGTTACTCGTCCGAGAAACAAGATCATGCATTCCGGCTACATGCCAGACCGACATGAGGCTGAAGGCGCGTTGCATGCGCTGGAAGGCTTGGTAACCTACATCGGAGACCTGCTGGTCGCTAAGGTGCAGAACTATCCGCGCACCGCCTGGATGTTCCTTGGCCAAGATGGATTTGCCAGGCGAATGGACAGCCTTCCACTTTCACTTAGCGAAGTACTTCAAGATCCCTCTGAAGTTCTTTGGACTGAGGCGCTCCAAAGATGGCGCGCATGTCTGTCGCGCTGCCGAGCTGATAGGGACGTTCCCCGCGTGCCATCGCTAGAGAACTCGTATTTGTATGCAGTATTTGATGAGAATACGGTTTACTGGTGCCTCCATGATCGGGCTACTTGCCTCGCCGCGCAGGTCGATTTCGATGCTTCGCGACTCCCGCGGAGAATGCGTGAGACGTTCGATGACATGAGACAGGATCTCCTCAAAGATGCGACGATACCACAGACGGTGGCGCACTTCGTAGAACTCTACGATGGTCCTGAGCCAGTCGAATGGGTTGAAGAATATCGCCTGATTCCGATGGCAAGTGTCATGGTAGATCGAACAGATCGCGATTGATCTACGGTATCGAGACCTCTTCATCGTGCACGATCTCGCCCGTTCTGTAGCCGCGCGAAGACCCAAGCCCAATCGAAGCCTTGAGACACCACGTCGCCGGTTCCTGATCGGATCGGCGCCAGGGACGAAACCGAGCCATCGTGTGGATCGATAATTCTGATGCCTGCGTAGCGAAGCACGGCCAAGGATGCCAACCATGCCGGATGGCCGGCCAAATCATCCAAGACCGCTGCAGAGAACAACCTGCAGGAGAAGCTGATCGAGCGTCGCAACGGCGGTCGGGGCAGCAAACTCACGGGGTCAGACAAGTTCTCGCTTGCTGCTGATCTGTGGCTTGAGAAGTTCCGACAGATGGTGAAGGACGGGAGGCGTTCTGCTGGGAGTCTCGACACCTACCGGTGCCACTTGGACAGGACTCTTCTACCTGGGCTGGGAGATGTTCGCCTTGGCGAGATGAACACCCCGCTCATTGACAAAGTCATCTGTGCAATTCGAGATGAGGTCGGGCCTGCCACAGGACGGAGCTGCCGGAGCATCATCTCCGGAATCCTGGGGTTGGCTGTTCGGTACGGCGCGCTACCGGTCAACCCGGTTCGCGATGTCGAGCGGATCGAGGGACAGCCAAAGAGGAGGCCCCGAGCATTGACACAGGTCGAGCGGGAAGCTTGGTTCGCTCAGATCAGTAAGGATCCGGCTGCTGTACGGGCGGACCTTCCAGACCTGACCACGTTCATGCTCGCGACCGGCGTCCGAATCGGCGAATCGCTCGGATTGCTGTGGTCACAGGTGAATCTCCAGACAGGCGAGATCGAAATCACCCACCAGATCATCCGAGTGACGGGTGATGGGCTGATCCGAACGCGTACCAAATCCCGTGCAGGTGAGCGCGTCTTGGTCGTGCCCTCCTGGTGTCTCTCGATGCTGCTGTCCAGAGCGGCACAGGGCGTTCGGCTGGAACAAGCGGTATTCCCCGACTCGCGTGGCGGATTCCGTGACCCGTCCAACGTCAACAGGGATCTACGGAAGGCGCGCTCTCCGATCGGTGGTGAGGTTCGGCGGGCGCTGAGCGATCAACTGCGCAAGGCGAGGCCAGACGCCGGCATAACGCAACCCGAGGTGACGAAGCGCCTCGGTTGGTCCAGCTCGCGAATCAGCCTGATCGAGCGCGCTCGGCTCAAGGTCACGCGAGAGGATGCAGCGGCGCTGCTGGATCTGTATCGGTTGCGAGGTCAGGAGCGGGCGACCCTGCTCCGCCTGGTTGATGAAGCCTCGGCGCCAAGCGAGGCTGACGCATTCTCGTGGCTCACGTCCCACGTGTTCAGGAAGACGACAGCAACGATCCTCGACGACGCAGGGCAAAGCGCGCGGCAGATCGCAGACCAGCTCGGGCACGCGCGGCCGTCGATGACGCAGGACGTGTACATGGGTCGGAAGGCGAAGAATCCGGCTGCGGCGATTGCTCTGGAGAGGGCTCTCAACGCTGGTCCGGAGGACAAAACCATGGGGTAAACCATGGGCCAGAAAGACACGAAACCCCAGGTCAGCTCTCTGACCTGGGGTTTTGTAGGCCCCGTGGGACTCGAACCCACAACCCGCGGATTAAAAGTCCGCTGCTCTGCCAATTGAGCTAGAGGCCCCTGAGGGGGTGAGGGAACAGTGTGTCAGGTTTGGCGGGGGTTTGCTTGGGCGGGGTGAGGGGGCGGGGGTGACCCTCTTGGCGCTTACGGTGTGTAGTTACGTGGTGGTCGGTGGTGACGTCGGGGTGGGTTTCGGCGTTCTGCTTCCTCGGGGGAGGACAAGGCGATGGGTTTCCGGATCCGGTTCGGGTGTGTTGATCTGGCGCGTACGACGATCTGTCGGGAGCCGGATCCGTTGTGGGAAGTGCTGCTCGGGATGCACATGGTGCAGACCGATGACGAGCCGGAAGTGTTCGGGGCGTGGCGGCAGCGGACGCGGGCGCGGTTGACGCCGCTCGAGCGGGAGTTGCTGGTGCTGGCGCCGCCGGTCGGGTACTCGCCGGACTTTCTGACGCCGGCGGAGACCGTCGACGGGCTGGAGGCGGGGCTCAGCGCGATCGCGGCGACTCCGCAGCAGCAACTGGAGAGCGAACTCGGGCTGCTGGCGGATCAGGAGCAGGTGCGGTTGCCGAACTGGACCCGTCGCCTCGCGGCCGGCGATCCCGCAGTACTGGCGAAGTTGTGTCATGGGCTGCGGCAGTTCCACCGTACGCACATCGCGCCGCAGATGCCGATCATGACCGCGATGATCAGCCGGGACGTGAAGGTGCACAGCGATACCGTGACGACCGGCGGGTTCGAGTCGCTCGCGGGCACGTTGCATCCGGTGCTGCAGTGGGAGCCGCCGTACCTGCACGTCGACATGGGGCACGTCGATCTCGACCGGGATCTCGACGGGCGCGGGTTGCGGCTGGTGCCGTCGTACTTCTGCTGGCGGCATCCGATCATGCCGGCCGATCCGGAGCGTACGCCGGTCCTCGTCTACCCGGTGCACCACGACCCGGCGTGGGCCGAGCGGTGCGTCGATCCGGAGCGGGCGGTCGCCGACCTGCTCGGGCGGACGCGGGCCGCCGTGCTGCGGACCATCTCGAAGCAGGCGTGTTCGACCAGCGAGTTGGCTGCCCGTGCCGGGATCTCGCTGGCGTCCGCGAGTGAGCACGCCCGCGTCCTGCACCGCACCGGCCTGGTGACGACCCGCCGCGCGGGCGGCGCCGTCCGGCACACGATCAGCCCGATCGGCGCCAACATCCTCACTGGCGCGCAATTCTGAGGCTTGCAGGTCTCTGAGCGCGGCTGGTACAGATCGGTGTTCGCCCGGGAGGTCCGGGCGCTGACAATCCCGCCGCGGGGGGAACCGACGGCGGGTTGGGGGGACAAACGTGTCTTTCTTCCGTGCTGCGCTGGTTCCGGTCGCGTGTCTGGCCGTCGGCGCACTCGCTGCCGGTTGTGGAGCGGACTCCGGTACGACGACAGTCGGCGAACCGGCCGCCATCGCCACCGTCCACGTCACCACCACGCTGACCGCGACACCCACACCGACACCCACAGAGACACCCGCAGGCACACCCACAGACACACCCACTGGGCCGGCGACGAGCACCACCGCGCCGGCCAAGATCGCCAGCGTCACGCCGGCGAAACCCAAGACCACGACGAAGGAAGTCGTGGAGTTCAGCACGATCCCGTTCAAGAAGAAGACCGTCACCGACAGCTCGCTGCCGAAGGGCGAGCGAACGGTCCGCACCACCGGCGTCAACGGCACCCGCCGCCTGACGTACCGCGTCACGTTCGTGAACGGCGTACAGACCACCAAGCACCTGCTCCGCGAGGAAGTCGCGAAGCAGCCGCGGACCCAGATCACCGTCGTCGGTACGAAGGTCGACGAACCGAAACAGTCCTCGGGCTGCGACCCGAACTACTCCGGCTGCGTCCCGATCGCCAGTGACGTGGACTGTTCCGGCGGGAGCGGCAACGGACCGGAGTACGTCGACGGCCCGATCAAGGTCATCGGCAACGACATCTACCGACTCGACGCCGACCACGACGGCATCGCCTGCGAGTAGCCGGCCAGGTGAGCCGCACCATCACCTGTTGCGGCTCACCGCCACATCGAGCTCGAGTACGACGTCCGCCCGCACCAGCGCGGTCGTGAACACGTTCCAGTTCACGTCCCACTCCTGCCGATCGACCGTCAGCGCCGCCGTGAAACGCCCCGCCTCGGTCAGCTCGAACGGTACGGTCACCGCCCGCGTCGTACCACGGATCGTGAGCTCACCCGTCACGTCGTACCGCCGCTCCGACACCTGCACAACATCCGTGGACACGAAGGTCAGCACCGGGTACGTCGCCGCGCCGAAGAAATCCTTGCGCAACTGCGCGTCCCGCCGCCGGTCGCCCGTCTCGACACTCGCCACCCGCACGGTGAGCCAGGCCGAGGACGCCGCGGGATCCGCGCTGTCCAACCGAACCGCACCGTCGAACTCCGCGAACCGCCCGCGCACCTTGCTCCCGACGCGATGCGCCGCCAGGAAACCGATCCGGGTCCGTTCGCCGTCGAGTACGTACTCTCCCTGCAACTCCGCGAGCTTCGTCATACCCGGTACGACGGGGCAGCGCGGCGAACTGTCAGCCGATCACGCCGGTGGTGATCCGTCGCGGGGTGATGTCGAACATCGAGTCCTCGGGCGGGTCGGCCAGGTACGCCGCGCGGAACTCCTCCGGCAGGTACTTCACCACCATCGCGTTCAGCAGGTCGTCACTGAGCGGCAGCAACCGCGCCTCGCCCTGCATGTTGAGGTACTTCGCGGTCGGGCCGTCGGCCGTCTGGACCGAGAGCGACAGGCCACCCGAGCCGGTCCGGTGCAGTCTCGCCTTCTTCGACTTGGCCGGCGTCATCACCTGGAACCTGTTCTCGCCCGGCAGGTGATGGAACCAGACCGGCGTCACATGTGGCGACCACCCCGGGTCGTCGATCGCCAGCACGGCCACCAGCGGCTGCGCCAGGAACTCGGCTGCTTCCTTGTCATCCATCGTTCGGAACCCCATGCACCGACCATTCCACGGCCCACCGACATTTAGGATCGGCCAACAACGAGGAAGGGACCGGAGGTGCTGACCTACCTGCTGAACTCGCAGGACCTGGCCGATGTCCGGTTCGCGGTGTCGCCGGTCGCGGAGATGGTGCTGTCGATGCGCGCGCTCCGGGATCCGGGCCGCTTCCCGCTGCAGCTGGGCTGGGTGCGGGCCGTGCAGCCGCAGCTCGCCGACCTCGACTGGACGGTCCTGCGCCGGCTCGTCAACGACACCATGGGCAGCCCCGATTTCCTGACGCCCCGCCCCACCTCGCCGCTCACCCAACTCACCGACGAACTGGACGTGATCGCCTCCGTGGACCGCGCCACGTTCGAGCGTCAGATCGTCGCGGTCAACGGCGAACTCCCCGACGACCTGACCGTCGACAAGGTCGTCGAAGTACTACGCCAGTACTGGGACGCCGTGATGGCGCCGTACTGGAACCGGATGCGGACGCTGCTGTCGGCGGACATCAGCTACCGCGGTCACGTCCTCACCCAGCACGGCACCGGCGCGATGCTCAACGACCTCGGACCCGCGATCAGCTACGCGGACGGCGAGCTCAAGGTCGACCGGGTAGCGAACCCGAGCCGGACCGAGGCCGTCGACGGTCGCGGACTCGTCCTGCAACCAACGCTGTTCGGACCGCACGCGGTCATCCCGTTCGATCCCGGCGCCGATCCGCTGCTCGGCTATCCACCGCGCGGTCAGGCGAACCTGTGGTCGGTCGTCGAGCCACCGTCCCGGCAAGATCTCGCCCAGTTGATCGGTACGCCGCGTGCGCGCATCCTCGAGCTCCTGACACATCCCCGGACGACGACCGATCTGGCCGGCGAGCTCCGAGTGACACCGTCCGCAGTGAGTCAGCACCTTCAACTGCTTCGTCGTACCGGCCTCGTCGAACCGCAACGGACCGGGAAGCAGGTGCTCTACCGGCCGACCGAGCTCGCCGCTCTGCTGACCGGAACCGATCTCGCCTGAGCTGTTGACAGCCCGATCACCCACAGCGATAGTACAAATCGATTTGTAACGTCGTGGCAGCCGACGTCTCACCCCACACCGCCCTGATTCAAGGAGTCGGCATGAGACGTACCCTTGCCCTCGTTCTCGGAGTTCTCCTCCTCGGCATCGGCACCATCGCCCCCGCCCACGCGGCGACCCTCGCCCTCACCCCGATCACCCTCGGAAACGTGTTCACCGACGGCCAGTCGGTCACCGTCGGTCTGAGCACCGACGCCGCGTCCGTCACCTGGTCCGCCGCCGATGTCAACGGCACCGTGGTCGCGACCGGAAGCCAAGCAGCCGCGAGCACTCTCCAGGTCTCGGTCACCAACCGCGGCTGGTACCAGCTCACCGTCCAGGCGGGCACGCTGACCGCCAAGACCACGTTCGCGATCCTCAGCCCGCTCAGTACGGCGTCGGTCGCGGGCCTCACCACCAACCGCGTCGGTGACTTCGAGAACGCCGCGGAAGGCTGGACCTTCTACCCGGGCAGCGAGTTCCCCGGAGCCACCGGAAACTTCGCGCTGGACAGCACCGACAACCATTCCGGAAACAGTTCCGGAAAGCTTTCCGGAAACTTCAGCGCCGGCGGCGCGTACGTGAGCGTGAACCGCACGGTTCCGTCGGTCGCGGCCACCAGTCTGAGTTTCTGGGCGAAGTCGCCGAACCTCTCCTTCCTGACGTTCCGCATCACCGACTCGACCAACCAGGTGCACCAGCAACGCCTGACGTTGTCGGGGGCAACTGATTGGCAGCCGCTGACCGTCAGCCGGTTCGACGGCGGCAAGCAGTACGTGCACTTCGGTGGCGCGAACGACGGGGTCTGGCACGGTCCCGCCAAGCAGATCGAGGTCGTCCTGGACAAGGGCGCGATCAGCGGCGCGACCAGCAGCAGCGTCAGCCTCGACGACTTCACTCTGAACGCCCTCGCGAGCACCCCGACGACACCGCTCGGCGACTACGACAGCGCCGCCGAGGGCTGGTCGTTCTATCCGGGCAGCGAGTTCCCCGGAGCGACCGGCGGCCTCGCTTACGACACCGCTTCCCCGCACGCCGGCGCCCAGTCCGCCAAGCTCAGCGGCGACTTCACCGGTGGCGGCAACTACGTCGCGCTGCAACGCAATCTCGTCCCGATCGACCTGAAGTCCCTGAGTCTGTGGGTGAGGACGAGCCAGATCAACGCGCTCGGGCTCCGCATCACCGACGCGACCGGTCAGGTCCACCAGCAGCGCCTCACCCTGACCGGCTCCACCGCGTGGCAGCAGCTCACCGTCACCCGCTTCGACGGTGGCACCGGATACCTGCACTTCGGCGGCGCCGACGACGGCATCTGGCACGGCCCCGCCAAGGCGATCATGCTGACCCTCGACAAGAGCTCCATCATCAACGGGGGAACGTCGGCCAGTGCCAACGTCGACGCGGTCGCCGCGACCACGGCCCCGACGTACCAAGGAACCGGAACGCATTTCGCGCAGTCGTGGAACCCGGACGTGATTCCGCTGGTGAAGCAGTCAGGCGCCGGGACCGCTCGCGACGAGGCCTACTGGCAGGACATCGAGACGACGCAGGGCACGTACTCGTTCCCCGCGAAGATCACCAACTACCAGCAGGCGTTCCAGAGCAACGGTCTCGACCCGTTGCTGATCGCCGATCGCGGCAACCCGTTCTACGACAGTTTCAAGCCGCCGACCACCGACGCCGGCCGCACGGGTTTCGCGAACTACGCCGACAAGGTCGCGACGCAGTACCCGCAGATCAAGAACATGGCGGTCTGGAACGAGTGGGACATCAACGGTGAGGGCGCGGCGTACCAGACCCCCGAGGCGTACGTCGCGTTGCTGCAGGCAACTTATACGAAGCTGAAGGCGAACCACCCGGGGTTGACCGTGGTCGGCGGCAGTGACACCGACGTGACGCAGCAGGCCTGGTTCCAGCAGTTCTGCCAGCTCGGCGGGCTGAAGTACCTCGACGTGGTCTCCGTCCACCCGTACAACTTCCTGCACGCGCCCGAGAGCCTCGGCACCTTCATCGATCAGGTGCGCGCGACGATCCGGCAGTACAACGGTGGCGTGGACAAGCCGATCTGGATCACCGAGGCCGGCTGGTACACCGGCTCCGGCAGCGCCGCACCGGTCACCGAACCGACGCAGGCGATGTACATGGCCCGCGCGATGCTCAACGTGCCCGGGCACGACGTCGACCGGTTCTACATGTACGACTTCAAGAACGACGGCATCGACCCGGCCGCGCAGGAGAACAACTTCGGCCTGATCCACCACGAGACCGATGCCCTCGGCAAGTACACCCCGAAACCGTCGTACGTCGCCTACGCGACCGCCGCTCGTCAGCTCCGCGGCGCGACGTTCCTCGGCAAGGAGTTCCCGGGCAACGGCCTGATCGACCAGGTCTACGCGGCCAACGACGGTACGCCGTTCCGCGCGATCTGGGCCGCGAGCGGGTCGAACACGACCGTGACGGTGAACGCGACCGGACCGGTCCAGGTCACCAGCCTCTACGGTCTGTCCAGCACATTCACTCCGGACGCCAACGGTCAGATCAGCGTGACGGTCGGCGTCTGGCCGACGTACATCTCCGGTGCGACGGTGACCTCGGTGACGACCCCCTAGGCCGAGTCACGGCGTACCACTGACGGCGCGAACAGAATGCGCTGCGGCCGGCTGGGGGCCGTCCCCTCCAGCCGGCCGAGCAGGACGCGGCCGACCGCCCGGCCCTGCTCGCGGGGATCGCCGGAGACCGTGGTCAGCGACGGCGACACCAGCGCGGCGGCCTCGATGTCGTCGAAACCCATCACGGCGACGTCGTCCGGGACCCGCAGGCCACGGTCGCGGACGGCGTCGAGGGCACCGATCGCGACCATGTCGTTGGTACAGAGGACGGCGCGGGGCGGTCGCGGCAAGTCGAGGAGCGCGTGCAATCCCGCCGTACCGCCGGCGCGGGAGAACTCCTCGCGGACGATCAGCTGCCGAACGAAGCGGAGACCAGCGGCGGCGAGTGCCCGGCGGTACCCCTGGACGCGATCAGCCGGTGGACCGTCGCCGGCCGGCCCGGTGACGAAGCCGATCCGCTGATAGCCGCGGTCGATCAGGTAGCTGGTCGCGAGTTCGCCCGCGGCGAGGTCGTCGGACGACAGTACGTCGATTCCCGGCGCGGCCCGGCGACCGCCCATCAGCGCGACCGGGATCCCGGCGGCGACGGCGGCCGCGACGTCGGCGGCCTTGCTGTAGTACCCGGCGAAGACCATCGCGTCGACGCTGCGGGTGACCATCCGCGCCACCAGGTCCCGCTCGGCCCGCGGTTCGCCGTCGGTGTTCCCGATCAGCACCTGGTACCCGGGCTCGCTGACGACATCGAGCAGCCCGCGCGCGACCGACGGGTAGAACGGGTTCGTGATGTCCGGCACGATCAGCGCGATCGTCTGCGTCCGCTGGGTCCGCAGACTGCGCGCGACCTCGTTCGGCTCCCAGCCGAGCTCGTCCATCACCGACCGCACCCGGGCCTGCGTCGCTGCGGACACCGGCCGCCGCCCCGACAACACGTGCGAGACCGTCGTCGGACTCACCCCGGCCCGCGCCGCGACGTCCGAGATAGCGACCCGCCGACCAGCAGCCACGACCCTCCTCGGGACAGTTCAGAGCACGATACTGCGTTAGCTTCCACGGAAGCCGTGAGTTAGAGTCGAACCGTCCGCGGGAGCTCGCAGGGAGTGGGCTGAGAGGGTGACCGGACCGTCACCGACCGCCGAACCTGAATCGGGTAATTCCGGCGTAGGGAGGAGAGCGATGGAATCCGTGTGGGTGAACGGTACGGCGGTCGACGTACCGACCGGCAAGTCGGTGGCCGAGCTGATCACGGAGTACTCCGATCGCGCCACCGGGATCGCGGTGGCAGTGAACCAGAACGTGCTGACCAGGGCCGAGTGGGCGCAGACCACGCTGCGGCCCGGCGACCGGGTCGAGATCGTCAGCGCGACGCAGGGAGGCTGAGATGGACGACCCACTGGAGCTCGGCGGCCGCACGTACACGTCCCGCCTGATCATGGGGACCGGCGGCTCGGCCAATCTGGAAGTGATGGAGGAGGCGTTGATTGCCTCCGGCACCCAGTTGACCACGGTCGCGATGCGCCGGCTCGGCACCGGTCACGAGGGCTCGGTGCTCGACGTGCTGAAGAAGCACAGCATCGACGTACTGCCGAACACGGCCGGCTGCCACACCGCCGCCGAGGCCGTACTGACCGCGAAACTCGCCCGCGAGGCGCTGGAGACCGACCTGATCAAGGTCGAGGTGGTCGCCGACGACCACCTGCTGCTGCCGGACCCGGTCGAGCTGCTGGACGCCGTGGACGCCTTGGTGGCCGACGGTTTCACCGTGCTCCCGTACACGAACGACGACCCGATCCTGGCCCGCCGCCTCGAGCAGGCGGGCTGCGCGGCCGTGATGCCGTTGGCCGCACCCATCGGTTCCGCGCTCGGCATCCGCAACCCGCACAACATCGCGCTGATCGCCGAGGCCGCGAACGTCCCGGTGATCGTCGACGCCGGCATCGGTACGGCGAGTGACGCCGCGCTGGCCATGGAGCTCGGGTGTGCCGCGGTAATGCTCGCGACTCCGGTGACTCGTGCGGAGAAGCCCGCGCTGATGGCCGCCGCGATGCGCGACGCCGTCTCCGCGGGCCGGAACGCGCGTCTCGCCGGCCGGGTGCCGCGCCGCTGGCAGTCGGCGCTCGCGTCCTCGCCTACAACTGGGTTGCCAGCGTTTTAGCCTCCGCCGCGTCGACCGCCCGATCCAGCAAGAGGGCGGTCAGCGACAGCTGCAGTTCCTGGTTCGGCTGCAGCACCAACGGCTTGTCCCAGGCGAGCGCCGGGCATGCACCGACGTACTCGCCGGTCCGCAGGAACCACGGCCGTACGTCGTCGTGCTGCAGCAGGAGCAGCGTGACGTCGCCCTGAACGAACGCGAGCCAGGGGCTGGTCGAGCCGAACGCGGCGTCCAGACCGTCGCCGTGGTCGGTCAGCACGGTCGTCTCGGCGGACGGCAGTCGCCAGAAGAGTCCGCCGTACGCCGCTCCCGCGCGGCCGTTCGTCGCGGGGCTCTCGATGCGGATGGGGCCGTAGCGCGTGGTGAGGACGCTGCGCCAGTCGAGTCGCCAGCCGCCGAAGGCCAGGTCGCCCGTGAGGCGCCGGCGTTCGACGAGCTGCGGCCGGCCTTGCTCGTCGTACCAGGTGATGTCGTCGTTGAGCGTCCGGCCGTCCTCAATGGTGACGCCGCGGCTGCGCTGCTGGCCGTGGTTGGTCAGCAAGGACGGCCCTTGTCCGCGGACGTAGGTCCGGCCGCCCCAGTGCGAGGTCCCGTTGACCTGCGGGACAGCGAGCGAGACACCGTAGTGGTGCCGGTGGTCGACCGGGCTGACCTCGGTCAGCGGATGACCGCCGAGCGTGCGGACGGGATGCAGGTACGGCCGCGGGGCATGCACCTGCGGCATCCGCCGGCCGAACTCGTACCGCGCGAGCAGCCCCGCGTCACTCTCGAGCGCGAAGATGTCCCCCTGCTGCTGCCAGCCGACCTGACCCGCCGGACGCGCGCCCTGCAACCGCGGCTCCTGCGGCACCGGCCCGGTGCTCGCCCGCACCGCCAGCCGCAGCTCGGGTACGTCGTCCGCCGCGTCGCTCGGCGCCTCGATCGACGCGTGCAACCGCTGCCACGCCAGCTCCCCGAGATCCTTCTGCGGGACCCGAACCGTGGTCAGCGACGGTACGGCGAACCGGGCCAGCCCGATGTCGTCCATCCCGGTCACCGACAGATCGGCCGGTACGGCGACCCCGACCTCGTTGAGCCTCGCCAGCAGCCCGAACGCGACCAGATCGTTGAACGCGACCACCGCGGTGGCATGCGAGTCGAGCACCGGCTCCACCGCGGCGTACCCGTCCTCGATCGAGCGGCCGCACTCCAGCCGGACCAGGTCCAGCCCCGGGATCTCCCGCTCGGCGATCTCGAGGGCCTGCAACCGCAGCGCGTTCGAGGCGCTCGCCGCCGGACCGGACAGGAACGCGAGCCGGCGATGCCCCAGCCCGACCAGGTGATCGACGACGATCCGTACGGCGCGGCCGTAGTCGACCACCACCGACGAGACATCGCGCGGGCCCTGGCGATTGACCAGGATCACCGGTTGCACCTGCGGCAGCAGCTCGCGCAGGCGCTCCTCGTCCAGCCGCGGCGAGACCATGATCAGAGCGTCGCAGCGCCGGCGCGCCTCGATCGCGATCGCCGCTTCGGCCGCCGGGTCCTCGTCGGTCTCGGCGACCAGCACCTGGTACCCGGCCGCCGCGGAGGCGTTCGTGATACCGCGGAGGATCTGCTGGAACAGCGGGTTGCCGAGGTCCGGGACCACCAGCGCGACCATGTTCGTCCGCCCGAGCGACAGGCTGCGCGCCAGGTCGCTCGGCCGGTAGTTCAGCCGATCCGCGGCGGCGCGCACCCGGGCGACGATCTCGGGTGCGACGCTGAGTCGCCCGTTCATCACCCGGGACACGGTCGCCCGCGACACCTCCGCCGCCCGCGCGACGTCGGCGATCGTGATCGAGTCCTTCGGCGTCCGTCCCACAGCGACATCTTCTCCCGTTGGAAAGCGGTTTCTCAACCCCGGTCCACGGTATATCTGGTGCATGAGCGAGCTGGAATATCCCCAGGCCGACGGTGTTGCTCCGGGCAACGGTTACAGCCACGTCGTGACCGGGCACGGACAGTGGGTGGCGATCTCCGGGCAGGTCGCCCTGGACGCGGACGGGAAGTTCGTCGGCCTCGGTGACCCCGGAGCGCAGGCCGAGCAGGTCTTCGCCAACCTGCAGGCGTGCCTGACGGCCGCCGGCGCGACCTTCGAGAACGTCGTGAAGCTGACGTTCTTCGTCACCGACATCGGTTACCTGCCGGCCGTCCGCCCGGTCCGCGACCGCTACATCCCCGGCCCGAAGCCCGCGAGCTCGGCGGTCCAGGTGGCCGCCCTGTTCAGCCCGGACGCCCTCCTCGAGATCGAGGCGTACGCCGTCATCTGAGCAGGTCGACTAGCGCAGCAGGTCGACGGCGACCCGGGCGGCCTCACCGATCGCGGCGTCCACCCGCGGCTGCCGGAAATCGCCGCGTGCGGCCAGCGTGTAGACCGCGATCGCGAACGCGGCCCCACCCGGCAAGGTGACCACGCCGACCTCGTGCCGCAGCGCGCCGAACGTGCCGGTCTTCCCCGCGACACGCACCTCGTCGTGCGGGAAGCCGGACGCCAGCCGGTGCAGGAAGATCTGCCGATGCATCGTGGTCTTCAGGTAACCGGTCTGCTCCGGCGAGAGCAACTCCCCCGCCCACAGCCGCCGCAGCAGGAACGTCATGTCCCGCGCGCAACTCGCCGACCCGTTCGCCGCTTCGTACACCCCGGCCGGATCGGTCCGGTCGTTGTCCGCGAGTACGGCGAGCGCCGCGTCCGGGTCGTGGGCGCCTGTACGGCGTTGCAGGTCCCGCAGGTTGCCCGCCGAACCCCGCCGTACCCAGGTGCGACGCAGGCCGAAGGACTGCAGAATCTCGGCCAACCGCCGGAGCCCGACGATGTCCAGGAGGGCGTCGGCCGACGCGTTGTCCGAGACAGTCGCCATCGACAGGGCGAGGTCGCGCAACGACACCGTCACCGCGTCCGCGAACGCCGACAGGCCGGTCGGTCCGGCCGTCCGCGCCGACGGCTCGAGCGTCACCCGCTCGCGCGGATCGAGTTCCCCGAGGTCCACCAACCGGCAGAACCCGGCGAGCAACGGCAGCTTGTACACCGACGCCATCGGCACGACGGCATCCGCGTCGAGCTCGACCGTCCGCTCGGGCTCGTCGAGCGACACCGCGTGCATCCAGCCACGGACGCCGGCGTCCTCGAAGATCCCGCGGATCCGGGCGCTCATGACGCCACCAGCGCTTCGGTGAGCTGCGCCATCACGTCGTTCGGGCGGAGGAACGGCGTCCGCGTTCTCGACCAGACCAGGCGGAGGCGGAGCGGCAGCGGGTCGTCGGCGAGGCGACGGCGCTCGACCCCAGGCGCGGTCAGCCCCGGGTCGGCCGTCACCACGATCGCCTGACCGGCGGCCGCCATCGCCAAGCCGGCCCGCTCGTCGGTCACCACGACCGTCCCGCCATCGGGCCGATGCAGCGCCAACGTGTCCAGGAACAGGTCCCGCGCCGCCGGCGCCTCGGCCCGCGGCCGTACTGCTACCGGCAGCCCCTTCAGCTGGCGCAAAGCCACAACGTCGTCCTTCGCCATCGACGCAGGCACCAGTGCCCAGGTCGGCAGCAACGACACCGGCCCCGCCTCTAGCCCATCCAGTACGGCGGGATGCTGCACGGCGGCCAGCGTCAAGCGGCCCGTACTCACCTGATTCACCAGCGAACTCGTCGGCGCGGTCACGACCGTCACGCGGCTGCCCGGAATCACCGCCCCACACGCCGCGGCCACCGCCGCGCCCGCCGACGGCGGAACCTCTGGCGCGAGCCCGATCCGGATCTCCGGGCCCTCCGGATCACGCGCGACCGCCGCCTGGTGCAGCTCCTCGATCGACGTCAGCGCCCGCCGCGCGTACGGCAGCAGGGCGGCCCCGGCCGGCGTCAACTCGACCCGGCCCGCGCCGCGTTCGAACAGCTTCGCCCCGACCAACGCCTCCAGTCGGCGCAGCCCCTGGGACAACGGCGGCTGCGTGATGCCGACAACCCGCGCCGCATCCCCGAAGTGCTGCTCCTCGGCCAGCGCAATGAAAATCTGCAGATGCCTCTCAGTCAGCATGGAACCTGCTGACCTGCGGTTATATCTCCAGACAATCGCCTCATGCTCAAGAGCATATTCGACAGGGACGTTCACCCTCGCCTTGACTGCAGGTCCAGGGACGACGAGAGGAGACAGCGTGAAGGTGAGTCGGAGAGGGATGTTGACCGGTGCGGCGGCCGTCGGAGCGGCGGCGGTCGGGGCAGCCAGTGTGGTCGGTCTCGAGGGCCGCAGCGAAGCCGCCACGACCAACAGCGAGCGGAAGCCGGTCGAGCTGACCTGGTTCGGGAACCACGCCTGGCAGATCCGCTGCGGGAAGAGCGTCGTGCTCACGGATCCGTGGCTGACCCGGTTCCACACCGGGACGTTCACGCCGGAGGGCGCGGACCCGAAGACCAAGCTGGTGATCGATCGGAAGGTCATCGACCGGCACCTCGGCGCGGCGGACGCGATCCTGGTCCATCACGGGCACTACGACCACATGGCCGACGTACCGTATGTCGCGCAGAAGACCCAGGCGACCGTGTTCTGCACCGAGACGCACGCGAACCTGCTGCGCGCGATGAAGACGCCGGACGACCTGCTCTCACCGGTCCGCGGCGGCGAGTACCTCCCGTTCGACGGCTTCACGATCGAGGTCTTCCCGTCGCTGCACTCCTGCGGCGGCAAACGCCACGACTACGCGTTCCCGGGCTACCGGTACGCCGTCCCGCCGCGCCCGCGGGTGATCGAGGACCTGGTCGAGGGCGGCACGCTCGCCTTCGTGATCACGATCGGCGGCCTGCGCATCCTCAGCCTGAGTACGGCGAACTTCGACCCGAACGCCCTGCGCGACCTGCAGGTCGACGTGGTCCTCGCGGCGCCGGGTGGCGAACCCGGCATCACGGACCGGCTGCTGCGGACGATCAAGCCGGTCAAGAAGGTGATCGCCACGCACTGGGACGACTTCGACAAGCCACTCGCCGAGCCCGGCGTCCCGTGGACCGACCTGACACCGCTGCGGACATCGGCCGAGAAGACGGGGGCCGAGTTCGTCATCGTGGATCACCTGCAGAAGATCACGCTTTGACGCGGTAGTGGTACCGCGACGCGGTGTGGAACCCGAGCCGGTCGTAGAGGGCACGGGCCGGCGCGTTGCTCTCGACGACCTGGAGCCAGACCCGGTGGACGCCGAGGGTTGTTGCCTCCTGCAACAAGCCGTGGATGACCGCCTGGGCGAGGCCCTGGCGGCGGTGCGCCGGGTCGACGGCAAGGCAGTACAGCCCGGCCCAGTCGTCGACCAGCGCGAGCCGCCCGATCGCCTTGACCGGCTCACCGGACGGGATCACGGCGTACAGCGCGCGGGCGCGATTCAGGATCTGCCGGGCGGCGGCCTGCGCGGCAGATCCGCCGCGGCCGTCGACGGCCCACCAGAAGTCCATCCAGGAGTCGTTGGGCGCGGCGGATATATTCACCGGCGTCGTCGGCTCGTTGAGGTTCGCGAGGACGTCGGCGACCTCGGCACACATCACCAGCGTCGGGTTCCGGACCTCGTAGCCACGCGCCGCGAGCCGGTCGTCGAGATCACCCGGCTGCGCCGCCGGACCGACCTGGAAGGACGGTGCGATGTCGTGCGCGGCGTACAGGTTCTCGACGTAATCCAAGGCGCGGCCGAGGTCGAACGGGGCACTCGCGGGCAGCACCGAGTTGGCACGCAGGGTCACACCGGCGTTGTGGCGGACCAGCCAGCCGTCGAGTTCGGTGCTGTGGGCTGCGGGCCAGCCCTGGTTCATCAGGGAGTCGATGCGAGCTGCGGCGATCACTCCACCAAGAGTAGAACTGGCCGAATCAAATTGCAATGAAATGGATAGTTATTCATCAGCCGCGGAGCGCGGCAACCACGTCCGCGAGCAGCTCGATGCCCTCGACAACGTCCTTCCGCGTGAGCGACCCGTACCCGAACACCAGCCCGGCCGGCCCCGATCCGGCGACCCAGTACGGCGCCAGCCCGTACACGCCGAGCCCGCGCTCCCGCGCCGCCGCCTGCAGCGCGTCCTCGGTCAGATCGGGCGGCAGCCAGGTCAGCACGTGCAGCCCGGCCGACACCCCGACCGGCTCGAGCTCCGGTACGCGCGCGGCCAACCGCTCGACCAACGTGTCTCGCAGCGCCCGGTACCGCGGCCGCATCCGGCGCAGGTGCCGGTCGAACTCCCCCCGCGCCACAAAGTCCGCGAACGCCAACTGATCGAACACCGGCGACCCACGGTCGTCCATCAGCTTCGCCTGCGCCATCGGCTCGACCAGCCAGGACGGCAGGATCAGCCAGCCGAGCCGCAGCCCGGGCGCGAGGGTCTTGCTCGCCGTCCCGGCGTACGCGACCCGATCAGGCGCGAGCCCTTGCATCGCACCGATCGGCTCGCGGTCGTACCGGTACTCCGCGTCGTAGTCGTCCTCGATCACCAGCCCGTCGCGCGCGGTCGCCCACGCGATCAGCGCGGCCCGCGTCTCCGCCGACGCCACGGCCCCGGTCGGGAACTGATGCGCGGCGGTCACCAGTACGACGTCCGCACCCGACGCCTCCAGTGCGGCGACATCGATCCCCGACTCCAGCATCGGTACGCCGATCACCTCGAGTCCCGCCGCGCGCGCGACGTCCCGCAGGTCGTTGTCGGACGGGTCCTCGACCGCTAGCCGCCGACGACCCTGCGCCGCCAGCACCTGGAGCAGCAAGCGCGAGCCCTGCGCGAACCCGTTGCAGATCAGCATGTCCTCCGGGCGCGCCGCCGTACCGCGGACCCGGTTGAGGTAGTCGGCCAGCGCCGTCCGCAGCTCGATCGTCCCGCGCCCGTCGATGTACGCCAGACTCCGGTACGGCGTCTCGTTCAGCACCCGGCGTATCGATCGCAGCCAGGCCGCGCGGGGGAACTGGGAGACGTCCGGGCGGCTGTAGCGGAAGTCGATCCGCGGTGGCCCGCTGATGGACTTGAGGGCGGCCGTCGGCTCGACCACGGCGATGTCGGCGACCTGCGTGTACCCGCCGCCGCGGCTGACGAGGTACCCCTCCGCGACCAGCTGCTGATAGGCCTCGACGACCACGCCGCGGGACAGGCCGAGGTCCTGCGCGAGGGCCCGGGTGGACGGCATCACGGTCTCGGCCCGCAGCAGGCCGACCCGGATCCGGGTGCGGATCCCGCTCTCGAGCTGCTGGTGCAGCGGGACGCCGCTGTCACGCTGGAGCTCGACGAGGAGTTCGCCGGCTCCGGAACTGGTCCTCATTCGGCTCACACAACTGGACCTTATCGAAGGACCGCTTCGCTGTCAGGGTGGTGAACACCGACCGACGAGGAGTTGAGACCGATGATCGTGCTGCGCACCGGCGACGCCGGGTACGACGAGGCCCGGACAGTCTGGAACGCGATGATCGATCGCCGACCGGCCGCGATCGCCCAGTGCTCGAGTACCGCGGACGTCGCCGAGGCCGTCCGCTTCGGCCGCGACGCCGGCCTGGAGATCGCGGTCCGCTGCGGCGGTCACAGCATCGCCGGTCTCGCCGTACCGGACGGCGGCCTGATGATCGATCTGACGCCGATGAACACGGTCCGGGTGGACCCCGCTCGGCAACGGGCGTGGGTCCAGGGCGGCGCGTTGCTGGGCGAGCTCGACCAGGCATCGCAGGAGTACGGTCTCGCGACGACCGCGGGCAACGTCTCGCACACCGGCGTCGGCGGGCTGACGCTCGGCGGCGGCATGGGCTGGCTGGCGCGCCGGTTCGGGCTGGCCTGCGACAACGTCGTGTCGTACGAGGTGGTGACCGCCGACGGTCAGATTGTGTGCGCGAGCGCGGACGAGAACGCCGAGCTGTACTGGGGCCTGCGCGGTGGCGGCGGGAACTTCGGAATCGTCACCAGCTTCGAGTTCCAGCTGCACCAGATCGGGACGCGGGCGTTGATCGTCGAGCTGACCTACCCGGCGTCGGCGGCCTTCGAGGTATTGCGTGGTTGGCGCGACCTGAACACCGACGCACCGCGGGAGGCGACCTTCACCGCACATCTCACGTCGGGCGACGCGGGCACGGTGACGGTCGGGTACGTGTGGGTCGGCGAAAGCGGGGAGGACCTGCTGCCGGCGTTCCGCGCGCTCGGCCCCGTGGTGGGTGAGGTCCTCGAGGAGACGACGTACCTGAAACTGCAGACCCGGGACGATTCCGTGCAGGGCCATCGCTTCCGCCGGTACTGGAAGGGGCACTACTTCGAGGCGCTGCCCGACGACGCGATCCGTGCGTTGCTGGCGACACCCGAGATCCCCGGCGTCGCTGCGAGTCTGCAGGCGTACGGCGGGGCGATCGCCGACGTACCGGCGGACGAGACGGCGTTCAGCCGCCGGGACACGATGTTCGAGCTCGTCACCGCCACGCGCTGGCAGGACCGGCCGAGGACGAGCCGCGGATCGATCAGCTGCGCGGGTACGCCGCGACGCTGGCGCCGTACGCGAGCGGCGCCTACGTGAACGTGCTGACCGACGACCCGATCCAGCGTGCGTTCCCGCCGGCCACGCTGGACCGGCTGGTCGCGCTCAAGACGGCGTACGACCCGGGCAACGTCTTCCACCTCAACCAGAACATCCGGCCCGGCGAGCCGAGCAGCGCCGCCACGCTCTGACTGGTACCCATGAAGGGTGCACTTCGAGCAGGTCTTCGAGGATGTCGCGCGCGTCATCGAGAGCGTCGGCGTGGCCATCATGGCCGTCGGGCTCGCCGTCGTCCTGCTCCGCTACGTGTACGACGTCATTCGCAAGGGCGCCGGCAGCTACCAGCAGGTCCGGGTGAATCTCGGCCGGGTCATCCTGCTCGGCCTCGAGATCCTGATCGTCGGCGACATCATCCGCACCGTGATCGTCGCGACGACCCTGGAGAATGTCGTGGTGCTCGGACTGATCGTGGTGATCCGGACCGTGCTGAGCTTCGCGCTCGAGGTGGAGATCTCCGGCGCCTGGCCGTGGCAGCAACACCGGACCGACCGGTCCGACGCGGCATGATGGACACGTGACAACCGAACTCACCCCGGAACTCGCAGCGACCATCGAGGAAGCCTTCGCCCGCCGGGACCGCGCGAACATGGGCCCGACGATCGACTTCTTCGAGAAGCTGCTGACCGAGCACCCGGACAACCCGTACGTCCTCTACGAGGTCGGCGGCTCCTACGACACCGCCGGTCTGGAGGAGAAAGCTGTCGGGTACTACGAGCGCGCGCTGCCCGGACTGACCGGGGAGACCCGCCGCAAGTGCCTGCTGCAGTACGGCAGCACGCTGCGCAACCTGAACCGCTTCGACGAGTCGCTGGCTGTGTTCAAGGGGGCCTGCGCCGAGTTCCCCGAGTCGGACTCGCTGCGGGTCTTCAAGGCGCTGACCCTGCACGCGGCCGGGAATCAGGACAAGGCGCTGGCCACGCTCCTGCTGCTGATCGCCGACAAGGTCGACTCCGCCGAGATCAAGCGCTACGAGGCCGCGATCCGCGGGAACGCCGACTACCTGGCGAACCTGGGCTAGCTTTTGCGGGCGACGCCGCCGTAGATGGCGTCGCGGACGCCGATCGTCGGGTCCTCGGTGATCCGGCCGCCCGGCACGTGCCACTCGGCCAGCCGGACGACGCCCGGCTCAAGGATCTCCAGGTCGCCGAACAGGGACGAGATCTCCTCGACCGACCGGAACGCCAAGTTCGGGAAGGCGTGCCGGACGTTCTCCGCGAGCTCGGTGACCATGACGTCGACCGGACCGCCGTCGCCCGGGTTGCAGGCGTGCGTGATCGCCAGGTAGGACCCCGGCGGCAGCGCCTCGAGGTACTTGCCCGCGACCGCCCGGGTCTCCTCGAGGTCGGAGATGTGGTGCAGCATCAGCGCCATCACCAGCGCGACCGGCTCGCCGGCGGCCAGGATCTCGGCGACCGCCGGATCCGCCAGCACCTCGTCCGGCTTCGTGAGGTCCGCGGCGGTGAACTGCGTCCGGTCGTTGTCCAGCAGCAGGGCCCGCCCGTGGGCGACCACGGACGGGTCGTTGTCGATGTACACCACCGAGGCGCTCGCGTTTGCCTTCTGGGCGATCTGGTGGGTGTTCTCGGCGGTCGGCAGCCCGGAGCCCGCGTCGATGAAGCGCCGGACGCCGGCCTCCTCGGCCAGCCAGGTGATCACCTCGCTGAGCCAGCGCCGGTTCGCTCGCGCCCACTCCGGGGCCTCCGGCGCGATCTTCATGATCTGCTCGTACAGCTCGCGGTCGGAGGCGTAATTGTCCTTGCCGCCGAGGAAGTAGTCGTAGACCCGCGCGACACTCGGACGTGTGGTGTCGATCCCGAACGCGACCAGCCCGCTGTCGTTCTTCGGCTGATCGGTCACACTGTCTCCCTCGCGGTCGGACCCCTACTTCGAGGGTAACGTACGGAGAGTCAGCGTTTCACCACGGCGAGTTCGATCTGTGTAAAACCTCAACATTCACAGGGGTTTCAGCACGCGCAGGCCACGCCGCGCGGCGCGACCAACGGATCCTGCGCCCGCCGTTCGATCCCCGCCGCGGTCTCGATCGGCCCACCTTCGCGCGCCCAGTACTCGAACCCGCCGATCATCTCCTTCACCGGATACCCGAGCCGCGCGAACGCCAGCGCCGCCTGGGTCGCCCCGTTGCACCCCGGCCCCCAGCAGTACGTCACCACGGTCACACCCTCCGGTACGATGCTCCGCGCGCGCTCCGCGATCTCGCGATGGGGAAGGTGGATCGCGCCCGGCACATGCCCCTGGTCCCAGCTCTCCTGGCTCCGGCTGTCGACCAGCACCCAGCCGGTCACGCCGGCTCCGATGTCCGCGGCGACGTCGGCCGCGTCCACCTCGAACGAGAGCCGGCCGGCGAAATGCGCGACCGCGGCGGCCTGGTCGGCGGCGCGGGTACTCAACACGGCGGACGTCTTCATGCGATGCCTCCTCAAGGATCGGGAGGCACCAGCGTCGGCGATCCGCGGGGACGGCGACAGTGGCAGAAATGACCTAGTTCATCAAGATTCAGCCACGCCGGGTGCTGATCTTCGCCCGCGCCCGCGCGACCTTGATCGCCGCCTTCAGCGAGTCCACGTCGTACGCGCCGTAGTGCCGCTGACCGTTGACGAAGAACGTCGGCGTACCGGAGACGCCACTGGTGTCCGCGGACTCCACGTCCTGCGCCACCCGGGCGGCCGCCACGTGCCGTTTGACGTCGTCGTGCAACCGATCGGCGTCCAGCCCGAGCTGCTCGGCGTACCCGATCAGGTCCTTCGGCTGCAGGTTCTCCTGGTTCGCGAGCAGCAGGTCGTGCATCTCCCAGAACTTGCCCTGCGTGGCCGCCGCCTCCGCGACCTCCGCCGCGATCTGCGCCCGCGGGTGGACGTCGGACAGCGGCAGGTGCCGCCAGACGAAGCGCAGGTCGTCGTCCTGGATCACGTCCCGGACGATCGGCTCGGCCATCCCGCAGTACGGGCACTCGAAGTCGCCGTACTCGACCAGGGTGACCGATGCGTTCTCCGGACCGCGGATGTGGTCCCGCTCCGGATCGACCGGGTCGGTCAGGTCGACCAGCTGCTCCGCGTCACCGAGCAGCGCGAGCGCCTTCTTCGGCGGCGACAGCAGCTTGGCCGCGCGGAACACCGCCCAGGTCAGCGCGGACGCCACGATCACCGCCGAGAGCAGACCGACCTTCGCCTCGGCCAGCTGCGCCCCGTCGAACGCGATCGTCGCGATCAGCAACGAGACCGTGAAGCCGATCCCTGCGATCGTTCCGCTGCCCACGACCGCGGCCCACCCGACACCGGGCCGGATACGCCCGCCGGTGAGCCGTTCGAGCAGCCAGGACACGGTCGTCACGGCCAGCGGCTTGCCGACGACGTACCCGGTCAGGATGCCGAGGGTGATCGGTGAAGTGAACGCGTGCGCGAGGAACTTGGCGTCGATCGTCACGCCGGCGTTCGCCAAACCGAACAGCGGGACGATCAGGTAGCTGGTCCACGGGTGGTAGAGGTACTGCAGGCGCTCGTTCGGCGAGATCGTGGTGGTCAGTCCGACGGTCGCGGACCGCGCCAGCTCCGGCGTCGGCTGCTCGCGGAACAGCCGGAACAGGCCGGTCGCCTCCTCGAGTTCCTCCCGTCCGGGCGAGTACGCCGGTGCGGTCAGGCCGATCGCGAGTCCGGCGACCACCGGGTCCACGCCGCTCTGCAGCAGCGCGGCCCACATCAGGACGCCGAGGATGACGTAGATCCAGGCCTTGCGGACGTGAAACAGCGACAGCGCCAGGACGATCACGAACGCGACGATCGCCAGCATCAGCGGCATCAGCCGGATGTCCTCGCTGTAGACGACCGCGATCACCACCAGCGCGAGCAGGTCGTCGACCACGAACACCGTCAGCAGGAACACCCGCACCCGATCCGGTACGCCGCGCCCGACCAGCGCGAGCAACCCGAGCGCGAGCGCCGTGTCGGTGGACATCGCGACGCCCCAGCCGTGCGATCCCGGTCCGCCGGCGTTGAACGCCAGGTAGATCAGCACCGGCACGACCATCCCGCTGATCCCGGCCAGCATCGGCAGCACGAACCGGCTGCGCTCACGCAGGTCGCCGAGATCGAACTCGCGCCGCGCCTCCAGCCCGACGACGAGGAAGAACAGCGTCATCAGCCCGCCGTTGATCCACTCCCGCAGGTCCAGGCTGAGCACGTCGTGACCGAGCCCGATCGACAACTCGGTGCGCCAGAACTCGTCGTACGTTCCCGGGGAGATGTTGGCCCACAGCAACGCGAGCACGATCGAAGCCGCCAGTACTCCGGAGCTCCCCGCCTCGGTCCGGAGGAAGGCACGCATCGGTGCCGCGAACTCCCGCCGCCAGTTCGTCCGGCCGCTCCACAGGCCGGAGAAGTCCGTCATGCGGATCACTGTAACCAGCGCGGGCCGCCAACCGCGCCCTCCGGCTAACACTCAGCAGGCCTGTGGCTGCATGATGTGCGTGCCCTACTGCGCGTCCTTGTCCTGGAGCCTCCGTGACCGAGCCTGACCTCGCCAATTCGGCGGACATGTTTGCCCGTCTGGCGATCGAGTTGCACGACGCCCCGGGCGTCGAGGAGACCATCGACGCCGTCGTCCAGTTCGCCCTCCAGGCGTTGAACTGCACGTACGCCGGAGTGGCGCTGTACACCCGTGGTTCGCAGGCCGAGATCGCCGCGGTCACGGACCCGGTCGTCGCTGATGTGTACGCACTGCAGATCAGCACCGAGAGTGGCCCGCTGGTCACCGCACTGCGTGATCGCACGACCGTTCTGATCCGCGACACCGGCACCGACGACCGGTGGCCCGAGTGGGCGGACAAGGTTGCAGCACTCGGGGTCCGCAGCGTTCTCGACGTACCGTTGGCGACCGGTGACGCGTCGCGACCGAACGTCGGTGTGCTGGGGTTGTACAGCCCCCTGCCGGACGCGTTCAGCGCGGACGACGAGGCGGTCGCACACATCCTTGCGCAGCACGCCTCGGTCGCGGTGGCCTCCGCCCGGCACGAGGAGACGATGGCGCAGGCCGTCGACGCGCGGAAGCTGGTCGGTCAGGCGATGGGCATCCTGATGGAGCGCTTCGACGTCGACGGGGACCGCGCGTTCGCGATCCTGAAGCGCTATTCGCAGGACACGAACACCAAACTGCGCGACGTCGCGCAGCAACTGATCGATACCCGCAAGCTCCCGCACTGACGGTGATATTGACTGAGATCTGACACCGTTGTCGCCAAGCCAGGCGCGGGAAACCGTTGCATACTGCGAGATGAGCCTGACGCCGGGGTTTGTGCGGCCAGAACCGCGGACCGGGTCACGCCCCGGCGTCTCCCCGGTTACCCTTTCGGGATGGGTGAGTGGCGGCCGCTGGCAGGGCCCTCGCGGCAGGTGGCGCTGGAGATCTTGCTGGACGGGCCGCTGTCGCGGGCCGAGTTGTCGCGTCGCGTCGGCCTGTCCCCCGGCAGCCTGACCCGGTTGACGAAGCCGATGGTCGAGTCCGGCCTGCTGGTCGAGGTCGAGGGTGGCCCCACCGATGCGCGGGTCGGCCGCCCGTCGCAGCCACTCGACCTCGATTCGAACGCGCACCATTTCGTCGGCATCAAGCTCACCGGGGACTCCGCGATCGGCGTCCTGACCACCTTGCGTGCGGAGGTGCTCGCGAGCGTGGAGCGCCCGATCCCGGACCCGACACCGTCCGCGGTCGCGGAGCTCGTCCTCGAACTCACCGACGAGCTCGCGGTCCAGGTCCCCGGCGGTACGGCGCTCACCGGGATCGGCATCTCGATCGGCGGCCGGGTCGCGGACGGTTCCGAGGTCCGCTGGGGCCCGTACCTGAACTGGGTCGACGTCCCGTTCGGCGAACTGCTCGCCGCGCACACCAGCGTCCCGATCGTGATCGCGAACGACCTGACCTCGTTGACCGAGGCCACCCACTGGTTCGGTGCCGGACGGAACTCGGACCGGTTCATCCTGGTCACCATCGGCGCGGGGGTCGGCTACGGCCTCGTCGTCCACAACCGAACGGTCGACAGCCCGGACGTCACGCTCGGTCTGGTCGGCCACTTCCCGCTCATTCCCGACGGACCACGCTGCGACCGCGGCCACCATGGCTGCGCCCTCAGTCTGCTCACCGTCGGCGCCGTCACCGATCAGGTCGGTACGGCGCTCGGCCGGCCGGTCGACTACGACGAAGCTCTCGACCTGGCGGCGAAAGGCGACCCGGCCGCCGCCGCGGTGGTCGGCCGGGCGGGTCGCGCGCTCGGCAAACTGATCGCCGCGGCCGCGAACTTCACCCTGCCCGAGCTGGTCGTGCTCGGCGGCGAAGGCATCCGGCTCGCCGAGGTCGCGCACGAGGACCTGCTGGCCGGCCTGCACGCCGATCGGCACCCGTCCGCGGCCGAGCTGCCGATGGTCCTGCAGCCCGCGGACTTCAGCGAATGGGCCCGCGGCGCGGCCGTGGTCGCGATCCAGACGTTCGTCCTCGGCACCGAGTAGCGGGGAAGTTTCCCCCCGGCGGAGCCGGAAAGTTCACCGTCGCGAACGAATTTCATTCATCGGGATGAGGGCCGTCATACCAGGGTCGTAGTCGCCGCACGCACACATCCGTCCGCGCTCCGATGATCGCAATCGTTGCCGGAAACAACAATAGCGAGCATGTACCTGGTCCAGTCCCGCCACCGCCCGGTTGCCCGTGGGATCGCCGGATTGACGGAGGCCGTCGTCGACCTGTCCGCGATCCGCGCCAATGTCCGTACCTTTCGCGAACGCGTGTCCCAGGACGTGCTGGCCGTCGTGAAGGCCGACGGTTTCGGCCACGGAGCGGTACCGGTCGCCCGCGCGGCGGTCGAGGCGGGAGCGACCTGGCTCGGCGTCGCGCACGCCGACGAAGCGCTGCAACTGCGCGCCGCCGGCCTGACCGCACCGATCCTGGCCTGGCTGTACGACGCGGCCGAACTCATGCTGCTCGGCGATGTCGACGTGGATGTCAGCGTCTCGACCGTCGCCGAACTCCAGCGCGTCGCGTCGACTCCGGGCGTCCAGTTCGTGCACCTCAAACTGGACACCGGACTGCATCGGGCCGGCAGCGCGCCCGATCAGTGGATCGAGCTCACCCGAACGGCGGCGCACTACGAGGCGCTCGGCGCCGTCACGGTCCGCGGGATCTGGTCGCATCTCTCGCACGGCGACGCGGTCGACGCCGTCCAGAGCACGCGGCAACTCCAGCTCCTGCGGACCGGGGTGAGTCTCGCGCGACGGGCCGGTCTACGCCCGAGCGTCGTACACCTGGCCAACTCGGCCGGGACGATCACCCTGGACGCGCCGGACTGCGACCTGGTCCGGATCGGCGCCGGTCTGTACGGGATCGACGAGATCGGCCTCGGGCTGCGACCGGCGATGCGACTGGTGAGCACACTGGCCCAGGTACGCCGGATCCGCGCGGGAGAAGGTGTTTCGTACCGGCACGACTTCGTCGCCGACCGGGACACCACGATCGGCCTGGTCCCGATCGGGTACGCCGACGGCATCCCGCGGGTCGCCGGACAGCAGGCGAGTGTGTGGTGTCACGGCGTCCGGATGCCGGTGATCGGCCGGATCGCGATGGACCAGTTCGTCGTCGACGCCGGTGACCTCGCGGTCGAACCCGGTGCGCCGGTGACGATCTTCGGCGACGGCTCCGCGGGTGAGCCGACCGCGGCCGACTGGGCCGCGTGGGCCGGAACCATTCCGCACGAGATCTACTGCGGCATCGGCAGCCGGGTGCCGCGCCGGTACGAGGAGGGCAACCGATGAAGGTCGCAGTGGTGATGGGCGGCAACAGCCCGGAGCACCAGGTGTCATTGGCCAGCGGCAAGGGAATCGCGAAGGCGGTCGAACTCCTCGGCCACACGGCGATCCCGCTGGTCATCGATGCCGACGGCAACTGGATGGACGGGCAGCACGAGGCGGTCGAGATCCTGCAGGCGTGCGCGGTGGCGATCCCGGCGCTGCACGGTGAAGGCGGCGAGGACGGCCGCCTGCAAGGCTTTCTCGAGCAACTGAAGGTCCCGTACGTCGGCAGCGGGATCGCAGCCAGCGCGGTGGGGCTGGACAAGCACCTGACCAAGGCGGTTCTCGGGGCGCACGGCATCCCGGTCACCCCCGGCGTCACGTTGCGCGGTCCGGATCTGATCGACACCGAGGCCGCGCTGCAGCAGCTCAAGTCGGCCGGACTCGAGTTCCCGGTCTTCGTGAAGCCCGGGAACGGCGGGTCCAGTTTCGGCGTCACGCGGGCGACCGACCGGACGTCGTTGGAGGCCGCGATCGCGGACGCGGCGATCATCGATCCGCACGTCCTGATCGAGCGCGAGATGGTCGGGCGGGAGATCGATCTCGCGGTGCTGGAGTTCCCGGACGGGCGGGTCGAGACCGCGCCGGCGTTGGAGATCCACGCCGATCCGGAGCAGCCGTTCTTCAACGCGACCGCGAAGTACGACAGCGGTGCCACGCGGTTCGTCGTACCGGCGCCGCTCGAGGCTGGGCTGGCCGGGAAGCTGCGACGTACCGCGCTCGACGTCTTCGAAGTCCTCGGGTGCGCGGGGTTGGCCCGGGTGGACTTCTTCGTGCCGCGGGACGGTGAGCTGGTGGTCAACGAGATCAACACGTTCCCCGGGTTCACGCCCGCATCACAGTTCCCGCGAATGTGGGCCGCGGCGGGGTTGTCGTACGCCGAAGTCGTCAACACCCTGATCCGGACGGCGGTGGCGCGCGGATGACCGTCCTGCTGAGCGACGACCGGATCACCGCCATCCCCGCGATCGAGAACTGCGAGCCGCTGGTCGACCTGTTCACCCGCGACATCGCGACGACCGGCCGGCAGTTCGCCCGCGAGAGCGTCGCCGATCGGCTCGCGCTGGCCGACACGTTCCTACCCGCCGGCATCCGGCTGCACGTCGTCGAGGGACTGCGGCCGATCGAGAGCCAGCGTGAGATCTACGACGGCTACCGCGCCGAACTCGAGCGCCTGCATCCGGGCATCTCGGACCACGACGTGCACGTGCTGGCGAGCCGCTTCGTGTCGCCGGTCGAGGTCGCGTCGCATGTGGCGGGTGCGGCGGTCGACCTCACCCTGGTGGGCGCACACGGCCCGTTGGACCTCGGTACGCCGATCGACGCGACCCCCGAGCAGAGCAACGGGGCCTGCTTCTTCGCGGCAGCCAACATCAGCCGGGAGGCGCGGACGCATCGGGCGTTGCTGGCCGACGTACTGACGGCGGCCGGTCTGGTGAACTATCCGACCGAGTGGTGGCACTGGTCCTACGGCGACCGCTACTGGGCGTTCCTCGAACAGCGGCCGACTGCTGTCTACGGACCGGCGTACAGCCTGACTTGATAGCTGCTGCCTATCAGGTGATAGGCAGCATTGCTTTGACCGTGCCGCTGTGGCGACGGAATATTGTATACATGACGAGTGACGTCTTGGCCTCCGTCCCCGTCCCGGTCCCCGGGCGTGCCGAACGCGTGCGCCGGATCGCCGAGGAACTGCAAGGCCTCCGCGGTCCACTGATCCCGATCCTGCACGCGGTCCAGGAGGAACTCGGGTACGTCGATCAGCCCGACGTCCCCGTGATCGCGGACGTGCTGAACCTCGCGGTCGCGGAGGTGCACGGGGTCGTCACGTTCTACAAGAACTTCCGGCGTACCGCGGCCGGGCGCGCCACGGTGTCGATCTGTCAGGCCGAGGCGTGCCGCTCGGTGGGCGCCGTCGCGCTGGCCGAGCATGCCCGGCGCAGCATCGGGTGCGGGTTCGGTGAGACGACCGCCGACGGCCGGATCACGCTCGACGAGGTGTTCTGTTTCGGAAACTGTGCGCTCGGCCCGGCCGTGCAAGTTTCCGGAAAGCTGCACGGCCGGGTGACGCCGACCCGGTTGGACGCGCTGCTCGGGGAGGTCCGGTGAGGGTTTACGTTCCGAAAGATTCCGCCGCGCGGTCGGTGGGTGCCGACGAGGTTGCGGAACGGATTTCCGCGGTTTCCGGCACCGTCGAGGTCGTGCGGACCGGGTCCCGGGGAATGCTCTGGCTGGAGCCGTTGGTCGAGGTGGAGACGGCCGCGGGGCGGATCGGGTACGGCCCGGTGGCTCCGGAGGACGTGGACGGGTTGATCGCGGCCGGCATGCTGCGGGGCGAGGGACCCAACCTCGGGGTGGTGGACGACCTGCCGTGGATGAAACGGCAGCAGCGGTTGACGTTCCGCCGGGTCGGCGTTGTCGATCCGCTGTCGACCACGGATTTCGTCAACCACGGCGGGACCGCTGGACTCCGGACCGCGCTGGGAATGGCGCCGGTCGACGTGGTCGAGACCGTTGTGGACTCCGGGCTTCGGGGCCGCGGCGGTGCGGGGTTCCCGACCGGGATCAAGTGGCGGACGGTGCTCGGCGCCGACGCCGATCTGAAGTTCGTCTGCTGCAACGCGGACGAGGGCGACTCCGGCACCTACGCGGACCGGATGCTGATCGAGGGCGACCCCTTCAGGCTCATCGAGGGCATGACGATCGCCGCGTACGCCGTCGGCGCGTCGGAAGGGTACGTCTATCTGCGATCGGAGTACCCGGACGCGGTCGCGACGCTGCGGGCCGCGATCGCGCTGGCCCGCGCGGAAGGCTGGTTGGGGCCGGACATCCTCGGCTCAGGGTTCGGCTTCGACCTGCAGGTCCGGGTCGGCGCGGGTGCGTACATCTGCGGCGAAGAGACCTCGATGCTGGAGAGCCTGGAAGGAAAGCGCGGCATGGTGCGCGCGAAGCCTCCGATCCCTGCGCTGGAAGGGCTTTTCGGCCGTCCGACCGTCGTGAACAATGTGTTGTCGTTGGCAACGGTTCCGACGATCCTGGCGGACGGTGCCGCGACGTACGCGGCGTACGGGACCGGGCGCTCGCTCGGCACCAGCGTCTTCCAGCTCGGCGGGAACGTGGCCCGCGGCGGGATCGTGGAGACCGCCTTCGGGATCACGCTCGGCGAGCTGGTCGACGAGTTCGGCGGCGGCACCTCGTCCGGGCGTCCGGTCCGGGCCGTGCAGGTCGGCGGTCCGCTCGGGGCCTACCTCCCGGTCGAGCAGTTCGAGCTGCCGATGGATTACGAGGCGTTCGCCGCGGCCGGCGCGATGGTCGGGCACGGCGGGATCGTGGTGTTCGACGACACCGTGGACATGGCGGCGATGGCGCGGTTCGCCTTCGAGTTCTGCGCCGCCGAGTCGTGCGGGAAGTGCACACCGTGCCGGGTCGGCGCGGTCCGCGGCGTCGAGACCATCGACCGGATCGTCGCCGACGAGGACCGCGCGAAGAACCTCGTCGTACTCGACGACCTCTGCGAACTGATGACCGACGGCTCGCTCTGCGCGATGGGCGGGCTCACCCCCATGCCGGTACGTAGTGCCGTCCGCCATTTCGGAAAGGACTTCGGCGCATGAGCTTGCTCAAGGAACCCGACTTCGGCACCCCCGCCCGCCCCGGCGCGGCGACCATCGAGTTGACCGTCGACGGAGTGCCCGTGCAGGTCCCACCGGGTACGTCGGTGATGCGGGCGGCGAAGGAGGCGGGCGTCGACGTACCCAAGCTGTGTGCGACCGACAACCTCGAAGCGTTCGGATCCTGCCGCCTGTGCGTGGTGGAGATCGACGGTGTGCGGGGTACGCCGGCCTCCTGTACGACGCCCGTCGCGGACGGCATGGTGGTGCGGACGCAGAACGAGCGGCTCGGGAAACTGCGCCGCGGCGTGATGGAGCTGTACATCTCGGACCACCCGCTCGACTGCCTGACCTGTTCCGCGAACGGGGACTGCGAGCTGCAGGACATGGCCGGAGTCACCGGGCTCCGCGAGGTCCGGTACGGATCCGGCGTCGAGGCCGGCGCGAACCACATGGACCTACCGACCGACAGCTCCAACCCGTACTTCGACTTCGAGGCGTCCAAGTGCATCGCGTGCTCGCGGTGCGTACGGGCGTGTGACGAAGTACAGGGGACGCTGGCGCTGACGATCGAGGGGCGCGGGTTCGACTCCAAGGTCGCCGCGGGCGCGGGCGTGTCCTTTTTCGACTCCGACTGCGTGTCGTGCGGCGCGTGTGTACAGGCGTGCCCGACCGCGACGTTGCAGGAGAAGTCGGTTGTCGATCTCGGCATGCCGACCCGGACGGTGTTGACGACCTGCGCGTACTGCGGGGTCGGGTGCTCGTTCAAGGCCGAGCTGCGAGGTGACGAGCTGGTCCGGATGGTGCCGTACAAGAACGGTGGCGCGAACGAGGGGCACTCGTGTGTGAAGGGCCGGTTCGCGTTCGGGTACGCGAGCCACCCGGATCGCGTCCTCGAGCCGATGGTCCGGAACACGCTTTCGGACGAGTGGCGGAAAGTTTCCTGGGACGAGGCGATCGGGTTCACCGCGCGCCGGTTGCGCGAGATCCAGGCGACGTACGGGCCGGGGTCGATCGGCGCGATCACGTCCTCGCGGACCACGAACGAGGAGGTGTACGCCGTCCAGAAGATGGTCCGGGCGGTGTTCGGGAACAACAACGTCGACACCTGCGCGCGGGTCTGCCACTCGCCGACCGGATACGGGCTGAAGCAGACCTTCGGGGAATCCGCCGGAACGCAGGATTTCCGTTCCGTCGACGCGTCCGACGTGATCCTGGTGATCGGTTCGAACCCGACCGACGCGCACCCGGTGTTCGGGTCCCGGATGAAGCAGCGGATCCGGCAGGGTGCCCAGCTGATCGTGATCGACCCGCGGCGGATCGATCTGGTCCGGACGCCGCACGTCGAGGCGACGTACCACCTGGAGCTCCGGCCGGGGACGAACGTCGCGATCGTCAACGCACTCGCACACGTGGTGGTGACCGAAGGCCTGGTGGACCGGGAGTTCGTCGCCGACCGGTGCGAGGACTTCGCGGCGTGGGAGACGTTCATCGGGCAGCCCGAGCACAGCCCCGAGGCGGTGGCCGAGATCACCGGCGTACCGGCGGACAAGGTCCGCGCGGCGGCCCGGCTGTACGCGACCGGCGGGAACGCGGCGATCTACTACGGTCTCGGCGTCACCGAGCACAGCCAGGGCTCGACCATGGTGATGGGGATGGCGAACCTCGCGATGGCGACCGGCAACATCGGCCGGCCGGGCGTCGGGGTGAACCCGATGCGCGGACAGAACAACGTCCAGGGATCGTGCGACATGGGTTCCTTCCCGCACGAACTGCCCGGGTACCGGCACGTCTCCGACGACGACGTCCGTGACATCTACGAGAAACTCTGGGGTACGCCGATCCTGAACGAGCCCGGATTGCGGATCCCGAACATGTTCGACGCCGCGATCGACGGTTCGTTCAAGGCCCTGTTCGTGCAGGGCGAGGACATCGCGCAGTCCGATCCGAACACGCAGCATGTGTTTTCCGCACTCGGCGCGCTCGACCTGCTCGTCGTCCAGGACCTGTTCGTCAACGAGACCGCGAAGTTCGCGCACGTCCTGCTGCCCGGAACGTCGTTCCTGGAGAAGGACGGAACGTTCACGAACGCCGAGCGGCGGATCAACCGGGTCCGGCCGATCATGGCGCCGCGGACCGGGAAACAGGAGTGGGAAATCGTGTGCGAGATCGCGCAGTCGATGGGGTACCCGATGCACTACGAGTCGGCCGCGCAGATCATGGACGAGATCGCGCTGACGACACCGACGTTCATGGGGGTGTCGTTCGCGAAGCTCGACGAGCTGGGCTCGATCCAGTGGCCGTGCAACGTCGAGCACCCCGAGGGAACGCCGATCATGCACGAGGACGAGTTCACCCGCGGCAAGGGCCGGTTCATGGAAACCGTGTACGTGCCGACGTCGGAGCGGTCGACGCGGAAATTCCCGTTGATCCTCACGACAGGCCGAATCCTGTCGCAGTACAACGTCGGCGCACAGACCCGGCGTACGGCGAACGTGGCCTGGCATCCCGAGGACGTGCTCGAGCTGCATCCGCACGATGCGGAGGTCCGCGGCGTGACCGACGGCGACCTGATCGCGCTGTCGAGCCGGGTGGGCCGGACGGAGCTCCGGGCGAAGATTTCCGACCGGATGCCGGTCGGCGTCTGCTACACCACATTCCACCACCCGGTCAGCGGAGCCAACGTCGTCACCACGGAGAACTCGGACTGGGCCACCAACTGCCCCGAGTACAAGGTGACCGCCGTTCAGGTCGACCTGATTCCGGAATCCGTAACCACCGATTCCACCCAGGAGCCGGCAGCCGACCGTCAACCTGTCATTGCCGGAGGCAACCGGTGAGTGGCGGCGTGCCGCCGTACGTGCGGCTGGCGAACGAGATCGCCGCGCAGTTTGCGCACCGGGCGCCCGCGGACGCCGCCACCGCGATCGCCAACCACCTGAAGGCCACCTGGGACCCGCGGATGAAGCAGGCCCTGATTGCCCACGCCGACTCCGGAGCCACCGACCTGGTGCCGGCCGCCGCCGCGGCCGCCCGCCACCTTCGGGCCACCCAGTGACCCATCCCACAGCCCAGCCGAACCCTGGCAGCACGTCCGGGGAACGGGACCGGTTCGACAAGCCGGGGCGGGTTGGAGAGGGTGGTCCGGTGGAGGACGGGCCGGGTGGTGCAGCCTCCGGAGGCCGTGGTCTCCGGGCGCAGCGGGATGTCGTGCCGTGGGACGTGGCTCGGCGGTTGGCGCACGCGGCGGCGCGGGTCGGGAAGGCGGCGAGCCGCGGCCTGGACACGGCCGGCGGCTGCGTACTGGCGACCCCCTTGGTGTCCCCGGTGGCCGTCCCACCCGTGGACCGAGCAGCGATGGACGGGTACGCCGTCCGCGGCGCCGGACCGTGGCGCGTGATCGGCCACGTGCAGGCCGGAGCCGCAGATCCGGGAGCACTCGAGGACGGCGAGGCGACCAGCATCGTCACCGGCGCCACGCTACCCGCAGGCACAACATCGGTGGTCCGCTCAGAAGACGCGGTCGTGACGCCGGCGGATCGCTCGGAGAACGCGGGAGCGACGTCGACGGATCGCTCGGAAGACGCGGGTGTGACCGGGGACCGGCTGGAGGGGCCGGCTGAGGACGGTCGGCACATCCGCCGAGCGGGCGAGGAGTGCACGCCCGGCAACCAACTGCTCCCCGCGGGTGTTGTCGTCACCCCCGCCGTCCTGGGCCTGGCCGCGACAGTCGGCCTCAACCGCCTCACCGTCATCCCGCCCCCGACCGTCGCCGCCCTCGTCACCGGCGACGAACTGGTCCACCGCGGCCCCTCCACCCCCGGCCGAGTCCGCGACGCCATCGGCCCCATGCTCCCCACCCTCATCACCCAAGCCGGCGCCAGACCCCTCGCCTCAACCACCGCCTGCGCAGGCCTCGCGTCCCCCGCCTCGCCCCCGTCCCCCGCCTCGCCCGCCGCCCTCGGCGGCTCGTCGGCTTCCGGCGCGGGCCCTGGTGCGGTTCGGCATTTGGGAGATTCACGGGCTGAGTTGATCGACGCTCTGCGTGAGAGTCAGGCTGACCTGATTCTCGTGTCGGGGTCGTCTGCCGCCGGCCCGGCCGATCATCTGCGGCCCGCGCTCGCCGAGTTGGGCGCCGAACTGATCGTCGACGGTGTCGCCTGCCGCCCCGGTCATCCGCAGGCGCTGGCGCAGCTGCCCGACGGACGGTTGGTGCTCGGTCTCCCCGGCAACCCGTTCGCCGCGCTCGTTGCTTTCCTGACGCTCGGTGGCGCCGCCATCAGCCGGATGCGCGGCCTCCCGCTCCCCGAGCTCACGCACATCGCCGTCCCGGGCGGCATCCCGTGCCACCCGACCAGCACACGGCTCGTCCCGGTCCGCCTCACGCCACAAGGCGCCGTACCGATCGGTCATGGTGGTGCCGCCATGCTCCGCGGTCCCGCCGGCGCCGACGCGCTCGCCGTGGTCGCGCCGGGCCCGTCCGAAGCCATCGCCGCCCGCCTGCTGCCGCTCGACCCAGGGGCACGTCCGTGGGGCGGCTGATCGCCCGCCGCCCGGTCGTCCGGCTCAGCCCCGCCGGCGAGCGCTCACGCCCGGATTCGATCGCCGTCGAGGAACCGCTCGAACTCCGCGTCGACGGAAAGCCTCTCGCAGTCACCATGCGAACCCCCGGTCACGACGTCGAACTCGCACACGGTTTCCTGCAGACCGAAGGCGTGATCGGAAAACCCGATGACATTCGTGACGCCCGGTACTGCGATTCCCGCGACGACGAGGGTCGCAACTCGTACAACGTCCTGGACCTCGGCCTCGCCCCCGGCGTCCCGGCCCCGGTCACGGGCGTGGAGCGCAACTTCTACACCACGTCGTCCTGCGGTGTCTGCGGCAAAGCCTCCCTCGACGCGGTCCGCACCAAGACCCGGTACTCCCCGGCAGCCGACGACGTGCAGATCGCGTACGACGTCCTCGCGACGCTGCCCGACGCTCTCCGCGCCAGGCAACAGGTCTTCGACCGCACCGGCGGCCTGCACGCGGCCGGGCTCTTCACCGCGACAGGCGACCTGCTCGTCGTCCGGGAGGACGTCGGCCGGCACAACGCGGTCGACAAGGTCATCGGCTGGGCTCTCCTCAACGGCCACGTCCCGGCCCGTGGCCTGATCCTGATCGTCTCCGGCCGGACGTCGTTCGAGCTCGCCCAGAAAGCGGTGATGGCCGGCATCCCGGTTCTCGGCGCGGTCTCGGCCCCGAGTTCACTCGCGATCGACCTCGCCGTTGAGTCCGGTCTGACACTGGCCGGCTTCATCCGCAACCGGAGCCTGAATCTCTACAGCCGCCCGGATCGCGTAAATGTCGAGCCCGCCGCGGCGCGTCCGACGTACCGGGCATGAACGACTACGGAGTGACCGGTGCGACCACCGGTGTCGAGGTCCTGATCGACCTGCCGATCGACGAGTTCTGGTCCGGCATCACCGCGATCGACCGGTACGGCGAGTGGAGCCCGGAGTGCTACTACGGCGCCTGGCTCGACGACACGATCGAGAAAGGCGCCCGCTTCGAGGCGCGGAACCGCTTCGCCGACGGGTTCGAGACATACGTGACCTGCACGGTCACCGTCGCGGAGGCGCCGTACCGCTTCGGGTGGGACGTGTACGGCGGCGAGGAGGAGCCGTTCGCGCACTGGGAGTACGAACTGGAGCGCCGCGGGTCCCGGACGCTCGTCCGGCAGACCTTCACGCACGGACCCGCCAACAGCGGGATGCGGATCGGCGCCGTCGAGCACCCGGACCGGGCCGCGGAGGTCATCCAGGGCCGGCTCGACCAGCTGGCGGCGAACATGCGCACGACCCTGGCCGCGATGGAATCGGCCATGCGGGCCTAGCCCGGCGGTGTGCTCAGGAGGCTTCGCTGGCTGTCTGTGTGGACGGACTCACCCACAGGCAGTCGGCGGTGCCGGCGTCGACGTGCTCCTCGTAGATCGTGACCTTGTGGGTGATCACGCCCAGGCACTCGTTGAGCTCCGCGATCTGGGCGCTGACGTAGTCCTGGTGGCTGCGCAGCAGGGCCAACCGTTCCTGCTCGTTTCCGGGTCCTTGGCGCACCAGATCGGTGTATTTCCGGATCGTGTCCAGCGGCATTCCCGACGAGCGGAACTTGATGCACATGGTCAGCCAGTCGACGTCGTCCTCGGTGTAGACGCGCCGCCCGTTCGACTCCCGCCGGACCGGATCCGCCAGCAGCCCTTCGCGCTCGTAGAACCGCAGCGCGTGCACACTCAGCCCGGTCCGCTCGGCCACCTGCCCGATACTCAGTCCACCACCCATGAGCGGCACCCTAACCCGCGCCTGGACCATCCTCCAGGGCCTCACAACAGCGGCTTGAGGGCCTCGAGGGCGAGTTGTACGTCGTCGTTCGTGGAGTAGATGTGGAACGACGCGCGCAGTTTTCCGTCGCGGACCGCGGCGCGGATTCCGGCGGCGTCGAACGCTTGCTGCGCGCCGGGGAGGCTCGTGCTGACGATCGCGCTGTTCGACGGCGGGAGGCCGAGGCCGGCGCGGAAGTCGTTCGCCAGCGCGAGGTTGTGCCTGTTGATGGTGTCGACCCCGATCTGCTCGACCAGTTCAAGCGCCGGCGCGGCGCCGACGAAGCTGAACCAGGCCGGTGACTGGTCGAACCGGCGCGCGCCGGGATCGAGCTCCATCACCGGGCCGTAGTACGAACCGTGCACGTCGCGGGCGGCGTACCAACCGGCCGCCGACGGACGGCAGCGCTCCTGCAGGCGTGGGGACAGGTAGCCGACCGTCGCGCCGCGGGGCGCCATCAACCACTTGTAGCTGTGGACGATCAGCGCGTCGACACCGTCGACGGTGATCGGATGCCAGCCCACGGCCTGGGACGCGTCGATCACCACGAGCGCACCGATCTGCTTGCTCGCGGCAACTACCGCGGGCAGGTCGAGGACGGCGCCGGTCGCCGACTGCACAGCGCTGACAGCCACCACGTCGATCCCCGGCTTGATCGCCGCCAGCACCTGATCACCCGGTACGGCGATCAGCTCGACGCCCCGGTCCGCGTGCACCTCCCACGGGAAAACGTTGGACGTGAACTCGACGTCGTCGGTCAGCACCTTCGCCCCGTCGGGCAACGCGGCCGCGATCGGAGCCACCGCCGCGGACACCGTGCTGCCCACGAACACGTCCGCGACCTCGGCCCCGACCAGCCGGGCGAACGCGGCGCGCGTGCGGGTGGTCGACTCGTCCCACGGCTCCCAACTCGTCGCACCGACCCGCCAGTCGGCGAGCGCCGCCTGCAACGCCTCCCAGGCCGGCTTCGGCGGCAGTCCGTACGACGCCGTGTTCAGCCACCCCGGCTCGGGATCCCACAATCCAGCGATATCCAGCCCAGCAATGTCCATGGCGCCCACTGTAGGCAGCACTTGACCTAGACAGCGCTCTAGCTCCTAGTGTCCTGAGTCGAACGTCCGACTCAGGACACTATCGTGCGGGACATCACGGATCGGAACGCTAGGGAGCTGCTGTCATGCGCTATCGCACGCTGGGTGGGACCGGGATCGAGGTCAGTACGCACTGTCTCGGGGCGATGATGTTCGGTGCGGTCGGAAACCCGGATCACGAGGACTGCGTCCGGATCATCCACCACGCGCTGGACCAGGGGATCAACTTCGTCGACACCGCGGACATGTACTCCGCCGGCGAGTCCGAGGAAATCGTCGGAAAGGCACTCCAGGGCCGCCGGGACGACGTCGTCCTCGCGACCAAGGTGCACTTTCCGCTGGGCGAGGGCCGGAACCGGAGCGGAAACTCGCGGCGCTGGATCACCCGCGCCGTCGAGGACAGCCTGCGCCGCCTCGGCACGGACTGGATCGATCTCTACCAGGTGCACCGGCCGGACCACACCACGGATATCGAGGAAACGCTGTGGGTGCTGAGTGACCTGGTGAGCGCCGGAAAGATCCGGGCGTTCGGCTGTTCGGCGTTTCCGGCCGAGGACATCGTCGAGGCGAGCCACGTCTCGGAAACCCGTGGCTACGGGCGTTTCCGGACCAACCAACCGCCGTACTCGCTGCTGGCCCGCGGCATCGAGCGTTCCGTGCTGCCGACCTGCCGGAAACTCGGAATGGGCGTTCTGACCTACAGCCCGCTCGCCTTCGGTTTCCTTTCCGGAAAGTTCCGGAAGGGCCAGCCGCTGGACCCGGCCTCGAGTCGCGCCGCGCTGGCGCCCGATCGGTTCGACCCGGCGCTGCCCGCGAACGCGGCGAAGTACGACGCCGTCGAGCACCTGGTCGAGGTTGCCGACGGCATCGGTACGACGTTGCCCGAGCTTGCGATGGCGTTCGTCACCACGCATCCGGCGGTCACGTCGGTGATTTCCGGTCCGCGCACGATGGAGCAGCTCGAGGGCCTGCTGAAGGCGGCGGAACTGACGCTCGACGACAAGACCCTCGACCGGATCGACGAGATCGTCCCGCCCGGCACCGACGTGTACCGCGCGGACGCCGCTTGGCAACCCCAGTCCCTGACCGACGTCACCCAGCGGCGCCGCGCCCTGACCGACCGCTGACTGCTTACTGGCCTGTAGCACCGTTCACGAACGCGTTCGCAGCCGTCTCACCCTTGCTCACCGCATCGGCCGCGCTCTCGATCGGCGCGGCCGTAACACCCGGGAACAGGATGTACGTGACGACCGCACCGTCCACACCACCGGACGCCGGGTCCGGGTCGATCCCGAGCTGCTGCGCCAACTTGTACGAGCCCTCGCCGATGATCCCGGTCGGACCCTCGTCACCGACCACGGCGTACGCGACCTTGTCCTGATAGACGACCGCAGCCACTGTCCCACCAGCGATCCCGGCCGACCCGTACTTCCAGATCGAGCTCGGCAGCGGTACGACGATGAACGGCAACCCGGCCGAGTTCAGCGGCTGTCCGTCGGACTGATGGAACGAGGTGTCGGGCTGGAACGACGGGTCGGTGTCCTCGCTGCACTGCGTCGTTCGTTGCCCGTCACAATCGATGTCGAGGTCCGCGGTCCAGTGCACCGCGTCGCCGGACTTGCACACGGCAACAGACGCGGATCCGTCCTCGTCAGGGGCGTACTTCCCGTTGGACAGCTGCGACTCACAGGAGGCCCGAATGCGGAGCTGGTCCGCGGTCGGGCCGGCCAGCTCGTCGGCCTGGGAATCTCGTTGCGGCACCACTAATGCCAGGCCGGCCACTGCCAGCGCCAGGCAGACCACGGTCAATCGGCGAACCATCGCAACCTCCGGGGGGCGAACGGAAGATGAAGGTTTTCGCCCATCACAGTACAGACAGTAGTTACTAATTAACACCCCGAATCGTGGCGGGCAGCAACGATGACCGCGCCGCGCGGGTGCATTACCGTGGCTGCCCAACGACCGGCGGCCAGGGGTGATGTGATGGCGGTGACCATGCGCGATGTGGCGCGCGCGGCCGGCGTGTCCCCGAAGACGGTCTCGAACGTGATGAACGGCTACCCGTACATCCGCGAGGAGACCCGGACCAGGGTGCTGGCCGCGATCGACACGCTCGGCTACCGGATGAACATCTCCGCCCGGAACCTGAAGTCCGGCCGGACCGGCGTTATCGCCCTCGCCGTCCCCGAGCTCAGCAACCCGTACTTCGCGGAGCTGGCCGACGAGGTGATCGCAGCGGCCGGCGAGCACGGCCTCACCGTGATGATCGAGACCACCGGCGCCGACCGCGATCGCGAACTGACCGCGCTGGCGCGCCCACGCGGCCACCTCGTCGACGGACTGCTCTACAGCCCGCTCGGCCTGGGCCCGGAGGACGTCGACGAACTGCAGACCTCCACGCCGATCGTGCTGCTCGGCGAGCGGATCTTCCACGGCCCGGTCGACCACGTGATGATCGACAACGTCGAGGGTACGAAGGCCGTCGTACGCCATCTCCTGGACCAGGGCCGCCGGCGGATCGCCGTACTCGGCATCCGCCCCGGCGAGCAGGTCGGCACCGCAGCCATCCGGTACGGCGCCTACGCCGAGACACTCACGCAGTACGGCGTCCCCGTTGCCGCGGAGCTCGCGGTTTCCGGAGGGGCGTGGCGCCGGTCGAGCGGGGCCGAGGCGATCGCGGAACTCGTCGACCGGGGGGTCGAGTTCGACGCGGTGTTCGCGCTGAACGATCTGCTCGCGCTCGGGGCGATCCGCGCGCTCGCCGGGCGCGGAATCCGTGTTCCGGAGGACGTCGCGGTGGCCGGCTTCGACAACATCGACGAGTCGGCGTTCAGCAGTCCGACGCTCACCACGGTCGACGCCGGGCGGGTGCAGATCGCGCGGACCTCGGTCGACCTGCTGGTCCGCCGGATGAGTGGTGACGACTCCACCCCGGAGGAAATCGTCGCGCCGTACGAGTTGCACGTTCGCGAATCGACCTCTTGACCGACCACCGCTCCGGCCCCCATGATCTTCTACATCGATGTACTACACCGATGTAGAAGGGTCTCCCCCGTGACCGCTGCCACCATCACCCTGGACCCCACTTTCCGGATCGCGCCGGTCAACCGGCGGACGTTCGGCACCTTCGTCGAGCACATGGGCCGGTGTGTCTACACCGGCATCTACGAGCCCGGCCACGCCACCGCGGACGAGGACGGTTTCCGCAAGGACGTCCTCGAACTGACCCGTGAGCTGGGCGTTTCCGTGGTCCGCTACCCCGGCGGAAACTTCGTTTCCGGCTATCGCTGGGAGGACGGCGTCGGCCCGCGCGAGTCGCGGCCGCGGCGGCTGGACCTGGCCTGGCACAGCATCGAGACCAACGAGTTCGGTCTGGACGAGTTCAGCCGCTGGTGCGCGAAGGCCGGCGTCGAGCCGATGATGGCGATCAACCTCGGCACCCGGGGCGTCCAGGAGGCGCTCGACCTGCTCGAGTACACCAACCACCCGGGCGGCACGGCCCTGTCCGATCTGCGCGAGCAGCACGGCGCGTCGCCGTACGGGATCAAGCTGTGGTGCCTCGGCAACGAACTCGACGGTCCGTGGCAGGTCGGGCACAAGACGCCGACGGAGTACGGGCGGCTCGCGGCCGAGACGGCGCGGGCGATGCGGATGATCGAGCCCGGTCTGCAACTGGTCGCGTGTGGCTCGTCGTCATCGAAGATGCCGCTGTTCGGGACCTGGGAACGCGACGTACTGCGGGAGACCTACGAGTTCGTCGACTACATCTCCTGCCACGCGTACTACGGCAACGAGGACGGCGACACGGCCTCGTTCCTGGCGTCGGCGGTGAACATGGACCACTTCATCGACTCAGTCGTCGCCACCGCGGACCACGTCGGCGCGGAGCTCAAGAGCAGCAAGAAGATCGGCATCTCGTTCGACGAGTGGAACGTCTGGTACTCCGACCGCTCGCGCAGCACCGACGGTCCGGGCGACCAGTGGGAGGTGGCGCCGCGGCGGATCGAGGACCAGTACAACGTCACCGATGCCGTTGTCGTCGGCAACCTTCTGATCTCGCTGCTGCGGCACAGCGACCGGGTCGCGGTCGCCTGCCTGGCCCAACTGGCGAACGTGATCGCGCCGATCATGACCGAGCCCGGCGGCGCGGCGTGGAAGCAGCCGACGTTCCACCCGTTCGCGATCACCTCGCGGCTCGCCGCCGGCGACGTACTGCACCTGCAGACCGATTCGCCGACGGTCACCACCGCGGCGTACGGCGACGTGGCGGCGGTCGACGCCGTGGCGACGTACGACGAGGGCCGTCTGTCCGTCTTCGCGGTCAACCGTTCGACCGAAGGCCCGGTCGAGGTCACCGTCGACGTCAGCCGCGCCGGCGTCACCACGATCGACGAGGCCGTCCTCATCCACGACGCCGACCCGCTCGCGACCAACACAGCCACGCAGCCCGACCGCGTCACCCCGCAGCCGGCGGACGCCCGGCTGCGGGACGGCAAGCTGACGATTACGCTCCCGGCGATCAGCTGGACAGCGGTTTCTCTGTCGACGGATTGACAGCGCTGGCTCAGACTATGTGGCCGTGAGTAATTCGTCCGACCTTGCCGAGACCGCGCGCCTGGAAGCCTTCAGTGACGGCGTCTTCGCGATCGCGATCACCCTCCTCGTCCTCGAACTGCACAGCCCGAAGCTCGAGGATGGTGAACGCCTGTGGCCGGCGTTGCTGGACGAGTGGCCGCAGTTCGCGGCGTACCTGACCAGCTTCGCGATCCTCGGCATCATGTGGGTCAACCACCACTCGATGTTCCGGCAGATCAAGCGCGCCGACCGCGGGCTGATGTTCCTGAACCTGTTGCTGCTGCTCTGGGCGACGCTGCTGCCGTTCCCGACGAGCCTGTTCGCGGAGCACCTCGAGGACGACTCGATCAACGCGAACGTCGCGGCCGCCGTCTACAGCGCGAACCTGACCCTGGCGGCGATCGCGTTCAGCCTGATCTGGTGGTACGTCCTGCGCAACCACCTGGTCGAGCACGACATGACCAAGCGCCAGGCCCGCAGGTCGGTGATCCGCTACTCGATGGGCACGGTGATCTACGGCGCGACGATCGGCATCTCGTTCATCTCCGCGCAGTTGACGCTGCTCGTGGTGTTCCTGCTTGCCGTGTACTACGCGTTCGAGCAGGTCAGAACCCGCGGTTCCACACCGGTGCCCGGCGCCCAGTGAATGGCGCTCAGTGATTGGCGTGCCGCTGGGCCCAGAGCGCGGCCTGCGTCCGGTCGGCGACGCCCAACCGGTGGAAGATGCTGGTCAGATGGGCCTTCACAGTCCGTTCGCTGATCCCTAGCCGCTGTGCGATCGCTCGATTCGGTAGGCCGCCGCTGAGCATCTCCAGAACCTCCAGCTCGCGACTCGTGAAGGTGATGTCCCGCGGTGACAGTCGTCGGCTGGTGAGGAACTCCCGGGCCACCAGCGGATCGAGCGGCGAGCCGCCGGCGGCCACCTGCCGGATGCCCGTCAGGATCGCCTCGGTCGGACTGTTCTTGAGCAGGTACCCCTCCGCGCCGGCGTCCAGTGCGGCCACGATGCGGTTGCGGTCGCTGAACGACGTCAGTACCAGGACGTGGGCCCGGGGATTCGCCGCGACGATGCGTTCGGTGGCGGCGATCCCGTCCAGGACCGGCATCGACAGGTCCATCAGCACGACGTCCGGGAGCAATCGCGCGGCCAGCGTCACTCCCTCTGCGCCATTGGCCGCGCTGCCCACCGGGACCAGATCGGTGGTGGCTGCCAGCAGCTGACACAGCCCGGTCCGCACGATGTCATGATCGTCGACCACCAGCACCCGGATCATCCGGTCGCCCGCTGTCCCCGCTTGTTTCGACGCAGATCCCCGTAGCCCCACATCTGTAGTCCCCCCCACTGTGGATGATAGGTCGATCTGCACTGCGTGAGCAGGTCTCAACCGCTTTTCGTCATCGACTGCGACAAACGTTTGACGGCCAGCGACCGGGGAGTGCTAGCCCAAAAGTGCAATAGCGGCGGGGCTGTCGTGGCCGCGATTGTTGAATGATGAAAGCGCCGCTGAGCCTCAGCGTGGCGGCCCCCGCGGTCCGCTCGCACTCCCTGGCCCTGGCCGGCGCAGCGTTCCTCGTCATCCTTCAGGTCGGGGTCGCGCTGCTCCGCCCCTGGCCCCTGGCGCTGGCGGTCGACCACGCGCTCGGGTCGAAGCCGCTCACCGGGCGGTTCGCAGCCCTGGACGGGTTGTCGCCGGCGCAGCTGCTCGTCCTGGCCGGCGCCGCCACGGTCGTCCTCGTGACCGTCGACGGACTCCTCGAGATGGCGAGTATGCGGACCGCCGAGGGCGCGGCCGAACGCATCGGCGCGGCACTCCGGGCGCTGATGTTCGAGCGCGCGATGACACGTTCCTTACGGTGGCACGACCGGATGCGCAGCGGCGAACTCGTGTCCCGGCTGACCACCGACGTGGGCCGGATCCTGGACGGCGTGGTCGCGATCACCACGTCGTTCCTGCCCGACGCGGTGATGCTGGTCGGCGTACTCGCTCTGCTGCTGGCGTTCGACCCGGGTCTCCTCCTGATCGGACTGACCGTCGTGCCGGTGCTCGGTGGGCTGGCGGTCCGGCAACGGGCCCGGATCCGAGCGGCGCAACTGGATGCGCGGGCCGAGTCCGGGCGGATGACCGCGTCGACGGTCGACCTGTTGCGCAACGTGCGCGCCGTACAGGCGTTCGGACGGATCGATCACGCCACCGGTGAGTTCGAGCGGCGCAACCGCGCGGTCCTGGACGTCGAACTGCGCGCGGTCAGAGTGGACGCGCGCTGGGCCCCGGTGGCCGACATCCTGCTCTCGGTCGGCTCCGCGCTCGTGCTCGTGGTGGGCGGGCTGTCCGTCCTGCACGGCGGACTGACCGTCGGTGGGCTGTTGGTGGTGACCGCGTACCTGCGCGACCTGTACTCCCCGATCCGCGGGCTGACCAGGCTGTCGGCGGTCATGGCCAAGGCCGGTGCGAGCGCCGGCCGGGTGCGCGAGGTGCTGGACTGCACCGAGGCCGTCAACGATCGGCCCGGCGCGTGGGTCGCGCCGCCGCTGGTCAGAGGCGTGCGCTTCGAGAGGGTCGGGTTCCAGTACGAGTCCGGTCAATCCGTCCTCGACGACTTCGACCTCCGGATCGCGGCCGGCGAGACGGTCTGCCTGATCGGGCCGAGCGGCGTCGGCAAGAGCACCGTGTTGCACCTGCTGCTCCGGCTGTACGACGTCGACGCCGGCCGCGTCCTGATCGACGGCGTGAACGTGCGCTACTGCCAGCAGCTCACCGTGCGGAACCGGTTCGCCTACGTCCCGCAGGACCCCTGGCTGCTCGACGCGACGGTGGCGCAGAACATTGCCTTCGGCAATCCTGCGGCCACCCGGGCCGATGTCCTCGAAGCCGGCCGGACCGCACTGGTCGACGAGTTCATCGGCCGACTACCACGCGGCTACGACACCTCGCTCGGCGAGAACGGCGTCCGGTTGTCCGGCGGCCAGCGCCGACGGATCGCGATCGCCAGGGCGGTGGTCTCGCACGCGCCAATGGTCCTGCTCGACGAGCCGACGGCATCGCTCGATCCACGGTCCGCCACAGGTGTGGTGCAGGCGATCCAGAGCGCCACCGCGCATCGCACTGTCCTGATCGTCACCCATGACCGCGAGCTGGCGAGCATCGCCGACCGGGTGGTCACCCTGACCCGCCCCGACCAGCACCGGCCGTCGTCAATCGTCACAGACCTGGAGCACAGACCAGGATGAGAAGGGGGGTGAACACCATGGCACGCATCGAACCGCTGATGTCCAACCGATGCCACAGGAAGCATCGGAAGCACAGCCGCTCTCGCAGCAGAAGCCGCAGTAGGAGCCGTAGTCGCAGCCGCTGCTGACCAGGTGACCCGCGGGCGTCCGGGTTACCCCGCCGGCCACCGCCGCACACCCTCGCCCCAGGAGGATGGATGGAGCAGTTGTTGGACCCGGACGACGGGGTGGCGAGGTGGGA